>NZ_SRTD01000029.1:0-44150 GCF_004792105.1 Mesorhizobium sp. M8A.F.Ca.ET.161.01.1.1 | reverse complement strand
GGAACGCGGCGATGACGTCGGCGTGCTGGCCCATGCCAAGATAGTCGTTGGAGCACCAGACGGTGATTTCCTCGGCGCGGCCGTTGGAACGCCAGATGGCGCGCGGAAACTTGCCCGCGATGCGCTCGAGGTCGGCGAAGACGCGATAGCGACGCTCGGCATGGAGCTGGTCGATCGCGTCCTCGAAGAACCGCTGGTAATTCATGTCCGAATTTCCTTATTTGCTCGCGGTTGCGCTGCGGGCATCAGCTACACCGAACTTGGCAAGGTTAGACGTAACCGTTTGCGGAAGCGGAAGACCTTGATTTATGTCAAAACCACGATTTGGAGGTGTCACCTCCTCAGTTCGATATGAACCGATGCAATGATCCGCTGCGCAGCACAGAACGCGTCACGCCGCCAAAGGTCCTCTCCAGTACCCGGCTATGACCGTAGCCACCGAGAACGATGAGATCGGCCGCGATATCCTGTCCGATCTGGAGGAGGATTTCCGCCGGTTCGGAGCGGCACGCATCCAAGATTTCGGATCGCGCCTTCACACCGTGGCGCGTCAGAAAGAGTTCGACATCCGCTGCATTTTCCCTGGGTCCAGTATTCCCATTGTCCACGGTGGCGATCACGACATCCCTGGCGGTGATCAGGAAAGGCATAGCGTCGACGACGGCACGTCGCGCTTCCCGCGTGTCATTCCACGCAATCAGGATGCTTTCGGCTCTTATCGGCGCAAGGGGTTCCGATGCCACGAGTATCGGACGGCCCGCCGCAAGGATGAGACTTGCCGGATCAAGCACACGATGACGGTCGACCACCAGATCGGCCGTCGGCGGGCCAGCGAGGATCAAGTCGGCGGCACGCGCATTGAGCGCAAGTTGGCGCGTGGGATTGCCTACCTCTCCGCGCCACGAGGCACGATTGCTGCCGTTGACGATGCTCAGGAATTCCTCCCTCAGGCAGTCGAGGCGACCTTCTATCTCCTCTACCTGGCGCCACAACGCCTTGGTCGCGGCCTGGTCATCAGTGCTGGTTGGGAGGACAAAATGCGGCTCGGCGGCGCAGAAGCCGATCAGGTCGGCCTCGATCCGTTGAGCAAGATCCCACGCCATCGCGATGCGTGGCGCTGCGATTGCGTCCACGTCCAGTTGAACCATGATCGTCTTGAAAGCCATCGCGTCATTCCATCTGCGGTTGACGCGACTTGGCCATCAAATAGAGGCAAGCACCTTGATGCGGGTCAAACCGCAACGAGACCGGTTGGTGCCGGGTCGCTCGTACAGTCCGCAAGGTCAGAGGGTTGATCCTGATCAAGGACACGGCGACGAATGGCGTCAACGTTGCGCTGTGGAGATTATGTTCGCATGCCTCAGGATGGAGTAGTCGATAATGCACACTCAGCCCGAGCCATCCTCATTCGGCACACAATTGTTGCCGATTGCGGGAAATGGCCAGACGTTCTTCCTTGCTGCCGCGTCTCTTCAAGTCCACGCCTTCAAGGCGATGATGCGCTATAACGTCGAAACGCTGGCATTTCTGAAGCATCGTTGCGAACAGGACATCAAGCTGGCCGACGATCTCATCACCTGTCCGGAGTTCAATGACGCTTTCGACATCTTCTCTGCTTTTCTGCAGAATGCGACATCGCAATACGTCAGCGAAGCCGGCAAGGTCGCCGCACTGACCTCCAGGCTTGCTTCGGAAACGGCCAAACGGGTCCGCGAGGAAGCCAGAACCGCGATCGAGGACGCAGCGGCGAAGACAGTCGCGTAGATCGGCAATGCAGAGGTCGTCAGACATGAACAGCTTTTGTGGGCATCGTCGTCTGCCGGCTTCCGTCCTTGCACTGATGCTGCTCGGATATGTGCACCCAGCCCGTGCCGATAGCCTAACGGATCACGGGAAGGCGTTGGTGGAAGTCAATTGCGCCCGCTGCCACGCCATTGGAAAAACCGACAAGAGCAGTCATCCCGACGCCCCGGCGTTTCGCACCTTGTCAAAGCGCTATCCGATCACCGATCTCGAGGAAGCCCTCGCCGAGGGGATTTCGACGGGCCATCCGGACATGCCTGAGTGGATCGCCAGCCCCGACCAGATCGATGCAATAATCGCTTACATCAACACCTTGCAGAAACCGTGATCGGAGCTGCGGACGCAGCTGGCGACCAAGCCTGATGCTCTCCTTGAGGCTACAAGGGAGGAATGAGCGCAATCAACCCGGTGAGGCGTCCTCACCGGGCTAAGACTCCAGCGTTGCCAGAATCGAGCCTGGTTCGATGACGGTATTCGCGGTGGCGACAATCGTCGCGCGGCCACCTGCCGGCGCTACAATCTCGTGCAGCGCGTCTTCAACGCTAACTTCGGCTATTCGCTCGCCGGCCTTGATTGTGTCGCCGCTCGTAATGAACCAGCGCTCCAGGATGCCTTCCGGCAACATGCTGGAGGCCCACAGGGCTTCATCGGCCTTGATATAGTGCATCCCAATTCTCCCTATACCGTCTGATGATATGCGCTTGCGCAGCACGGTCCTTGATCCCGATCAATCGGCGTCCAGCGTCGCGATGGGCGCCGGATCAGGTATCAGCGCTGCGTTGGCAATCAATTGGGCTGCCCGCGCCATGCATGTGATTGGCACCGATGACGATATGGCGTCTGCCGCAGCAGCTATTAGCCAGATCAGCTCGACGCCCGGCAACGCGCATGCCTGTTCGGCGATTCCAGAAAATGATGCAGATCAATGCGCAACGCACCGTTTGCGAAGATTTTGATGCGATGTGGAAACCAATCCTAAGCGCTCCGTTTGGTCGCGATCTCGAACTCGCCGTCTTCGACGAAGACGGCGAGCACGCGCTTGTGTTTGCCTGCAGAAGGGTGACGGAGGGTTGGAAGAATGCTGCCAGCGGTGCCCGTGTCGACATCCGGCCGACCCACTGGCGCGATTGGGACTTGGAGCGGGCCCAGGTCGGAATTCGCAAACCCTCTTGAAAACTCTTCCTAGGGTCGGGATTCCACGATCAGCGCCATGCGCACAAGATGTGACAAGCTGCTTGCGCCCATTTTGCTCATGACATTGGCGCGATGGATCTCGACCGTGCGCGGGCTGATGCCCAGATCGTAGGCGATCGTCTTGTTAGGCAGACCCGAAACAAGTCCATCCAGCACCTGCCGCTCGCGCTCTGACAAGGCCGACAGACGCGTGCGGATATCCGCAGACTGGGGATGCGCCGCGTTTGCTTGGTTCCGATTGGCCAGCGCGGAGCGAATCGCTTCGATCAGCATTTCGTCGTCGAACGGCTTCTCGATGAAATCGGCAGCGCCTTCCTTCATTGCCTGAACGGCAAGCGCCACATCGGCATGGCCCGTCATGACAATGACGGGAATTGTATGCCCGCCCGCCCTGAGTTGCCGCAGGAACTCAATACCGTCTATGCCCGGCATGCGTACGTCGGTGACAATGCAGCCCTCGAGGTTGCCTTTTGCCGTCGAAAGAAATGCCGTGGCCGATTCGTGCAGGCGTACGGCGAAGTCCGCTGTGGCCAGAAGAAAACCGAGCGACTTGCGGACGTCGACATCGTCGTCGACCACGTGCACCAGATCACTGTCGGCCATTTGTGACCTCTTCCTTCTCTACGATGCGCAAGGTGAACCGGAAAGCGGTTCCGCCGGCCGGCGTTACCTCGGCCCATATATGGCCACCGTGCGATTCAACGATGGTACGGCAAATGGAAAGGCCAACACCCATGCCTTGCTTCTTGGTCGTTACGAACGGCTGGAAGAGCTGGGCCGAGACCTCCGGCGCGAGACCCGGACCTGTATCGATTACGCTTACCTCGGCCATCCCATCATCCCGGGCAACGGTTGTGACTTTCAATTCGCGTCGCGTCGCGTCCTGCATAGCCTCCACCGCGTTGCGCATCAGGTTGAGCAGAACCTGCTGAATCTGGATGCGATCGGTCAAGACCAGTTCGGCGGCAGGGTCAAGCTTGTAGCTGACAAGGAGATTTATCTCCCTCGCGCCGACCAGGGCCAGGGACGCGGCTTCCTCGATGAGAACCGGCAGTCGTTCGACCTGGCGCTCGCTTTCGCCCCTGGCCACAAAATCCCTCAGATGACGGATGACGTCGCCTGCTCGCAATGCCTGCTCAGCTGCCTTTTCGACAGCATCCCGAAGCATAGGCGCATTCTCGTCCTGGCTTTTCTCGAGCAGTCGACGACTGCCTTTGAGGTAGTTCGTGATCGCCGTCAGTGGCTGGTTGATCTCATGAGCAAGCGTCGAAGCCATTTCGCCGAGTGCTGTAAACCGCGCCATGTGCAGCAGTTCCTGCTGCTGCTCCTGGATTCTTGCTTCTGCCCGGTGGCGTTCGGTGAGGTCGCGGCAGAAGCCGGTAAAGAAACGTCCGGTTCCCGGATGCATCTCGCCGACGGAAAGCTCCATTGGGAATGTCGTGCCATCCTTGCGCGCGCCGGTAACGGTGCGGCCGAGTCCGATGATCCGGTGCTCTCCCGTCGTCAGATAGCGAAGCAGATAGGCATCATGCTCGTCGCGGTAGGGCGAGGGCATCAGCATTCTCACGTTTTGACCAATGACGTCGCTTGACTGATAGCCGAACAGCGTTTCGGCAGCGGTGCTGAAGGACTGGATCCGGCCCTGTTCGTCAATGACGACCATTGCGTCCGGCACTGTTGCCAGGATGGATCGCAAATGGTCCTCGCGCAGCCGAAGTGCGGCGTTTGCAAAGGAGAGTTCGCTGACATCCGTGCCTTCAATGAAGATCGCGGTGATACGGCCATCGTCAGCCTTGATCGGCTGATAGACAAAATCAAGGATGCGCTCTTCGACCGGGCCGTCGGCTGTGTTGCGAAGGCCAACCTTCACCCCGTGGCCCCTATAGGGCTCGCCGGTCGTGTAGACTTGGTCCAGATGGTCGAAAAACTCATATCCTTCGAGCTCGGGAAAGGCATCCTGCACGGACTTTCCGATCACTTGCCTGTTGCCGATCAATTGCTGGTAGGCGGCATTGGTCAGTTCGAAAACGTGACCTGGCTCGCGCATGAGCGCTATAAATCCCGGAGCCTGATCGAACATTCGCGACAGCAGTGATTTGAGTGTCGTCCCGCCGGGCGACAAACTGAGCGCTTCGTCTTTGATCACCTGAGGTTCCTGAGTTCGAGACGGTGCTACCGGGGCTAATTATCACTTCTCGCCGCTCACGCAAAACGGATCGAGCCGACGTTTTCGTGCGCAGGCGCAGTTGGCGATCTTTGACGCGCGTCAAGGCATTGGACGCTGGCGAATGCAATTCATCACGCATTCCATAGTTCAGCGAAAGGCGTCCGCAATGTCTTACAAGTCAATCATCGTCAACCTCGCCATCGATGCGCCTCCTGCACCTATTGTAAAGGTGGGGGTCGAACTCGCGGAACGGTTCGGAGCCTGTCTTATCGGCTTGGCGGCAGCCGATGTTCCGCCCTTGGTCGCGACCGGCCAAGGCATGGTCTACGAAGGCGAGATCATGCAGATCCAGCGAACAGAAATCGAAAAGCGGCTTGCCGAACTGCGTGCCGAGTTCGAGAGGCTGGTTCCTGCTTCGATCTTTAGCGAATGGGGCCAAGCTGTTTGCAGCCCGACCCGGTTCCTCAGCGTTTCGGCCAGAGCAGCCGACCTTATCGTTACCGGCCAGGCAGGAGACAATGTGTTTCGCGCCGTGGATGTCGGCAGTCTGACACTGGGCGCCGGGCGTCCGGTCCTGGTCGCCGCAACCAACGTCGAGCACGTCCTTGCAAAAACTGTTCTCGTAGCGTGGAAGGACACTAGGGAGGCTCGGCGAGCGATGGCTGACGCATTGCCTTTCCTGGCCAAAGCCAGCGAAGTCGTGATTGCCACGATCGACACCGAGCGCGACGAAAGCATTCGCGACAGCCTCGCCGATGTCGCGGTCTTTCTCGAGCACCATGGCATCAAGGCGCGAACCGAGCTGATCGCCGGTGAGGCTGATGGCGACCGGTTGCTGACATTCGCACGCTCGATCCATGCGGATCTCATCGTCTCGGGCGCCTATGGCCATAGCCGCTTGCGGGAATGGGCGTTCGGCGGCGTCACCCGCACGCTGATCGAAGAGAGCGGCATCAACCGCTTCATGTCGTATTGATGATAGGCGAAGCTGGCCAGCAATCCGTCTCGCCAGAGGACGGTGCCTATTGGTCGATCGAGACCAATGACCTCTTGTTAGGTCTTGAGACCTCAGTCTCGGGGCTTGCTTCGTCCGAAGCGGCATCGAGGCTCGCAAAATTCGGCCGAAACACACCCGCGTCGACGTCAGGCGCGTCGGCCCTGGCAGTGTTTGCCCGCCAGTTCCGCAGCCCGCTGGTCCTGATCCTCATTTTCGCGGCCTGCGTATCAGCCTTCGTCGGGGAGGGCCAGGAGGCTGCGATCATCGGCGCGATCGTGCTGGCAAGCTGCGTCCTGAGCTTCACCCAAGAGTACGGTGCGTCGCTGGCGACCGAAGCACTGAAACAGCGCATTTCGCGCAAGGCTATTGTGTTGCGCGATGGCGCCGAGTGCTCGGTCGCCGCCGAAGATATCGTGCCGGGCGACGTGATCCGGCTTTCGGCCGGAAACCTCATTCCCGCGGACGGTATCATTCTGGACGCGCGCGATTTCAATGTCAGCGAGGCTGTACTGACCGGCGAAACCTTTCCCGTCGTGAAGGCACCGGGGCGGTCGGCGCCCGAGGCCTCCATAGCACAGCGCAGCAATGCCGTTTTCACGGGCACGTCGGTCCGCAGCGGCACTGCAACCGTGCTTGCGGCAGCGACCGGCGCCAGCACTGAATTCGCATCGATCGCCGCCGCCCTGGAGCGACAAATCCCCGAAACAGGGTTTGCCCGGGGTATCAGGCTGTTTGGCTATCTGATGACCGAGATCATGCTGGCAATCGTCATCCTGGTGTTCTTCGCCAATCTGCTGCTGCATCGACCGCTGATTGAATCGCTGCTGTTTTCGCTGGCACTGGCGGTTGGTCTTACGCCCGAACTTCTCCCGGCCATCATCAGCGTGACGCTGGCTCGAGGGGCTCGCGCGATGGCAGCCAATGGCGTCATCGTGCGCCGTCTCGATGCCATCGAGAATCTGGGCAGCATGGATTTGCTGTGCACCGACAAGACGGGGACGCTGACGGAAGGCGTTATCCACCTGGATGGATGGCTCGATGTCGACGGCAATCCGTCAACCGATATCCTGCTCTGGGCACGTCTCAACGCGACCCTGCAGACCGGACTGAAGAACCCGCTGGACGAAGCAATCGCCGGTGCGCCGGGCGAAGGCGCATTATTGGCGGCCTTCACGAAAGTCGACGAAATCCCCTATGATTTCATTCGCAAGCGGCTATCCGTTGTGGTCCGGACCAAGGACGCCCAGAACCTTCTGATTACCAAAGGTGCCGTACAAAATGTCCTCGAAACCTGCAGCTTCGCCCGAGCAGCCACCGGGCTGGAACCCCTCGATGAAACGCACCGTGCGGCAATCGACGAAAAATTCCGGCGCTGGAGCGCGGACGGCTACCGCGTTCTGGGCCTGGCAATCCGTCAGTTCGAGAGCCAGAAAACGTTCAGCAGGAAAGACGAGATCGATCTCGCCTTCGCTGGCTTCCTGCTTTTCCTCGACCCTCCAAAGAAGGGCGTCAAGGAGACGCTTGCCGAGCTCGCCCACCGCGGCATCGCGGTAAAGGTCATTTCTGGCGACAACCGTTACGTTGCCGCGCATCTCGCCCAGGCGATCGGCTTGCGCGCCGACAGGATCATGACCGGCGAGGAGCTTTCGAAATTGACGAAGAGCGCGCTCTTCGCGGGCGTGCAGCACACCGACCTCTTCGTCGAGATCGACCCCAACCAGAAGGAGCGCATCGTTCAGGCCTTGCGGAGCAGGAGCCATGTCGTTGGTTACCTTGGCGACGGCATCAATGATGCGCCTGCCCTTCATGAGGCAGACATAGGCATCTCGGTCGACACCGCTGTCGATGTCGCGCGCGAGGCGGCCGATATCATCCTTCTCAAGCAGGACCTCGGCGTATTGGTGCGCGGCGTCGACGATGGCCGCAAGACCTTCGCGAATACGATGAAGTACATTTCAATCACCACCAGCGCCAATTTCGGCAACATGATCAGCATGGCTGTCGCCTCGCTGTTCCTGCCTTTCCTTCCGCTTCTTGCCAAGCAGATCCTGCTCAACAATTTCCTCTCTGACGTTCCTTCACTCGCCATTGCAAGCGACAACGTCGATCCCGACCAACTGCGCCGGCCTCGCCACTGGGATATCCGTTTTGTGCGGCGGTTCATGATCAGCTTTGGCCTGGTCAGTTCGCTGTTCGACTTCGCGACCTTCGTTTTCCTTCTGTTTTTTGCGCACGCCACGGAGGCCGCATTCCAGACCGCCTGGTTTGTCGAGTCGTTGCTGACGGAGCTTGCCATCGTGCTCATCGTGCGCACGCACAGGGCTTTCTGGGCGAGCCGTCCAAGCCCGTTGCTTGCCTGGCTTACATTGGCCGTCGGGATTATGGCGATCATGATCCCCTATCTGCCGTTTGCAGCCTGGTTCGGCTTCGTGCCACTGCCTCTGCCCGTACTTGTCGCGCTTGTCGCGATTACCGCACTCTACCTATGCGCCTCGGAGGCGACCAAGCGCTGGTTCTTCGGACAAGAGAGCCGGGCCCGCAAGAAGTTGCTTGCCGGTCAGCGGTCCTTTCTCGATCGCCTTGTGGCCAAGGTTTAGCGCCATGCTCCCTGTTTGGGGCTCAGGGATCGGCAACGATACCGCCTGTTGATCGAGATCAACGCCGCTTGCCGCCAACATGCCATGATGGCCAGCAGGCAGGAGTGATTACCATGACCTTTCTCGATTACCTGATTTCAGTTGATGCCAGAACCACCTTGATGGACCGCATGATGCGGAAGCTCGGCGTCGACAGACAGTTGAAAGTCGTAGCCGACCATGCCGCCGTCACCAGCAGGGCAGTGGATCGCTGCCGTTCCTGCGGACATCAGGATGAATGCTCGGTCTGGCTCGACGAACATCAGCAAGCCAATAACCCGCCAGACTATTGCCGCAACGGCGACCTGATCGCTCGACTGCAGCATGCGGCCGGCCAACGCTAGTCATTCGAGTACTCAGCCTGGACGATGTCGTGCTGCCGGTGTTTTGACAGAGTCAACGCAACCGAGTCTTGCAGTTGACAGGTTTGCATTCCACGGGACCAGGCAGTTGGACACCCTATTTTTTCTGGAAGCATTCCTGCTCTTTGTCGCACCAGGGCCAACCAACGCTCTTTTGCTGACAGGGTCGGTCAAGCGGGAGAAAGCGGTCAAGCTCTTGGCCGCTCAGGCATGCGGATACGGGATCGCATCCGCGTGCTGGTTTTCACTGCGTCCCTTCGTGTCGCCTGACGCCATTCAAATACTCGGGCTGGTAGCGGCCGGGTGGCTCGTCATTCTTGGCCTGCGTCTTACGGCAAGCGCCCGGATCAACGCTGCCAAAAGCGGCGACGCCATTTCTGTTGCGGTGACCAGTGCTCTCAATCCGAAGGCCTTCATCTATTGCCTGGCTATCGTGCCGATGAACATCGAACCGCGCGAACTGGGGATCTTCTGGATTGCGCTTCTGGTGATGACAGCTGCCAGCGGATCGGTGTGGCTTTTGCTGGGGCGGCGCTTCTGCGGAGGCAAAACACTGGCAGAAAAAGTTGCGGGCGCCGCGCTTCTTGCCTTTGCCCTGTTACTCCTTCGACCATTGATTCCCCTGGTCGCGCCCTAAGCGCGGCGAAGCCTTGGGCAACGACCAGCAACACAGAGAGGCAATGGTGCCTCGCTGCGGACCAATGTCAGCTCCGCTACGAAACAAGGACGACCGACACGGGATCGGCGCAGAAGAGATTGTCCTTGACAGCATTGACGCCGGCGACGTTTTCGGCCGCGACTGTCGCTGCCTGGCGCTCGCGTTCGTCGAAGATGGCGCCGCTCAGTGTCACCACACCCTTGTCCACCGTCACGTTGATCAAATCGTTGCCGGCCCATCTCTGCCTCGCAAGCTCGGTAGCGATGTTCTGCCGAATCTGTTCGTCATCGATGACCGTAGCGGCTCCATCCGGAAGGACGTCGAGCAATGCCCGCAGAAGATCAGAGCGGGTGATGATGCCAACGACTTTCCCAGCTTCGACGACCGGAATGCGTTTGACATGGTGACGCGTCATGAGCTCGACGACTTTCGCGAGTGATGCTGCAGGGGATGCCGTCACGACATCTTGCGACATCACCTCTTCAACCCGTCGACCATTGGCGCGGACATATTCGTCGGCGGCCTTTCCGGGGCTGACGAGAAACTCCAGCCAGCGCGAGCGCTTGCGCTCCGTGCCCAGTTCCCCGCGTCGCAGGAAATCGCCCTCGCTGACGATCCCCACCAGCCTGCCGTCGTTTCGAATGACGGGGAGGCCGCTGACCTTTTTGGAGAGCATCAACCCGGCAGCCTCGGCGATCGATGCGGACGGGTCTATGCCGACGACTGGCCTGCTCATTATGGCTTCGGCTTGCATGGTCGTTCTCCGGAGTTTTTCCAACCTCCGGCTTCTTAGATTGCACATGCACGAAGCGCCTTGATCTGAATCATTTTTCGGTCGAGGCAAATGGTCATCCAAAATTGCAACCTTGAATGACTGGGCGCGAACCGGTCAACCAGCGACCGCGGTCTTGGCGACGTTGACACCAAGTTCGTAGACAAGCAGCCCACCATAGTAGGCTGTCGCAGTGACCAGGAATGCACCGCAAATTTCGATCAAAGGAATGGCGATCGTTACAGCCCGCATGTCACGGTTCCGCATCCAAAGCGCGAACCGCACAAGTCCCCAGACCAGGAAGGCAAAGGCAGTGATACCTCCCAGGCTTTCGTGGATCTCCGCGATATCGCTGCTGAAGCCGGCCGCTTCGGCATGATCCAGGGCAAGACCTCCAAAGAACCAGGTCCCAATGGCGAACACTCCGGCAGACAGGGCTACGAAAGTAGAGATCGTACCGGCGCCAGATCTCTTGGTAACGGCGCTGCCGCCAACCAGCGCCACAAGGTCGATAGCCACAAGCATGTAGATCAGAACAATAGGGAAATGAACAAGAATTGGGTGGATATGTTGAATAGGGATCACGAAAACTCTCCAGAAATTGGCAAGGAGCTTGGATAATTTGCCGACTTTGCAGCGAGCCTTGGCCCACGACATTGGCAACCGTCATATGCGGTGGCGGCCACGCGCCGTGGGAGACCTAGTCGTTTTCGTCGGCCTCATCGCCTTGTTGGTCGTCACACGCATCGTCGCCACCCTTGATGGCTTTCGGGGTGGAGGCGTCCTGCATCGGGATGGCCTGCAGATCGATCGGACCGGATGGGACAACAGACGATGACGCCCCACATGATCCTTCGTCCGATTCAGCGGCCGCCGGCAGCGCGAAGATCGTGAGGCTTGCAAGTGCTGCAAGGACAAGCATGGAATTGCGCATGGTCTCGTATCCTTCTTGGCGCGGCCATGATTGGACGCGATGATGCCCTGATATGGTCCCCTTGCTTGCTGTGGGCTGAGGATAACTGACAGCAAATTGAAAGCTGCAACGTGCGACATGCCTTGCCGATGAAAAGACAATGGAAGCGTTTGGCGGTGCTGGTTCTCGCGGGACTTGTCTTGGCCATGCCTCTCGCTGCCCGTGCCGACGAGGACGATGACGGCGACCATGACCGGGCGCGGGATTTGTACGAACGCGGCGAAATCAAGGGCCTTGCCAATATACTGGACGTTGTCCGCACCAAGGCTCCCGGCGATGTTGTTGCGGTCGATCTCATCCGCAAGGCCGACAGATGGGTCTACCGTTTTCAGGTCGTGGGTGCCGATGGCCGGCGAAAGACCGTCGACGTCGACGCCGGTGCCGGTGTCATCATGCGCGATGGGGAGGGTGACTGATGAAGATCCTCCTGGCCGAAGACGAGCCCCGTATCGCTGCCGATATCGCGACCGCCCTCAAAGCATCGGGAATGGCGGTCGATATCGTAAAGGATGGTGAAGCTGCCTGGTTCGCAGGCGATGTCGAGAATTATGACGCCGCGATTCTGGATCTCGGCTTGCCCAAGCTCGATGGTCTTACGGTCTTGAAACGTTGGCGGGCGAATGCGCGCAGGTTCCCGGTTCTCATCCTGACCGCAAGAGGCATGTGGACCGAACGCGTCGACGGCATCAATTCCGGTGCCGACGACTATCTTCCCAAACCTTTTGAAATGGAAGAACTGCTCGCCCGGTTACGGGCAATCCTGCGTCGCTCGGCCGGGCAGGCGGCACCCGTGTTGAGGTCCGGGCCGTTGCTCTTGGACACACGCCAGATGCGCATTTCGCTTCGCGGCATTCCCGTTGCGCTTTCGCCGCTGGAATACCGGCTCCTGGCGTTTCTGATGCACCACGCCGGCCGGGTGGTGGCGCCGACCGAACTTGCCGAGCATTTGTACGATTCAGGCAACGACCGCGATCCGAACACGATCGAGGTGATCGTCGCGCGCCTGCGTCGCAAGCTCGGGAGCGACGTCATCGAAACGAGGCGCGGATTCGGGTATCTGATGCCCGACGATTCCCGCTGATGGGCAACTCGATCCGGTTCAGGCTCTGGTTGGCGGCAACGATCTCGATCCTGGTTGCTCTTGCCATCGCCGGCGTTGGATTGCGCTATCTGTTCGAACTTAACGTCGAGCGGCGCGTTGTCAGCGAGCTGACAGTCGACCTGAACGATCTTATTGGCGCGACCAATTTTGCCGCCGATGGCCGTCTTTCGGTCCAGGCGACCTTGGCCGACCCACGTTTCTCCATTCCCTTTTCCGGCCACTACTGGCAGGTGCAGGATACCGGATCCGGCAACCTTGTCCGCTCGCGTTCACTATGGGACGCGACGCTTGCCTTGCCTGATCGCGCAACCAACGGCGAATTCAGGGAGATCAAGGAATTCAAGGGGCCACAAGGGGAGCTCACCATCGCCGTCGAGCGCACGATCATCGACGCCAGTGGGCGATCGTTTCGCGCCGTCGTGGCGGAAGACCATCAAACGGTGAAGGAATCCGTCGATGGGTATGTCCGCGACCTTGCGCCAGCCCTTGTTCTGCTCGCCATTGCCCTCATGGCCGCCTTCTTCATCCAGATCACCGTCGGTCTTGCGCCTCTGGAGACCTTGCGGGTTTCGGTCAGAAACGTGATTGCGCAGCGATCAGCACGGCTCGATGTGGTGGCGCCGAGCGAGGTGCAGCCGCTCGCGGACGAAATCAATCGTCTTCTCGATGCCCAGGAGAAGGCGCTTGCGCGAGCCCGCTCGCGCGCCACCGATTTGGCGCATGGCCTCAAGACACCGCTGCAAGTGCTGTCGGCCGACATCCGGGCCTTGCGCAAGAAAGGCGAGACGGTTCTGGCTGACGAGATTGAAAAGAGCGCCGGAGCGATCCGGCGCCATGTCGAGCGGGAGCTCGCGCGAGCGCGCCTCGCCCCCGGCGTTTCCGGCAAGGCATCCTGCCTTGTGTCGGACGTCGCGGCTGGCGTCATTGCCGTCGTCAAACGGACACCAAGCGGCAAGCAGCTTTCTTTCAAGCTGGATATCGCGGAAGATTTGACGGCCCCAATCGACGAAGGCGACTTGTCAGAAGTTCTCGGCAATCTGGTCGAGAATGCCGCGCGCTATGCAAAATCCTCAGTCCGTGTCGGTGCATCCACTGCCTGGGACGAGGTGACCGTCAGTGTTGCTGATGATGGCCCAGGTATACCGGATGCCGATCGGGAGTCCGCGATGTCACGTGGTGTCCAGCTCGACAGCAAAGGAGGCAGCAGCGGTCTTGGCCTGGCCATCGTTTCCGACATCGTCGAAGCCTATGGCGGACGCCTTGCCATGGCTAACGCCGATCCGGGCCTTGTGGTGACCATTTCCTTGCCGCGACACAGTTGAGCCTGCTTCAGGCAAAACCCGGGAAATAGTCGACCTTTATCTTCGAGCGGCGAACGCCCATGGCCAGCAGTTTCTGGCGCAGCGCCTTGACCATCGCTTGCGGGCCGGAAATGTAGAAAGTGCGCTCGAGGTAGTCGGGTATGGCCAGACGGATCAGGCGCTCGTCGATATATCCGGGATATTGCCCGCGCTCGCCACCGTGCGCCACAGCGTGGATCGTCTTGATGCCAAGCTCCTGCCTGGCCGCGCCAAGCACGTCGCGATAAGCGATGTCCTGCTGTCTCTCTGTTGCGTAGAGGATGACGATCGGTCGCCACTCCTTGCGGTCGATGAGATATTGCAGCATCGAGCGGAACGGCGTGATGCCGATGCCTCCGGCCAGGAACGCGATCTTGGTTTCACGCCGGGCGGGCAGCGTGAAATTGCCGGCCAGTTGCGCGGCATGGATCGTGCTGCCTGGCTTCATGGTCATCAGCTCGCGCTTGAAGGCACTTGATTGCGGATAGAACTTGACGCCGAGGCGGACTGTTTCCTCCGTCGGCGCCGAGGCGACTGTGAAATAGCGGCGGTTGCCGCGATTGTCGGCACGATCGAGGCCAAGCGTCCATTCGAGGTACTGGCCGGCCTCGAATGCGAGCTTGCGTGGCGACCGGAAGACGAAGTCAAAACTGTCGACGGCCGATTGCTCAATGCGTTCCAAGGTCAGCACGAAGCGTGCCTTGGGGCCAGCCGCATAGGCAAACACGTTGCCGGCAAGCAGCGCCAGTTCCGGCGTGAAATAGAACGAGCCGATATGGATGTTGGGAGCAAACAGAAAGCCGACAATGGCGGCAAAGGCGATACGCGGCCAACGCATCGTCGGCGCGGTCAGCGGCTCGGTCAGCATCACGAAGGCAAAGAACAGCACCGGCGATGAACCCAGTGTCTCTGCAAGCGCGGTCCAGTATTGCGATGGGTCCGTGGTTGCCAGAATGGTCGCCAGCGCCACGACAACGAAGGTCGAGACAAGGTCAAGCCGGCGCAGTTTCCGGACAATGAGCATGCCGCCGACGAGCACGATCGGAAGCAATGGCAGATTGCCGCCCACCCACCAGGTGGCTGGCTGGTCGAGCAGCAGCGCGGACAGCGCCACGCCCAGCGCAGCCGGGTTGAAAAGGTGCTTCCGGCCGATGGCGAGAATGAATTTGGATGAAATCGCCCAGACGGATGTGAATACCACTGCCGCAATCCCCTTGATGTCCGTGACCGCAACCGGATCGAGGATAAGCGTCAGGATGAGCGCGGTGATGTAGACGGACTCGTTGTTGGCCGGAACTGCGAAGACATGCGCAAAAACCTTGTTGGTGATCCAGCAGGCGGCCAGCGCAAGCGTTGTGGTGAAGGCAAGCGCAATCGGATCGTGTGGCACCAGCTTGACGAAGCCGAGCACGAACGCTGCGCCGACCAGCGTCATCAGATAGTAGAGGACCAGCCTGTACATGGTCAGGTGATCGAGAAATCGGTCGATGGTCTTGATCATGGCAGGCAAAGGGCTCCGAACCCGGTTGTCGGCGTGGCGCGGCCATTGGCGTCGACGAGATAGCCTTCCAGGCCAGGCGTCTGCTCGATGAAGAGAATGCCGTCACGTCCCATGGCGAAGGCCGCGGTGGCGAAACGATCGGCTTCGAGCACATCGGCGCCGATCACGGTCAGGCTGACGATGTCCTGTATCTGACTGCCAATTCCATGCGGATTGTAGATGTGTTGACCGCGGACATAGGTGCCGGAGGTTGCGACGCCGCGACCGCGGGGATAGACGATCTTTATGATCTCGTCCGCATTGAAGGGATTGCGGATGCCGACGCTCCAGTCATGGCCCGATGCATTCTTGCCGCAGGACTGGATATCGCCTCCCGCCTCGATGAAGAAATCGCTGATGCCGGCTCGCTGAACAATCTCCGCTGCATTGCGAATGGCCCAGCCCTTCACGATGCCGGAAGGATCAAGCGACCCATCGGGCTTGCGAATATCGAAATATCCGTCCGTCTCGTCTTTCGTCTGTCGGGCGAGAGCGAACACTTCCATCATCTCGCCGCTCCAGTCGACGACCGGAACGTCGCCTCGGTTGATGGCCGTGATTTCACTGTCGGCCCGGTAGGTGCTGAAGCGCCGGTCGATGTGCTCGAAATAGCCGAAGACGGCTTCGATCAGTTCAGCATTCGACGCGCCGCCGAGGTCGACGGTAATGGGCATGCCCATCAAAATTCGCGTGTCGCGCATGGACCTACGACGACGCTTTCTTCAGCGCGCCGCGCAGCGACTGGATGAAAGCCCTGCTGGTTAGCGTCGCGCCCGAAATAATATCGACATCGGCGCTCTGGGCGCTGATCGCTTCGTCGCGCAGCATGGGGAGCGCCTGCCTGTTGATGTTGACGGAGGTGCGGCGGTCGGAGGGATATTTCAGCACTTTCAGCGCCGTCAGTTGCCCGCCCTGTACGAGGGCCTGAATCTGGATGATGCCGTAATAGGCATCGGCCGTCGGGCCGGTGTAGACGCCGTCGGCATAGCTCTTTGCGGCGAGCTTCATGCCCACCCGGACGACCCGTGCTGGTGCATCCGGATATGCCGGCCTCGGCTGCGGGACTGGTATGTAGACGGCGGGCGTAACGGCGAAGGAAGGCGCTGACGAGGCAGGATCGGCGACAGACGGCGCCACTGGCGCTGGGGACGGTTGTGGCGCCACCGGAACCACTGTCGGCTTGACTGGATCATTGGGGCGTTCGGCAGGCGCTCCTATGCCAGCTGTCGTTTCCCCGGAAATCGGGAACCTTGTTCTAAACCGGAGATCGAGGGGCGCCGGCGAGGTGCGAAGCAGCGGCAAAGCCGCAGCGGATGCGGGTTCTTTTGGCTGCACGGAAGGCGCTTCGGCCGCGTCGGCCGGCAGCGCCTCGCCGAGCATATCGTTTGCCGAATCCTTGCCGGCCTGATCCCAGACATAAACGCCCGAGGCGGCGATCACCAAAAGTGACAGGGCAATCTCTTTCATCGGAATTGTGCTTCCACATTGAACCTTGCAAACGCGACCCGTCTGGTCCGCTTCGGAGGCAATATCCCACAACCAAGCTGACAACTGGCTGTCAGCCGAGGTCGAACTGCGAGGGGACAGTGAAAGCTTGTCTTATGACTTTCGTTGCCGAAGGGTCGAGAATGGACCGCCGGGAGAGGGTGTCAGCCGGTAGATTGGCTTGTCCCAGATCAAGATTGCCGCATGAGCGGCGATGTAGGAAGGTTCTCTCAAACCAGGTAAACTGCCTATGATTGTTGCCAACAAGCCAGCCGGATACACCGGAACCCAGATATTGCTGCATTGGACAATTGCGGCGCTGGTCAGGATGCTGCGACCTGAACGGCGGGGCGCCGTGATATCATGAGCCGGCTGCACAATGAAAACCATCTTGTATCCCGCGTCGGCTGGTTGCGCGCTGCCGTGCTCGGCGCCAATGACGGCATCGTGTCGACGGCAAGCCTGATCGTCGGCGTGGCGGCAGCCGATGCCGCGGCCTCCAATGTTCTGGTGGCCGGCGTCGCCGGACTGGTCGCCGGTGCGATGTCGATGGCGGCAGGCGAGTATGTCTCGGTCAGTTCGCAGTCCGACACCGAACGAGCCGACCTTGCGCGTGAGAGAGAGGAATTGGCGACACAACCAGATTTCGAGCGGCAGGAACTTGCAGAGATCTATGTCAGACGAGGCGTCGAGCCGACCCTTGCCTCGCAGGTCGCCGACCAATTGATGGCGAAGGATGGGCTCGGCGCCCACGCTCGCGACGAACTCGGCATCTCCGAAGTCACCACGGCCAGACCAATCCAGGCCGCGCTGACCTCGGCGGCAGCATTTTCGGTTGGCGCGGCCATGCCTTTGGCGATGGTGCTTGTTTCGCCGGCCGCCTGGCTTGCCGCAACGGTGTCTGTTGCCTCACTCCTGTTCCTGGCGGTCCTGGGCGCCATCGGAGCCAAAGCCGGCGGAGCCAATGTGCTGAAAGCAACGGTTCGCGTCACCTTTTGGGGCACGGCGGCAATGGCGCTGACCGCAGGTATCGGCGCGCTCGTCGGTACTGCCATATGACGGCGCGGCAGCCATATCCGCTCCGATGGCTGCGAGTCCTTTTTCGTCACGCAAGATAGTATTGCCTCAAGACGTTTCAGCGCTGGTTCCATGAAGTTGCGAAAGCGCAACGAAGCCGTCCCCTGAGCGAACTATGACGAGGGCTTCGCAAATCGCGGAGGACTGCGTCGTGAAGAAACCCAGGTCTATCACTCCCAATACGGTGGTTGACGAGATGATGAGGAAATGGCCGGCAAGCGTGACCGTGCTGCTCAGCTACAGGATGCTTTGTGTCGGCTGTCCGATCGGCACGTTCCACACCGTGGCCGAGGCGTGCCATGAGCACTGCGTGGATGAGGCGCGTTTCCTGGCCGATCTGGACGCGACTATCCGGGGCGAACGGTGATCGTCAGTGTTTGCCCGGGTTCTCGGCGAGAACCACAAGGCGATGGGCATCCTTGACCGTGACTTTCTGGCGGCCGCTGGCGATTATTCCGATGTCTTCCCACCTGCTGAGCACCCGGCTGACGGTGTGCAGCGTCGTGCCTGTCATCTCGGCGATGTCCTGTCTCGAAATCGGGAAGTCGATTTCGATACCGCTTTCGGTCTTTCGGCCGGTCTGGTTTGCCAGCCGCAACAAGGCATGCGCGATCCTTTGCTCGACCTGTTCGGTCGACATCTCCACCACCCGCGTCTGGGTCTCCTGCAGCCGGGTACCGACGGTTCTGTAGGTGGTTGCCCCAAATGCCGGGAATCGTCGCGCCATCTCCGCCCACAGAGCGTTGGGCCACGTCAGTACCACGCAGTCGACGGCCGCGAGGGCGCTGGCGGGATAGGTCGTTCGGCCGAGCGCCGCGGCGACACCAAAGATTTCGCCTTCACTGATGTATCTGGCAATGACCTGTTGTCCGTCCGGCGTAGTGCGAACGACGCGGATATGGCCAGAAATCAGCACAAAAAACGAATGAGCCTCTGTCTCCTGCTCGAAGATCGTGGATTCCTTGGCATAGCGTGACGACCGTGCGCTTCGCAGGATTTCGCTTTGTTCTTCCGCAGTCATCCCCTGGAAGAGCGGCAGCTGCGATATCAGAGATCGGTCCAGAGCAGCCAAACGTATCTCCTCACGACCCCAAGACACCGCGCCAGCACAGTGCCAACCATTCTTATCGCGAGTTTGCGCCAGCGCAAATTGTTCGCGGGGGCATCAGGCTAAATGAGAGGGAACGGCGCAACGCCGCGAACATGAGACAAAGGACAATTCGATGAAACGCACTATCTTCGCCGCCGCAATCTCCCTTCTCGCGCTCGCTGGCGGCGCAAGCGCCGAAGAGCACGTCGTGCAGATGCTCAACAAGGGCGAAAAGGGCGCAATGGTTTTCCAGCCGGCTTTCGTCAAGGCCGCACCCGGCGACACCGTCAAGTTCGTGCCGACCGACAAGAGCCACGACGCCGAGTCGATCAAGGGCATGATCCCGGATGGCGCCGAGCCTTTCAAGGGCAAGCCCAGTGAGGAAATCACCGTCACGCTGACCAAGGAGGGTGTCTATGGCGTCAAATGCGCGCCCCACTACGGCATGGGCATGGTCGCGATGATCGTCGTCGGCAAGCCGGTCAATCTCGATACCGCGAAAGCGGTCAAGCATCCTGGCAAGGCAAAGACGGTGTTCGCGGATCTGTTCACCCAGATTCCCGCCAACTGATCGGCATGAGATAGCCTGCCTGCCACAAACGGGCGGGCATGGGCCGGACGGACCGAGGGCGGCGGTTCATCCGGCCCTGTTCATTTCAGGATGTAGGTCATGGCAATTCCACGTCTGCGGGACTATTCCGGTCCGGCTTTTCTCTCCTATGGGTTCAGACCCTTCTTCTTTCTCGGGTCGCTTTATGCGGGGCTCTCCATTCTGCTCTGGCTGCCGATGTATGCGGGCGGCCTCGAAGCCCATAGTGTGTTTGTTCCGGTCGACTGGCATGTCCACGAGATGCTGTTCGGCTATCTGCCGGCGATCGTGACCGGGTTTCTGCTGACAGCCATCCCCAACTGGACCGGCCGGCTTCCCGTGCAAGGACTGCCGCTGCTGGCGCTGGTCGTCCTATGGCTTGCCGGCCGCGCCGCTGTCTTCTTCTCGGCAGACATTGGCTGGGAAGCAGCAGCTATGGTCGATGGCTCATTTCTGCTTGCGGTGGCTGCCGCGGCAGCCCGCGAAATCGTCGCGGGACGCAACTGGCGAAACCTCAAGGTGCTGCTGCCGCTCGTCGTGCTGGCGTCCGCGAACGGCGCGTTCCACATCGAGGCCCATGTTGAGGGCGTGTCGGACATCAGCCGAAGACTCGGCATGGCTGCGGCGATCCTGCTCATCTCGCTGATCGGCGGGCGAATTATTCCGAGCTTCACACGCAACTGGCTCGTGCGCGAAAATCCCGGCAGGCTGCCGGCGCCATTTGACCGATTCGACATCGCTTCGATAGCCATCTCGGCCATCGCATTGGCAACATGGACGTTCGCCCCCGACAGCGCCACCTCAGGAACGCTCATGGCCATTGCCGCAACCTGCCAGGCGTGGCGTTTGTCGCGCTGGGCTGGCGAGCGCACCTTGCCGGATCCGCTGGTGCTCATGCTCCATCTTGCATACGCCTTTGTGCCGATCGGTCTCGCCTTGGTTTCGGCGGCGATTTTCTTTCCTGTTATCGTGCCGGCCGCTGCAGGGCTCCACGCGCTTGGAGCTGGTGCGGTCGGCGCCATGACGCTTGCTGTCATGACCCGCGCGACGCTCGGGCACACCGGCCGAGAGCTGAAGGCTGGAAAAGGCGCCTTGTTTATCTTCGTAGCCATCCTTCTCGCGGGATTATTGAGAATTCTGGCCGCCTTCGTCCCCTATGGCGCGGTAATCGACATGGCGGGCGTCGCATGGGTCGCGGCATTTGCCGGCTTCATCCTGGTCTATGGGATGGCATTGATGACGCCCAAGGCGCGGTGAGGCGGCAGAGCAGGCGACCCCCAAGACGAGAACGGAGCGGAGCTATTCCTGATTTTGTCAGCCGAAGCTGAGGTGGGCGAGGATACGGCCCACCCACCCCCGATGGTCCAAGACCAACCTGAACCCCAGATTGTCGGGAGGCAAACCAACGGCGCAACCTCCGCTTTTCCCGTCGCTGACGAAATTCGACATATAGGCTCTGTGCAGGCCTTCCAGGACGTGAACCCCGCAATTGTTGACCGAGCTCGCAACATCGCTGCCGTCTTCGGCGAGCGTCGTGCGGACATAGCAGGTTGAAGTCCACTCCCAGACGTTGCCGGAAAAGTCGGCAAGACCGCGCGAATTCAGTCCGAAAGAGCCGCGGCTCCTGGGCAACGGGTCCGGTTTGCGATTGAGTTCGACCTCCGCCTGATAGCTGGTCAGCCAACGCCTGGCGGGGTTGTTGGCATCGTTTTCGACACCCTCGAATTCGCCAGCGAACCGCTCGGCTGCCGCAAGGGCCCATTCTTCGTCGGATGGCAACCGCCACTGACTGCCGGTTGCTTCAGTATACCACCGGGCGTAGGCAACGGCGTCGAGGTAACTCACGCCGGTTGCGGGTGCGTCACGCGGGACTGAGCGGGTTTCCTCCGCCGGCCGACAGGCGCCGGCCGACACACAAGCTGCGTAATCGGCCGCGCTGACTTGGTACGCCATGATCTCCAGGGGGCCTTCCAGGTGCCGCTCAACCTTGGGATTGGCCTGAGGGCGTCCGTCCTTAAGATACTCGCCCGGCATCGGATAGACGATCGAATGGGGATCAATGCTGATCGTCCTGGCAACGGCGTCGGGCGGCCGATGACCGCCGGCTGCCTGCATCGAGAGCCCAACCGGCAAGGCTAAGGCTGCCACAGCGATCGGAACGAGCTTCATTATGAGAGGCGGCATGTGTTTTCTCCATGCCCGGAGAGTGTCTCTGTCCGGGCATATCGGAGTGCCGTTCAATTGGTGGCGATGGGTTTGGGCGCTTCGACCTGCGTCATCAAGTCGTCATCCCACTCGCCCTCGACCTTGAAATGAGCGGTGGCTCCAAGTTCAACGGCCTCGATCAGATTGTGGTTGACGTAGGCGTAGACGCCCGGTTGCAGGAAGGTGTAGAGCGCCGAGCCGGCAGAACCGCCACGGATGAACCATGTCTCAAGATCCTTGGACGGCGGGTTGGCGAATTTGCCCTGTTCCCAGACGTAATCGCCGTGGCCGCCGATCAGGTGCGGCCGCGTATCGCGGTTGGCCTGTGAATGGACGATAAGCACCGTTTCGCCGACCTTCGACTTCATGGCGTTGTCGCCGGTCAGGGATCCGACCTTGCCGTTGAACACCACATGCGTCGGAACGAGACCGCGCATGACCTTGACGGTGTCGTCGTAGCCGTCGCCGGCGGATTCGTAGCTCTTGAAATTGCCCTTCTCGTCGCGCGGAATATAGAAATCACTCTCGCCGATGTAGAAGATCTTGTCGTACTTGACCGGTTCGCCCTTGTCGTTCCTGAGCCCGTCACGCGGCAGCACCATGATGGCGCCGTTCATGCCGGAAACGACATGCCATGGGATCATCGCGCCCCCAGGTGCGCAGTGATAGACAAACGTTCCCGTCCGCGTCGCCTTGAAGCGAAGGGTCACCTGTTCACCGGGATTGATCAAGGTCAAGCCGCCGCCACCCAGCGCGCCGGTAGCCGCGTGGAAATCGATATTGTGGGCTAGCGAGTTGGTATCGGGATTGATGAGCGTCAGCTCGATATAGTCGTCCTGATGCACGACCATCAGTGGGCCAGGGATCGAGCCGTTGTAGGTCATCGCATTGAGCTTCGTGCCTTCGGCATCGATGACGACAGGCTTTTCCTCGATCGTCATGGTAAATTCGACGATCTTCGGACCGCCCTTGGCGATCTGATCATGCGGATGCACGAACGGTGGTGCTACGAGCGTGATCTTCTCGCGGGGCAGCCCGCGAATCTCTGCCTTTGTAACCGTGGCCGACAATGCGGGCAGTGCTGCAACAGCAACAGCGCCAAGCGCGGCTCCAAAGAGGGCTTCGCGTCGCGTAATCATGTCAATCTCCTGTCTCTCGACTGTTGCGGATGAGCAGAAGGTACATGACCTGACGCTAGCCCTCTTTGCGCTGGCTCAAACTGTGTTGTTAATCGCAGGAACAACAGCTCGGGATGCAGAGGTCTTGTGGGTCACGATTTGACATGTGAAAGTTCGGTGTCGCGGTTTTCAGTAACGGTGCGCTGCCACCAGCGTCTTTCTGAATATCAGTCGCCGCTTTTGTCTTCCAGATCAATCAGGATTCGCTCGGCGGCTCCGTCGAGATCTTCGTATTGGCCATTCTTCAATGCCCACAGGAATCCCCCCAAGCCAAGCGCACCAAGAAAGAGAGCGACGGGTATGAGGTAGGTGAGAGTGGTCATGACGATCGGACCAGGTTGTTGAAGTTGGACACCCTGTTGCGGCGAACATCCTTGGCCGTTGAGAACGGTTGCGACGATCGCAGGCGTAGAGCATTGCCAATGACAAGCAGCGATGAGGCGGACATGGCGATCGCCGCGATCAGGGGCGTAACGTGCCCGAGGATCGCTATCGGTACTGCGACCGCATTGTAGACGATCGCGATGACGATGTTCTGCCGGATCAGGCGTCCTGCCTGGCGCGAGACGTCCAACGCCAGCGGGACGGCCATAAGGCTCTCGCGCAGGAAGACGAAGTCCGCAGCGTTGCGGCCAATATCAGCGGCGGTCGCCGGTGCAATCGATACATGCGCAGCGCTTAGTGCCGGCGTGTCGTTGAGACCGTCGCCAACCATCAGAACCCTGTGTCCGTCTTTCGCCAAGGTCTCGATGCGTTCGACCTTGCCGGATGGCAGCAGGCAGGGGACAAAGTCTTCGACACCAAGCACCTTCGCAACATCGGCGCAGGCTGCCGCTGTATCCCCTGACAGCATTTCGACAGATACCCCGGCGTCGTGTAACCGATCGATGGCTGGTGTGGCATCGGCGCGAAGCACATCGTCGAAAATGAAGGATGCGACAATCATCCCATTCTTTGTCAGGACCGTTCCACCGTATCCGTGTTTGCCTTCGCCGCCAGTTCGAGCCTTCCAGCCGGCCCATCCGCGTCGGCCCAGGCGCCATGTGCTCCCGGCTGCAGTGGCCTCGATTCCGAACCCAGGATGCTCGGTGACGGCCTCGAATTTGAACCGGCCGCCCAGAGTGGCAAAGCCGGCTATGGCCTTTGAGAACGGATGGCGCGAATGCGTGGCCAGGTCGGCTGCCAGGGCCAGCATATCTGGGCTGACCGATGGCGCGTTGACGAGTCGGGGCTGGCCGAGCGTCAGCGTGCCGGTCTTGTCGAACACAGCCGTGTCGATTGTTGCCAGGCGCTCCACGGCCGAGCCGTCCCTGACCATGATGCCGTTCTCGAACAGGCGCCGCGCGGCGACCACCTGAACGATCGGCACTGCCAGGCCAAGCGCGCAGGGGCACGTGATGATGAGAACAGCGATAGCGATCGTCATGGCCCGGTGCCAGTCGCCGGTCGCCGCCACCCAGCCAAGGAATGTCAAGAAGGCGGTGAGATGCACCACGGGGGCGTAGAGCGCCGAGACGCGGTCGGCGATGCGGCGATAGTGCGCGCGGCCGCCCTCCGCGGCCTCCATCAGCCGCACCATCTCCGCCAGGAACGAATCCCTTGCGGCGGCAGTGGCTTCGATGGTCAGCGGGCCGGTGATATTGAGCACGCCGGCCTGCACGGCTTCACCGGGCCCTACGTTTTTTGGCGTGCTTTCGCCTGAAGCCAGCGAGCAGTCGAGATCCGACGCTCCCTGGATGATCTTGCCGTCGACGGGGATTCTTTCGCCGGCTGCGATCAACAACCGCATGCCCGGTTCGATCTCGCCGACCGGTAGATAGTCGCGCGCACCATCGCCGCGAACCACCATGGCGCCACGCGAGGCCAGCTGCGACAGGCCTTTCACCGCGGTGCGGGCACGTTCCCGCATTACGTGATCCAGCGTGCGGCCGATCAACAGGAAAAACAGCAGCGATACCGAAGCATCGAAATAGGCGTGCTCGCCATGGTTGATCGTCTCATAGAGGCTCATCGCGTAGGCAAGTGAAACACCGACCGCGATCGGAACGTCCATGTTCATGCGGCCATGGCGCAGCGCATTCCAGGCCGATCGGAAAAAGATACCGCCGGCGAAGGCGAGCGCCGGAATGGCGATCAGCGCGGAGACCCAGTGAAACAGGTCGCGGGTGGCCCCTTCGGCGCCTGACCAGACCGAGACCGACAACAGCATGATGTTTCCGGCCGCGAAGCCGGCAACGGCGACGGCGCGGATCAGTTCGGCAAGCGTTTTGTCTTTCCTATCAGCGTCGACTTCGAACAGGTGCGCCTCGTAGCCTAGCCTGCCAAGCGCGGCGACGAAGGGTGGCACCTCGTCCCCACGCCACCGGATCGCGACGCGTTTCGTCGAAAGGTTGACACGCGAGCCTTCGACATTGTCGATCTTTCCCAGCGCCGTCTCGATCGTCTGGATGCAGGCGGCGCAATGAACCGTCGGCACTGAAAGATCGGTCTGCCGAAGATTGTCGCCAAGCGAGCGGCTGGCGAGCCTGATCTCCTGGCTGGATGGCAGCGTCGATGCGGCGCTGCCCAGATCCAGCGCCATTTCGGTGCCCGGTGCGCAACAGCTCATTGCAGCGCTCCATCGGAAATCATGATCCGACGGACGTCGCGGTACGGCCTATCCAGGCCGGCATCGGCGTCGACCTCGACGATCCAGACGCCGTCCTTTGGAATATGCTGCGCCGCGAATTCCTGGCCTGAAGCAAGGGCCAGCGTGACCGACTCGTCCTCCTTCTCGTATGCGGGATGACGAAACACCATCTTCACGCCGCGCAGAGGAACCGGCTTGCCGGCTGCGTCGGCGATGCTGTAGCGGACTTGGCCCCATGCGATGGTTAGCTTGCCTGTCCAGCCGAGTGCCGCTTGCGCCCGGCCCTCCTGCGCCTGCTTGTTGAATTGCTGGCTCGCAACATAGGTATTTTCGACGACGAGGCCGGTCCAACTGGTGTTGGCAAGCGTTGCCATGGTCAGGTTGACCGCGATCACCACCCCGAAAAAGGCGAGGACAATGACCAGCATGTGCCGGCCCGTGAATTCCCGAGGCTTCTGGGCATTGGCGGTCATCTGGCGGCCTCTGGAGCGTTGAAAGTGGCGGTGTATTCGTTGGACTCGAAGCTGGCCTTGTCCTCGACGCGGAATTTGAAGGTCTGCGCCGGGGCGCGGATCTGGTCCGCCGGCTGGCGGACGAAGACCTTCAGCATTTTCAGGCGGTCGGGTTCGACCGGAATGGCAAAGGAGCGGCCTGCCGGGATGTCTTCGCCGACCACGCTCATGTCAGCTCCATACAAGCCTTGAATCGTGACGACGATCGTCCTCGGCTCGGGGATCATGTTGAGCAGTTTGACGGTATAGCCATTGCGGATAGACCCGTCGGAAAGCGTGACGAACTGAGGATTGCGATCATGCAGCACGTTTAGTTCGAGCCGATCGCGCGTCAGCAGGGAATAGAGCAGGCCAAGGCCGATCAGCGACCACAAGCCCATGTAGACATAGGTGCGCGGCCGAAAGATCTTGCGAATGTGAAAATGCGCTACCTTGTCGGAGAAAGCGCCGCCAGCGGTCCTGACGAGCGATGGATTGACTGGGCTGGAGCCGCCTGCTGTCGCCAGCATCATATTGGCGTTGTAGTCGGACAGCGTCGCATACGCGATCAGCCCATGCTCCCTGCCGAGCTTGTCCATGACACCGTCGCAGGCGTCGATGCAAAGCGCGCAGGTGATGCATTCGAGCTGCTGGCCGTCGCGAATGTCGATCCCCATCGGGCAGACCGCGACACAGGCGTTGCAGTCGACACAGTCGCCTGCGGGCTGGCCAACCGCCAGCACTTTCTTGGCGTGACGCGAACGCGGTTCGCCGCGCCAGTCGTTGTAGGTGACGGTGAGAGAATTTTCGTCAAGCATGGCCGCCTGAATGCGCGGCCATGGGCACATATAGGTGCAGACCTGTTCACGCATCAGGCCGCCGAACGTGTAGGTGGTTGCCGTCAGCACGGCGATGGTGATGTAGGCCACGGGTGCGGCGCTGCCGGTCCAGAGCTGGCCGAGCAGTGTCGGTGCGTCAGCAAAGTAAAAAATCCAGGCGCCTCCAGTCGCCGCGCCGATGACCAGCCAGATCGCATGCTTTGATACGCGCAGCACCAGTTTGCGGGCGGTCCAGGGACCCGTATCGAGCTTCATGCGGGCATTGCGGTCGCCTTCTATCGCGCGTTCGACGACGAGGAACAGATCGACCCACACCGTCTGAGGGCACGCATAGCCACACCAGGCACGGCCGACAGTCGAGGTGATCAGGAAAAGACCGACGCCGGCCATGACCAGGAGGCCCGCCACATAGAAGAATTCCTGCGGCCATATCTCGATGAAGAACAAGTAGAAGCGCCGATTGGCGACATCGAGCAGCACCGCCTGGTCGGGTGCAAACGGACCACGGTCCCAACGCAGCCACGGCGTCAGATAGTAGATGCCAAGCGTGATCGCCATCACCAGCCATTTGAAGCGGCGAAAGCTGCCTGAGGCGCGCTTTGGAAAGATCTTCTTGCGCGGCGCATAAAGAGGCTGACGGATCTTGGCGGAATTGACCGCCTCGGCTTCCAGCCGCTCTACCTGCGTATTGTCCAGCAACGACTTTTCTCCGCTCTACACGCAGACGGCGATTTGAATGCGCCGGGCAACAATGCCGCCCGGTGGACCTGCCCGCGTTGATGCAGGTCAATCTTGGCTTTGCGGAAAAGAGTCGAGGCCCGGCTGGGCCGGGCCTCGTCGCCTGGAAGGTGAAGGGTCGAGAACAGGTCCCCGCTTCCTATTCTCCACCGCCAAGCGAATGGATGTAGACGGCCAGTTCCTTGACCTTGGTTTCGCCAAGACGCGCTCCCCAGGCTGGCATGACGCCCTGCTTGGGTGCGCGAACCTGGTCGGCGATTGCCGTCTCGCCCGAGCCATAGAGCCAGATCGCGTCGGTCAGGTCGGGGGCGCCGAGCTCCTTGTTGCCTTTCGCGTTGTCACCATGACAGGCAACGCAGTTTTCTGCGAAGACCTTGGCCCCGGGCTGGATCAGACTAGCATCGTGGACCTTGCCGGACAGGCTGGCAACGTAGGCGCTGACTTGGGCGATCTGGTCGGCGGTTATGATGTCGCCAAAGGCAGGCATTTCCGACAAGCGCGTGTCCGGATCGGACGCGAAGCGGATACCATGCGTGATCGTCTGCTGGATCTGCTCAGCCTTGCCACCCCAAAGCCAGTCGTCGTCGTTGAGATTGGGAAAGCCCTTGGAGCCCTGGGCACCGGAGCCGTGACATTGCACGCAATTGACCTTGAATGCGGCGCCACCTGCAGCGACTGCGAATTCGCGCAAGGCATCGTCCGCGGCTATCTCCGAGACGGTCTTGGATTGCACCGCCGCGACATATTTGCCTTTGGCGGCTTCAGCCGTGGTCAGCTCGTTCTTGACCTCGCCGCGGCTGGAATAGCCGAGCACACCCTTCGTCGCCGAGTGCAGCAGTGGCCATGCCGGATAGGCGATCGTGTAGCCGATCGCCCAGACGATGGTGAGGTAGAAAGTCATGACCCACCAGCGCGGAAGCGGATTGTTCAGCTCCCTGATGCCGTCCCATTCGTGGCCCGTGGTTGAGACGCCAGAGATTTCGTCGATGTGCTCGTCGCTCATGATTACTCGTCCTCAAGGGGGATCCGGGCAGCCTCGTCGGCCAGCTTGCGACTGCCAGGGCGGAGGGAGAAGACAATTGCCCCGACAAAGAAAAGCGCCATGGCGACCAGGCCCCAACTGTCAGCAAACTCCCGCATCAAATTGTATTGCATGGATAACTCTCCTCAGCGGTAGCCGGCGGCTTCGTCGTAATTCTTGAAATCGACCAATGTGCCGAGCATCTGCAGATACGCAACGAGGGCATCCATTTCGGTCACCTTTTGCGGATTGCCGTCGAAGTCGCCGACCTTGGCTTTGGGATATCTTTTCTGAAGGCCGGAGGTGTCGGCATTCGGGTCGGCCTGCGCCATCAGATCGGCGTTGGCGTTGGCGATCATGTCATCGGCATAGGGGACACCGACACGCCTGTTGGCGATCAGGTGCGTAGAGAAATCCTTCACCTCGATCTGCGCGTCCTTCAGGAAGGCATAGCTCGGCATGACCGATTCCGGCACCACCGAGCGTGGGTCGGCAAGGTGCGCGGCGTGCCAGGCATTCGAATAACGGTCACCAACCCGGGCGAGATCTGGCCCGGTGCGTTTGGATCCCCACTGGAAGGGGTGGTCGTACATCGACTCCGCAGCCAGGCTGTAGTGGCCGTAACGCTCGACCTCGTCGCGAAACGGCCTGATCATCTGGCTGTGGCAGAGGTAGCAACCTTCGCGCACGTAGATGTTGCGCCCGACAAGTTCGAGCGGCGAATAGGGGCGCATGCCTTCCACCTTCTCGATCGTGTTGTCGAGGTAGAAGAGCGGCGCGATCTCGACGATGCCGCCGACGGTCACCACAAGAAGCGAGCCAACGAGAAGAAGCGTGGCGTTCTTCTCGATGAGTGCGTGTCTGTCCATCAGGCTCATTCTCTGGCTCCTTATTCGGCAGGCTGCAGGGAGGGTGCGGAGCCCGGCATCGGCTCTTCCGCGCGCTTGTATCCAAGGATGGTCATGGTGATGTTCCAGGCCATGATCAGGGCGCCGGAGAGGTACATGGCCCCGCCGATGGCACGCATGACATAGTATGGGTGCATGGCGGCGACGGTTTCAGCAAAGGAGTAGACCAGGAAACCCTGCTCGTCGTATTCACGCCACATCAGACCCTGCATGATGCCGGATACCCACATCACCGCCGCGTAGACAACGATGCCGAGCGTCGCCAGCCAGAAGTGCCAGGTGACCAGCCGCAGCGAATAAAGACGTTCACGGTTCCAGAGCTTCGGCACCATGTAGTAGATCGCGCCGAACGAGATCATGCCGACCCAGCCGAGCGCACCGGAATGGACGTGGCCGACGGTCCAGTCGGTATAGTGCGACAGTGAGTTGACCGTCTTGATCGACATCATCGGTCCCTCGAAGGTGGACATGCCGTAGAAGGCGATGGCCATCACCATCATGCGGATGATTGGATCGGTGCGGATCTTGTCCCAGGCGCCCGAGAGCGTCATCAGGCCGTTGATCATGCCGCCCCATGACGGCATCCAAAGCATGATCGAAAACACCATGCCCAATGTCTGCGCCCAGTCGGGCAGGGCCGTGTAGTGGAGGTGGTGCGGACCGGCCCAGATGTAGAGGAAGATCAGCGCCCAGAAGTGAATGATCGACAGCCGGTAGGAATAAATCGGCCGGTTCGCCTGCTTGGGAACGAAATAATACATCATGCCGAGGAAGCCGGCCGTGAGGAAGAAGCCGACGGCATTGTGGCCGTACCACCATTGCGTCAGGGCGTCCTGGACACCCGAGAACGCCGAGTAGCTCTTCGATCCAAGGAAAGAAGCCGGCATCGACAGATTGTTGACGACGTGCAGCATCGCGATGGTGACGATGAAGGACAGATAGAACCAGTTGGCGACATAGATATGCGGTTCCTTGCGCTTCAGGATCGTGCCAAGGAACAGGATGAGGTAGGCAACCCAGACGATTGTCAGCCAGATGTCGACATACCATTCGGGTTCGGCGTATTCGCGGCTTTCGGTGATACCGAGCAGGTAGCCGGTCGCGGCCATCACGATGAAGAGCTGGTAACCCCAGAACACGAACCAGGCGAGATCGCCACCGAAGAGCCGGGCGCGACAGGTGCGTTGCACGACGTATAATGATGTGCACAGCAGCGCATTGCCGCCGAAGGCGAAGACGACGCCCGACGTATGCAGCGGCCGCAGGCGGCCGAAATTGAACCAGGGCTGGATATTGAGATCAGGGTAGGCAAGCTGCAGCGCGATGACGACGCCGACCAGCATGCCGACCACCCCCCAGAACATTGTAGCGATGGCGCCGTAGCGGATGGGTCCGTCCATGTAAGCGGAGGGGTCGACCGGCGCGGCCACGTCGAATTTCGTGTTGCGGAGGAGGATGGCGACAAAACCGAGCAGCACGAAAAAAAGCACCCACATATGCTGTCGGAAAGGCTCATCTGCACCGAAGCCGGCGGCCACCAGAGCCGCAAATGTGAACAGGCCCAAAGCGAAGATTGGTGTGCCGAACTTCATGAGATGCCCCCGACCTTGGATACCGATGCGCGGACGCCAATCCGCGTGGACACCAATTCAGCAGTTGCGTTGTCGCCGCCTTGATCCATGTCAAAGCTCAGTGCTTTCGGATTGGGCAGCGTTGGTCTGCAAATGACTGGAGGGTCGCCGTTGAGCCGGAAGAAAGGGCCAGGATCGTCGCTGTTCGAAGTACGCGATGGAGATGCCGCACCAGTTGACCGATCCACAGAAGTGGTCCCGGCCGCGGTGATGAAGCGCGCGCACAGGGAAAAGTTGCAACTCTGCGATGCCTTGGAGAGAATCGCGGATGCATTGCCCAGCGTCGATCGTCTGAAGTGCCTCGGCACGGCCAACGCCATCGTCCCGCTGCTGCGCGACATCCATCGATATGAAGAGACAGTCATCTTCCCCGCCTACGAGGAGGCCGTGGTCGGCAGTAATGCGAACCTTGCTTCAACCCGGCGACTGCGGGCTGAACATGTGGAAGATGAGTGCTTTGCCGGTGAGGTGACCGAAATTCTGCTGGCCATCGGTCATGGCGAGACAGTCGAGAACCCCGAGGCCATCGGTTTCATGTTACGCGGCCTGTTCGAGAACTTGCGCCGGCACATAGCGTTTGAACGCGAGCACGTCCTCCCTATGATCGGGATCGTCGATTGATCCTAGGCGCCGGAGCGTCGCTGCAGCCGGTCCAAGCTATCCACGACAACATGCCGATTGTTCTCTATCCGGATTACGCTATCTGATCGCAGCCTGGTCAGCTGGCGGCTGACGGTCTCGATGGTCAGACCAAGGAAATCGGCGATGTCGGCGCGGGTCAAAGGCAGGTCGAAACTTGTCGACTGGGCGGCCGGGTCAAGCGTGGGGTCGATGTTTCTGGCGATCATGAGAAGAAAGCTCGCCACCTTTTCCGAAGCACTCTTGCGGCCCAGCGTCACCATCCAATCGCGGGCGTCATCGAGTTCATTCAGCGTCTGCTTGAAGAGACGGTGCTCCAGTTCCGGCGATTCCTTCATCATCCGTTCGATGGCGGCCTTCGGAAACGAGCACAGGGAGACTGCCGTTGCGGCTTCGGCGTTGATCGCGCTTTCCACCTTGAAGGGCCGGCCCAGAAAATCGGGAGCAAATTGAAGCCCGACAATCTGCTGGCGCCCGTCCGAAAGGCTCTTTGTAAGCTTGACCACGCCGGAAAGCACGTTCGAGTAACTGTCGACGGTTTCGGCGTCGCCAATCAATTCCACGCCCGGTTCAACGGTATGCTTCGACGAGGTCTTGGCGAGGCCGACCAATTGTTCGGGATCGAGCGCTCCGCAAACACCGTGGTGCCGCGCTTCGCATGATTGGCAAAGCACGGGAATGCCGGCGCTGTGTACATCCTGGCGCACTGTCATCGTGGTCGTCCGCGGAACCATAGGTCCCGTCAGAATATAGCATCGGCCCAGCAAAAAGCCTTGCGGCAGTTTGTCCGCAGCCGATGGGCATTGACCGAGATCAAGGCGGTTGTCGCCCCTGGTGAGCAGTATCGCGCGACACAGCCCGGAGTTGATTGCGACATGCGGCCAGATCTAGTTGCCAGACTTGGTGAGAACGTGCCGCGCTATACCAGCTACCCAACGGCGCCGCATTTTCATCCGGGCGTCGATGCTGCCGCTTGTCGTGGCTGGCTGCAGGCGCTCAACGAGGGCGACGAGATCTCGCTCTATTTGCACATCCCCTATTGCGACAAGCTTTGCTGGTTCTGTGCCTGCCATACCAAGCAGACGCGCCACTACGAGCCCGTGACGGCCTATCTTCGCTCACTGCATGCCGAGATCTCTACCGTTGCCAGTCTTGTCGGAGGCAAGGGCCGCGTGCATGCCGTCCATTTCGGCGGCGGTTCGCCGACGATGCTCAAACCGCAGGACATAGTGGCGCTGGCAACAGTGCTGCGCAACAGCTTTGCATTCCTCCCCGGCGCCAAGATCAGCGTCGAAATCGAACCCAACGACATGGACGAAGCCCGCCTCGACGCGCTTGCCGAAATAGGCATGACGAGAGCGAGCCTCGGCGTCCAGGATTTCGACCCCAAGGTCCAGAAGGCCATCAATCGCGAGCAGACCTTTTTGCAGACCAAAGCCGTCGTCGACGGCGTTCGCTCGCGCGGTGTCGAATCGGTCAACCTGGACCTGCTCTACGGTTTGCCGCACCAGACCAGGGAGAGTGTCCTATCCACGGTCCAACAGGCGCTGTCGCTGGAGCCGGACCGGATCGCGCTTTTTGGCTATGCTCATGTGCCATGGTTCAAGAAACATCAGACAATGATCGACGACGCCTGGTTGCCAGGCCCGGAGGAGCGGTTCGCCCAATCGCAACTGGCAGCGCGCGCCATCCTCGACCAAGGATATGAAGCAATTGGGCTCGACCATTTCGCAAAACCAGGCGATGCGCTGGCGCTGGCCGCGCGCTCAGGGACGTTGCACCGCAACTTCCAGGGCTATACCGAGGATCGCTGCGAAACCTTGATCGGCCTCGGTCCGTCATCCATCAGCCAGTATCGGCAAGGCTATGCACAGAACATGCCTTCGACCACAGAGTATGGCCGCATGGTGGCTGACGGCGGGCTGGCGACCGTCAGAGGCATCGCGTTCTCCATGGATGATCGCGTTCGCGGCTGGATCATCGAACGGCTGATGTGCGACTTCGCCTTTTCCGCGATCGACTTGGTTGAGCGCTTCGGCGAAGCCGGCCAAAAGCTTCTCAGCAAGGCAAGCTCGACCGCCCTGCTTGATCCAGCGCCGATGCTTGAATTGAACGGTGACCACTTCGTCGTGCCGGTGGAAAGCCGGCCCTTTGTCAGAAGCGTCGCCGCGAAGTTCGACAAGTATTTCGAAACCGGCAAGGCGAGACATTCGGTAGCGGTCTGAGCGGCGGCTTGGTCGCGAACTGAATGCGATGGGACCGAACGTTGTGTCAGGGCCGTCAAGCCTATGACGGCCGTGTCCATGACCCGATGGATGACCCACATCCTCATCTGACAGCGCAAATCGTCGACCGCGTCAGGAATCGCTTCTCGCGTCCATTGTCGAGCGAGAACATGCCGCCGCGACCAGCCACTACGTCGATAATGAGATCGGTGTGCTTCCAGGCTTCGAATTGCGAGGCCCCGATGTAGAATGGCGCCTCACCGATGTGGCCGAGTAACACATCCTGGTCACCGATGATGAAGCCAGCCACCGGATAGCACATTGGCGAAGAGCCGTCGCAGCAGCCACCGGACTGATGGAACAGCACCGGGCCATGATCGGTGACGATCTCCGTGATCAGTTCAAGGGCTGCCGGCGTCGCTGTGACTTTTGCATGCATGGTCTTATCCGGTTTCCAGTCATGCGCGCGGTCCCTTGGGGCCGCGCGCATGGGCGCAGCGATCAGAAGAAGCCGAGCTTCTTCGGGCTGTAGCTGACCAGCATGTTCTTGGTCTGCTGGTAGTGGTCGAGCATCATCTTGTGGGTCTCCCGGCCAATGCCGGACTGCTTGTAGCCGCCGAAGGCCGCATGCGCGGGGTAGGCATGGTAGCAATTGCTCCAGACGCGGCCAGCCTGGATTGCCCGGCCGAAGCGGTAGGCGCGGTTGGCATCGCGTGTCCAGACGCCTGCGCCCAGACCGTAGAGCGTATCGTTGGCAATGCTGAGGGCTTCGTCGTCGTCCTTGAAGGTCGTGACCGATACCACCGGCCCAAATATTTCCTCCTGGAAGATGCGCATCTTGTTGTGACCCTTGAACACCGTGGGCTGGACGTAGTAGCCGCCGGCGAGGTCGCCCGGCAGAAGATTGCGCGCCCCACCGGTCAGCAACTCCGCTCCTTCCTGGCGGCCGATGTCGATGTAGGACAGGATCTTTTCCATCTGCTCCGACGAGGCCTGAGCACCGATCATCGTCGCCGGATCGAGCGGGTCGCCCTGCACGATCGCCTCGACGCGCTTGAGGGCGCGTTCCATGAATCTGTCGTAGATTGATTCATGGATGAGCGCACGGCTGGGGCAGGTGCAGACCTCGCCCTGGTTCAGCGCGAACATGACGAAGCCTTCGATAGCCTTGTCGAAGAAATCGTCGTCTTCGGCGACGACATCCTTGAAGAAGATGTTGGGTGACTTGCCGCCCAGTTCCAGCGTGACGGGAATGAGGTTCTGGCTGGCATATTGCATGATCAGCCGACCCGTCGTGGTCTCGCCGGTAAAGGCGATTTTGGCGATGCGCGGTGACGAAGCGAGCGGCTTGCCGGCCTCGAGGCCGAAACCGTTGACGATGTTGAGCACGCCTGCCGGCAGCAGATCGCCGATAAGATCGGCCCAGAGCAGGATAGCGGCCGGGGTCTGCTCGGCTGGCTTCAGCACCACGCAGTTGCCGGCCGCAAGCGCGGGAGCAAGTTTCCAGCATGCCATCAGCAACGGGAAGTTCCACGGGATGATCTGACCGACCACGCCGAGCGGCTCATGGAAGTGATAGGCGACGGTGTCGTCGTCGATCTGCGAAAGGCTGCCTTCCTGGCCGCGCACGGCGCCGGCGAAATAGCGGAAATGGTCGATGGCCAGAGGCAGGTCGGCCGCGGTCGTTTCCCGGATCGGCTTGCCATTGTCCCAGGTTTCTGCACAGGCGAGGAGATCGAGGTTCTCCTCCATGCGGTCGGCGATGCGGTTGAGGATAAGCGACCGCTCGGCCACGCTGGTCCGTCCCCAGGCATCCTTGGCGGCATGGGCCGCGTCCAGGGCCGCATCGATGTCCTGGGCATCTGAGCGCGCCACCTCGCACAGCAGCTGCCCGTTTACCGGCGAGTGGTTCTCGAAGTAACGGCCGGACCGCGGTTCGGCCCATTTGCCGCCGATGAAATTGCCATAGCGCTTGTCGAAGGGCGCCTTGACCGAGCGTGAAAATTCAACCTTGTTCATGTGTCTTCCTCCCAAAGCTGACGTCGCGGGATGCGACGCTTCGGAAGAGACTTGCGATTTTCGCCCGTAGTTGTCACCGCACTGGTCACCGCGGTCGGACATGATGTGTCGCAGAATTGCGACAGTCATGGTCGCCAAGGGAGTTCAGTGAGACCGATGGACATCCAGGCGGTTGAGCTTGCGGTGGAGCGTCGCGCGGCTGATCCCTAGCGCCTGAGCTGCAGCCGAGACATTTCCGTCAGCGCGCGCGAGTGCACGCTGGAGAGCCCCGCGCTCTGCCTCAGCGAGAATTTTGGAGCCGCGCTCAGCCCAGCCGAACAAATCGGCGGCGGGCATCGGCTTGTCGAGACACTGCTGGGTAATGCCAAGCGCCAGGCGCGCCGAACGGGTCGCGCCGACCACGAGATCGTCCGCGTCAACGGCGATCAGCGCTCCGGAGCCTTTGTCAGTCACTGGGGCGAGCAGAATTCGCGCCTTTGGGAATGCCATCTTGAAGTTTTCACCTTCGATCCGACGCACCGCGTCGACCACAGCCATCGAGATGAGATTGGCGAAGGCTTCGGTCAGATCAGCCCGGCAGGAAGACACGTCAAGCGCGGCTACAAGATTCCCTTCATGATCGTGGATAGGAGCGGTGGTGCAACTGAGCAGCGTGTTGCGCGTATGGAAATGCTGGTCACGGTGAATTGTGAGAGCGCGCCGCTCGACCAGACAGGTGCCGATCCCGTTGGTGCCTTGGCTTTCCTCGTTCCAGACGGAGCCAGTCCACAAACCCCAGGAACGAAACGTCTCGTCATCGACGGGCGCACCGCGCCGTTCGACCGGCACCCCGTCACGATCGGCAAGCAGGACACAGCACCCGACGCCGCCAACCGCGAGATAGAGCCGGTCGAGACTCGATTGGGCAGCTTGGACGAGAGGTTCGATGCGTTGCCCGGCCTGTCCCAGTTCCGCCTCCGTCAGATAGCGTGGGGGGCTACAGTCGGCTGGATCGAGCCGATGCAAATTGGAAGACCGTCGCCAGGAAGCAACCAGTGCGGACTTCGCTGCAGCGTCCGAGGCAATCGCCGCCTGGATGCGGTCGGCATGATGGCCGTATAGATCCTCGCCCATGCTTAAATCCTCCCAACCTGATGTCTTTCCTCCCGATCTGACCGGTCTGCGGTTCCCGTAGCACATAGTCAATTCGTCGAAAGAAGCAGAAAGCGGATGTCTTCCTCTCGCCTGTCTCTGAGCAATTCGTGGTTACCATCGACAGAAAGCCTACCGACAGATTGACGCGCGTTCATTGATCGGGAGCAAATGGGAGCATCTGCTGCGGTCAAAAATGCTCGCCGGCCTTGAAGGGCCCGATGCGGGTGCCTGCTGCTATCAGGTAGGCTGTCGACCAGCCGATTAGCAGGAACCCGTTCACGCCCTCGAGTGCCGCCAGGACGCGCCACGCATGGGCGGGCACGATGTCGCCGTAACCAACCGTCGAGAAAGTGATGGTGGAAAAGTACAAGGCAGTTTCGAAATCGGCGAAGATGTCGAGCATCCGGTATAGCCCAGCCCAAAGCCAGACCTCCGTGGTCATGACGGCAAAGAGACCCATCACCACGCTGATCATCGCGACGATGCGGCTGCGGCGCCCGTGCATGCGAAAGCGGGACACAAGGTATCCCATCGCATGTGTGACGGCGATAAGGCCAAAGGTATGAACCAGCACCGTCAGGCTTATGACGATTGTGCCGATGAGCAGATTTAGAACCATAGATAATCATACCGATCGAAATCACGACCCAATTTGTGCCAGATCAAATCTGCAGTGCAGGGGGTGTCCCGGCCTTTTTCGCCAAGTCTCGCAGTGGCGTTGTCACAAAGCGGGCCGGATTCGGAAGTGCCATCAGGCGCCGGGTTTGCCGCTAGCTCTTAGCCTGCTTCAGCTTGAGTAGTTGCTGCGCGGCGGCCGCGTTGTCGCCGCCACCCTCCACATGCACGGTGGGAACAGCGAGCTTGATGCCGTTCTCGTCGAATGCCTTCTTGATCATCATGAAGGCTCGCCGCTTGATGCCGAACTGACCTCCCGGCTTGGTCATCAGCTTCATCCTGATGTCGATCCCGGAGTCGCCAAAACTGTCGACACCTTGCATTTTCAGCGGCTCGATCGTATCGGCCGCGAACTCAGGATCCGCGGCCAGCTCCTGACCGATCTTCTTGATGAGCCTGCGAGCGAGGTCTATGTCAGAATCGTAGGTGATGCTGAGAGCCATCTTGTCCATCACCCAGTCACGGCTCATGTTCTGGATGGCGCCGAGCTGGCCGAACGGCACGGTGAAAATTGGGCCGCGGTGATGCCGCAGCCTGACTGATCGCAGGCTGAACGATTCGACTGTGCCCTTATAGCTGCCGCTCTGGATATACTCACCGACACGGAAGGCGTCGTCGAGCATATAGAAAACGCCGCTCAGCACGTCCTTGACCAGTGTCTGCGAACCGAAGCCGATAGCGACGCCGAAAATGCCCGCGCCGGCGATCAAAGGTGCAATCTGCACGCCCAGTCCGGACAGGATTGTCAGTACTGCGACGGCCGCGATGAAGACAGCAAGCACGTTGCGGAATATCGGCAGCAGCGTACGCAGCCGGCCGCTGCGGGCAAGGTCGTCCGCGCTTGACCCGTCTTTTGACGCGAGCTCCATCCGATAAGCGATCAGCGCCTTCGCCAGCTGCCACAGCAGATCCGCTACCAGGAGGATGATGATGCTATTGAGCAGGCCCGAAATCACGATCGCGCCTGTTTCACTGCCGGCAAGGGCAGCAGCCCTGATGCGCCAGACATAGGCGAGCCAAGCGACCGCCGCGCCAATCATCGCTGCCCTGGCTCCCCTGACGATCAGCACGTTCAGCATGATGCCGAGGGCGCCGCTGCGCTGCGCTCTGCTGGCGAAGGCCTGTGCGACGTTGCCAACCCCACGCACCGCCACCGGCAATAGCAGCGCATAGAGGCCGAGCCACAGCACGCCGAGCAGTCCTGCCACCCAGGCCAGCCAAAGCGCGATCAGATAGAGCGTCAGCAGCGAATGCCTGGCAGCGGAAGCTGCGCTGCCCGGCCGCCGCCAGACGATTTCGATGGCGATGGCCAACATGCCCAGGCCACAAAGCAGGGCAACCACCCGCGCCACGTCGACCGAGAAACCGATGCTCGGCATGAGGCTGACCACGGCCCAGCCAAACAGCAGAAAGCCGGCGATGAGGCTCACGCGCCGAAGCCAGAAACGCTGCGCGGTCGAGTTTGCAACAGGAACTGTTGTCAGCGTCTCATCCGGCGTCCTGCTCTCCGCGCCGGCGAGTCCAAACAGCAACCTGACAATTGCGCGGACGACACGCACGGCGATGAAGGCGAGCAGCAAAGTCAGCACGATGCGGCGCAGCAAAGGCGGCCAGTCGAACGCGAGGAACGAGCCGATGGCTGCCAGAGCAAATGTCAGCAAGGCAGCGACCTCGGACAGGGCTGCCTGTCCGGGATCAATTGTTGGGTCAGAACCGCCAGGCGACAAAGCCCGGCGGACCAGCCACTCGGCGCCGAAGCCGACGACAGTCAGCACTGCCAGGATCAGGATCACCAGCCCGGGCCTACCTGAATTCACGTCGCGCGAGACGACGCCGGCGGCGTTAGCTGCCTCCTGCGGGATGCGAGGAATGGCATCGGTGAGCGCGACGAGACGTGCGCGAACGGCCAGCTCCCAGTTCGAGATTGCGTCGGCCAGCGATGCGGCAGACGGTTCCTCGGCGGCTACCGGTATCTTTCCTTCGAGCCATACCTTGACCTCCGGATCGGACAGCAGGTCGAGGAATTGCCGTGCCTTTTCGGGCGGCACGCCGTCCGGAGGCTGCTGGGCCCAGGAAGCTCCAAGGAGCACCCAAAGGAAAATCGGAATGACGGCCGACAGTAGAAGACCAATTCGAGTGGGCAGTGCATTGCTCATCGAGCGCTCCGGCAAGTTTCGATCGACAGTACGACCAGACGTTCCCGCAATCGAACGAACCATGCCGGATCGAACGCGGAACCCTGCTACTTGACCACCTCAAACTCGCCCGGCCGCCAGGTCTTGTCAAACCAGGGTTCGAGCGGGCCATAAAGCCGAAGAATCGGATACCATCCATCCCTTCCCGGCGACGGTCTGGACCCAGTTCGCTTCTTTACCTTCAGCGGCCTTCGGGCCGAAATAGAGATCGACCGAACCGTCAGAGTTCTCGGCGAGCTTGTCGCGCTTGTTGTTCTTGCTCGGGAAGGTCTGGCCCGTCTCAAGCTCCGAGCGCGTCTGCGGATCGCCGATCACCACGGACCAGAAATCCTTGACCGGCGGATTAGCGGGAATGTGGAGGCTGTACGTCTTGGCACCGTCCAGATAGTCGTCGTTCACGTCGGTTGAGGCATAGGCGTATTGGGAACCGACGCCGATCATTTTCTGCACCATGGCGGGCGTGTTCACCGTCGCCTGGTAGAAGAACATGGTCCTGGAGTCGAGATTGCGGCCGCCCTCGCCGCCGTCCCGGAGCCATTCATAGCTGCCGTCCACGAAGCCGCGTTCCAGGAGCTGTTTGGATAGAGTTGGGCGCCGTCGAGGCGAGGGCGGAAGGCCAGCGCGCGGGCGGTTGCGTTGCCGATAGCGAGCGCTTCGACCAGCAGCTTCTTCATTCGCTCGTCCGGCGCGAAGGGCTTGCCCTTCTGGATGCCGATGGAGGCAAACAGGCCCAGCATTTCCGGATCGAGCATCGAACTCGGCTCACGCTCGATGACCGTGTGGAGCTCTTCATAGAACTCGTAGTCGATGGCGTGGATGGCACCGGCTTCCGCGATCCGCTGATGAATTCCATCCTTCGGCGGGTTATCGCGTTTGGGCCTCGCGGGGCAAGACGCTGGACTGCGTGTACGACAACAACAGCGCGACCATCGCTCGCGACGGATTGGAGCGGACGCTGCGCCTTTTGCTGGCCAGCGATGCCGATGAAATCAACGTCCTCGCGCATTCGATGGGTAACTGGGTGACCGTCGAGGCATTTCGGCAAATCAAGATATCGGGAAACCTCACTTCCGCCAGCAAGCTTGGTACGGTGATACTCGCCGCCCCCGACATCGACGAGGACGTATTCAAATCGGAAATGCAGCGAATTGGGAAACCAAAAAAGCCGTTTTTGATCATTGTCTCGCGCGACGACAAAGCATTGGGTCTGTCGAGGCTTATCGCTGGCGGCAAAGATCGGATTGGGGCGAGCAGCAACACGGCGGAACTCGCAGAACTCGGCGCGATAGTCGTTGACTTGTCTGATGTGAAAGCCAACGATGCGACCAATCACGGCAAGTTCGCCCAAGTCGCGGAAATTGCGCCGGATCTTCGCAAGGCCCTGGCGCAGGGTATTCCAGATCAGCAAGAGGGCGGGCTGGCCGGCGCCACAACCCGCGTTCTTACTTTACCCGTCGCGGCGCCGATAAAGATCCTGACGGCCAAGTAGCGCTTGCCGCAGGTATTTGACTTATAGAGAGGATGAACGATGACAAGACGTAGCTTGAGATTGGCCGGTGGTGCGGCTGCGATCGCCGTCGCCATGATTTTTGGCGGACTGATCGACACAGTTGTACCGCTCCCCTCTTTCGTCGGCGACGCGCAGGCGCGAGTTGGCCATCCGCTCACGCCCGGCAGCGTCGCTGGCGTTGCGAGGCGCACCACCCGCCGAACAATCCGTCGGACGAGTGTCTACGTGAACAGCCTCCCGGCCGCATGCGTGAAAACCACCGTCTACGGCCCCGTACTGTGGCACTGTGGCGGCAGGTATTATCAGGCCTCCAGCGGGCGCTACGTCGTCGTCAACATACAGTGACTTTGGGTGGCTTCTGGCAATAGTGCTCCCGGACAGGCGCGATGCGCCTGTCCGTTGGGGCCGTGCCAGCCTTCTGCGGTCCCACCGTCCCAGTTTGCGCCGAAGGAGCCCCATTTGTTCCGGAGCGCAGCGCTGTTGCTGATCACGGGACGTTCACGCGCGCCTTTCGCTCCTGGGCGGGGATGCCGCCCAGGAGCTTCAGCCGGCGATCCGAAACGGCCACTAATTAGCACGATAGGTTTGTCGGGCTTCTTGCTCTCGTAGCGCGGAGAAAAGTCGAAGATCCCGCGAGGCAACAGCTTTGATGATCGTGTTTACATCGAACCGATCAAAATTCACGTGTAACCCACAGGAAGTCCGTCGTCCCTTTCAAATCGGCACCCGGAATAAGACCGACCGCGCCGTTGAGCGCGACATGTGTGCTAAGCGCATCCACTTCCGTGCCGATCGTCCACTTTTCCGTGGGCTGATAGATCAAATTTACGCCGTATCGCTTCGTTCTGATCGAGGGGTTGGTCGCGAACAGGTCGAGATTCACCGCGACATAGCTTACGAACGCGTTCGACTCCCATTTGTCCGACCATTCATGATGGTACGAAGCCACGGCGCTCCAACCCTGTATCGGGCCGACGGTGGGGAAGCGCGCGGCGAAAGCGGCGGCGTCGGCTTCGGTGCCAAGGAAAGCAGGCGCGTCTACCGAATAGGCAAGGCCGGCGCTAAAATTATCGTCTTCACCGGCAAATCTAACCGGCGCCGTAAGGCCGGCTGTCGCTGCCCAACCGAATCGGCTGCCGGCCGACAAATCGAGCAAGCGCGCGGCCGGCGTCTCTTGCCGACGAGCGGCCGCCGAAACCTGCATGATCCAGTCGTCTTTTTCGTAATGGAGCTGCGCCGTGAAATACGGCGGCGTCTTGGGGAATTCCCAGGTGGTTGCACCGCGGCTGGTCGGAGGACCGGCCTCAACCGCCACAGAGGACGATAGATCGTCGGTGATCTCGTATTTGTAGGAAGCCAGATAACTGCTCAGCGACGGCGACGACGCGGTGAACTGGAAATCGCCCGACCAGGCGTTCATGAGGGATTCAGCGTAGCCAACTTTTACCCCCGCATATTCGATGGTTGCTTCGGACAAGGTGGGCGCTGCGTCGAAACCATCGTCGGAGTTATAGCTCCAGGAAGTACCGAAGACGAACTTGAACGGTCCTGATCCCGTCAGCCGCGCAGCTGCAAGGCGCAAATCCGCTTCGGAGCTGAAAGTCCGGGCGGTTCTTGAACCAGGTCCCAAATGCGGCTCCGGAGCATTGGTGTGTTGCAGGGTGCCCTGCAGGCTTCCGGATAGATCGTAGCAAACGCCGTTGACGAGGTAGCGATGCGACCCCGTGCCATCGGTTGCGCTGAGCGGTTTGCTTTCCGAGCCAGACCCGCCGACATCGATGTCGCACACGGCGCTATCTTCTTCCTCCTCGTCCTCGCCATCGTCCTGCGCGAAGGCCGGCGACAACAAGCGAAAGAGACACAAGCAGATCATGCAAAAGCGGCGAACGTGGCGCCCAAATACTACCTCGCCGGAGTTTTGGCGCAGTCCCGTGGATGCCGACACACCGTCATGCGACTTGTTTGCGTCAACGGATGAGCCAGGCGCACGTAACACGCCCAGCTCCCGACGGCCCTCTTTGTCATCCTGCGAAAGGCTTGCAGCGTTCGAGAACGACCGTGCCAGGGGCCCAACTGGCGGCGGGTTCCGCTTGCCAATCAGCATGCCGGGCTTGGCACACGCCAGAGCAGGAAGCCAACGACCCGAACCATGCCAGCGTTCTCCTTCAATCGACGCGTCACTCGTATTCTAAAGCAAAAAGCGTCAGATGCCGCCGCCATTGTCATATTGCTCTTCGGCAATGTCACGCTCGTCCAGCCAGTGTTCCAGGGTATCTACCATCTCTTCGGCCGACTTGCCGAGCGTCTTGAGATGGATCTCCGGTTTCT
>NZ_SRTD01000298.1:0-324 GCF_004792105.1 Mesorhizobium sp. M8A.F.Ca.ET.161.01.1.1 | reverse complement strand
GGCGTCGTCGAGCAGCCGAAAGGCATCCTTGGAGTCGCGGTCATTGCGTCGGAACAGCAGCGACAGGATCAGCCGCGCCGAGGACGAGCCGACGGCGCTCGCCAGCAACTGCTCCGAGAAGCGGATGACGTCCATGCTCGCCTGCTCCTTGCCGTGCAGCGAGACGTTCTCGTTCTTCTCGAAGGACTGGAAGGAGCGTTCGGTGCGCTCGACGCCGAGATAGCGGGAGATCGTGTCCTTGAGGTCGTTGACGGTGACGGCGGTGCGGAAGCGGCGCAGGCTCGGCATCGGCCCGGCCTCGCGCGGCACGAAGATCGCCGCCTG
>NZ_SRTD01000297.1:0-325 GCF_004792105.1 Mesorhizobium sp. M8A.F.Ca.ET.161.01.1.1 | reverse complement strand
TGCTCGTAGACCGACTGACCTTCCGCCGTGACGGGCTGGCCGTTCGCGCCCGGCGCCTGGCCCTCGTCACGCTCGGTGCCATCAGCCAGAAGCCGCTGGGTGAACTTTGTGCCGGTAACCGAACCATCATCGCCATGCGACTGGTTCGGGTGGTTGTTTGGTGTGGCCGTCGGTTGCTGCTGGCCAGCCGCAGGCGGCTGCTGGGTCGCGGGCGGCGTGGTGGGCTGCGTCTGCGCCGTCTCCGGCGAAGATGTCTGGGTACCACCGTTCTGGGCAGAATTGACCAGCCCGCCCACCATGTCGTTCAGCGCATCGCGGTTCAGCC
>NZ_SRTD01000296.1:0-325 GCF_004792105.1 Mesorhizobium sp. M8A.F.Ca.ET.161.01.1.1 | reverse complement strand
GCAGCGTCGGCGAGGCCTGCCAGGTGCTGGCCAAGGCCAAGCTGCCGACCCGGCTGATGATCGATGCCAGCCATGCCAACAGCCTGAAGAACCCGGAAAACCAGCCGAAGGTGATCGACGACATCGCCGCTCAGCTGGAAGAGGGCGAACAACGCATCGTCGGCGTGATGATCGAGAGCCATCTGGTCGGTGGCCGCCAGGAACTGGTGGAAGGCCAGCCGCTGGTCTACGGGCAGAGCATCACCGATGGCTGCATCGACTGGGATACCACGGTGACGGTGCTGGAGCGACTGGCTGCTGCCGTGCGCGCCCGTCGTGACGTAAA
>NZ_SRTD01000295.1:0-325 GCF_004792105.1 Mesorhizobium sp. M8A.F.Ca.ET.161.01.1.1 | reverse complement strand
CGCAAAGGTCACGGCCCGCTATGAACGCATGAGCGCGTTGTACGACGTGCTTGTGGTCGCCTCCGGCCCGGCCGGGCTGACGGCCGCCAGGATCGACATGGGAAGCGTGTTTCGGGGCATCGGAAGGTGGGGAGCGGTCTCGCGCCGGGCGCCCGATCCGCAGTCGATCAACGCGATCCTTAAACATCGAGCGGAAATGGCGGGTTGGATCCCGGGGAGTTTTCTGCGCACGGTTTGCGGTCAGGATATTTGACGGAGGCCGCCGATCGCGGCATTCCGCTGCCTGAGGCGATGGATACAGTCGTGCCATCGATCAGTGCAACAG
>NZ_SRTD01000294.1:0-325 GCF_004792105.1 Mesorhizobium sp. M8A.F.Ca.ET.161.01.1.1 | reverse complement strand
CGCCCGACGGCTGTTGCCAGCATATCGGCCACCTTCTTGCGCCACTCCGCATCGAGAACCAGCTTCTCGTCGTCAGGATTGGAAAGGAAACCAAGCTCGAGAAGCACCGATGGCACGTCATGGGCGCGCAACACCATGAAACCGGCGTAACGATGTGGATTGTTGATGAGGCCAACCTGCCCCTCGAAGGAAGAAACGATGTTTTCGGCGAGTGTCACCGAGAACGCCTGGGTTTCCCGGCGCGTGAAATCGAGGAGAATATCGGCGACTTCCGGCGGCTCGCTGGAAACGGCGACACCGGCGATCTGGTCGGACTTGTTTTCAC
>NZ_SRTD01000293.1:0-326 GCF_004792105.1 Mesorhizobium sp. M8A.F.Ca.ET.161.01.1.1 | reverse complement strand
GTGACCCAGACGGTGCGACCGTTCTCGTCGCGGGGCGGGATCGCGCTAGCCGCGACCAATGGCGCCTTGGCGGCGGCCCAGGCCTCGAAGCCGCCTTCGAGCGACTCCGCCGGAATGCCTTCGGGGCGGCTGAAATGCAGTGAAGACTGGGAGATGTGGGTCCGCATCGCTTCTCAGTTTCCTGTCTGGTACGAACCGCAAGCCCTTGCACTTTATCGCATGCACCCCCAATCGAACACAGGGCGCCATATCCGAAGTGCCGAGGACATGGCCTACACACGAATGGCGATCGACATTTTCAAGGCCTATCTTCCAACCGAGCTTGC
>NZ_SRTD01000292.1:0-326 GCF_004792105.1 Mesorhizobium sp. M8A.F.Ca.ET.161.01.1.1 | reverse complement strand
TTCCTCTTCAGCGCTCCACTCGCCGCCATCGCGCTCTATGCCTTCGCGCTTGACTACGGCGAGCACGGGCGCCGCCTGCTCGCCGCCGATCACCGAAATACGGGCGTTCGGCCACATCCACAGGAAGCGTGGCGAATAGGCGCGTCCGCACATGCCGTAATTGCCGGCGCCGAACGAGCCGCCGACAATGACGGTGAGCTTCGGCACCCGTGCCGTGGCGACCGCCGTGACCAGCTTGGCCCCGTCCTTGGCGATGCCGCCGGCCTCGTACTTTCGCCCGACCATGAAGCCGGTGATGTTTTGCAAGAAAATCAGCGGAATGCCGC
>NZ_SRTD01000291.1:0-326 GCF_004792105.1 Mesorhizobium sp. M8A.F.Ca.ET.161.01.1.1 | reverse complement strand
CTGAGGAATTGACAGGCATATGGAATTGTCTGATTTTAGCTGATGTTTGGATAAAGGGAGATATTTTGTCTTCCCGTCTTGCTCATTTACTTTTCGCACTGCGTGGCAAAATTATAATTTCTCCGGTTTTTCCGAGTTAAGCACCTGTTATATCAATATAATTTTTTGATTAATCCCAAATTCATACGGATATTGATTTGATGATCATCAATCTTCAGGTTTTACGCGCGGTTGCTGCGTTCATGGTCTTTTTCCATCATTTCATGCCCGTTATCGACCGGGTTTTCCCCGGTGTCAGACGATACGAGGCCGGTGCTTCCGGCGTC
>NZ_SRTD01000290.1:0-327 GCF_004792105.1 Mesorhizobium sp. M8A.F.Ca.ET.161.01.1.1 | reverse complement strand
CGCGCGCCAATGCGTCCGCCGTCGGCGCGTCGATCAGGCCCGCCTCCCGCCATCGGGCGATATCCGCCCTTACCCGTGTCGCATAGCCCGCCATGCGCTTCCCCCAAGCTTGGTCATTTTTTTAGCCGCGAGGCCCAAACCGTTGACGCAACGGCATTTTCCGATTCGGTCTTCTTTGTGTCGCAAGCGTGAATGGCCGTTAATGTTGCATTGCACAATTTGCATTGCTGCCATGCGCCAACGGCACTTTTAAACCGATATGATCCCACTTATTTTCTGTTCGTACACAAACGGAATGATCCGAACTAAAGACGAAACGAGAACTAC
>NZ_SRTD01000289.1:0-327 GCF_004792105.1 Mesorhizobium sp. M8A.F.Ca.ET.161.01.1.1 | reverse complement strand
CTGCCGGCGTATCCTTGCGATGCCGGATGCTGTCCGGACCGTCATGACCTTCGATGCTGACTTGGACATATCCGCATTCCCACTCATTTGTAGATGAAGCCGACAACGCCGTGATAGCGGCCCGGCGGCCTGTCGGTCTGCATGGTGCCGTAGACGCGGTTGACGCGGCCGAGGAACATTCCGGCGCCGTCGCTCGCCGCATTGAAGTTGTCATCCGGCTTGGCCAGATCGTTGCGCGCCACCGGCCGCGCCAGGTAAGGCGTGATGATGATGACGAGCTCGCTTTCGTTGCGGACGAAGTCGCGGCTGCGGAAGAGCGTTCCGAGC
>NZ_SRTD01000028.1:0-45857 GCF_004792105.1 Mesorhizobium sp. M8A.F.Ca.ET.161.01.1.1 | reverse complement strand
AAGCTCGTCCGCCGCAGCGCCGCGCCAACCAAACCGCTTGGCGCTGCGGCGGATGCATAGGGGGAGAACTGTTACCTATGTATCCGGTTCAATCTGTTACCCATCTATCGGCTGGACACCGGCAGGCGGATGAGGGGCGGCGCCAGCCTTGGCAAATTTGGGAGAGAGACATGATCACCGACAGTCTGTTGAAAACCTACGCTGACTCAGACGCGCTTGACCTGGCCGCGCTGGTGCGTGGCGGCCAGGTTTCGCCGGCGGAGCTGGTCGAGGCGGCGATCACGCTGGTCGAGCGGTTGAATCCGTCGCTCAACGCGGTCATCCACCGCCTCTACGACATGGCGCGCGCGCAGGCGCGCACAGTCGACAGATCGGCTCCCTTTGCCGGCGTACCATTCCTGCTCAAGGAACTGGCCTCCTCCTGGACAGGCGCGCCGAACACCAATTCCTGCCTCTATCTGAAAGACGTCGTCGCCGACTTCGACACCGAAGTCGTTCGCCGCATGAAGGCGGCGGGACTGGTGCTGGTCGGCAAGTCGAACGCGCCCGAAAACGGCTGGTCGATCACGACGGAGCCAAAACTCTACGGCACGACGAAGAACCCGTGGAAGGAAGGCATCACGCCAGGCGGATCGAGCGGCGGCGCGGCGGCGGCCATCGCCTCGCGCATGGTGCCGATCGCGGAAGCCAGCGACGGCGCCGGCTCGATCCGCATTCCCGCCTCCTGTTGTGGCATTGTGGGTCTGAAGCCGTCGCGTGGCCGCGTCAGCCTCGCGCCATTCGGCGACTATTGGTATGGCGGCGCCTATTTTCTCTGCTGCTCGCGCACGGTGCGCGACACGGCGGCCTATCTCGACGCCGTCGCCGGCGCGCTGCCCGGCGACCCCTACACGCCGCCGGTGCCGGATGCGTCCTGGCTCAGCCTGTCGGCGAGCGCGCCGAAAAGATTGCGCATCGGCTTCACCGTCACGCCGCCCAATGGCACGGCCATGGATCCGGAGGTGAAGGCTACGGTGCTGGCCACCGTGGCGACGCTTGAGCGGCTTGGCCATCATGTCGAGGAGCACGACATGCCGCTCGATGCCAACCGCGTGTGGACGACCTACACCAACATGACATGCGTGCAGACGGCGGCGACCTTCGACTATCTCGAAACGGTGATCGGCCGGCCGGTAAGGGCAGGCGATGTCGAGGCGGTGACCTGGGCGATCATCGAGCGCGGCCGCGCCACCAGCGGCATCAGGCACATCCGCGATGTCGAGCAGCTCAGGCAGGTCGGCCGCGACATTGTCGGCGACCTCAATGGCCATGATCTTTTCGTCACGCCCACCTTGACGCAATTGCCGCGCCCGTTCGGCTATTACGACATGTCGGAGACGGACATCGACCGCTACAACGCCAAATGGACGGACGCCGTCTTTGCCTTCCCGTTCAACATTTCAGGCCAGCCAGCGATCTCGCTGCCGCTCGGCTGGTCGAAAGGCGGCGTGCCGATCGGCGTGCAGCTGGTCGGCCGCTACGGCGACGAGGCGACAGTGCTGGCGGCGTCGGCGCAGCTCGAAGAGGAAATGCCTTGGAGGGACAGGCGGCCGCCGGTGAGTGCTTAGCAGCCAAGGGCCTAAGCATCGGCGTTCGCGCTCTACGGCGCCCCCCTCTGGCCTGCCGGCCATCTCCCCCACGGGTGGGGAGATTGGCGGCTTCGGCGCCGGCTCCTCTTCTTGCCATGTTGAAGATTGGCGACGGCGGCTACGACAGTCGATCTCCCCCCTCGTGGGGGAGATGCCCGGTAGGGCAGAGGGGGGCGCCGTAGAGTGCCAACGGCGATAGGGACCGCTACCCAATTCTCTCCAGCCGCCTCGGCAGCCGGTTCATTGCGACCGGTCCATCCGGCGTGATCAGGAACTGGTCCTCGAGGTTGAAACTGGCGAGGCCGTCGATGTAGAGCGGGATCTCGAAGGCCAGCACCATGCCTGGCTCGATCACGACATCGCTGCCGGCCGCGATGAACGGCCATTGTTCGGAAAAAACCGACTGGCCGACGCCGTGGCCGAAATGGCCGCGGCGGTAGGAGCGCAGGCCTTGCCGCGCCAGGCTGTTGGTGGCGACGCGATGCACATGGGCGAGCGTGTTTCCGGGGACAAGCTCGGCCAGGCCATCCTCGAAGGCGCGCTCGGCGATGGCGTGCAGTTCGGACTGATCGGCAGAAGGCGGGCCGAAGGTGAAGTTGCGCGACATGTCGGAGGCGTAGCCGCCAACCGTGCAGACCATGTCGCATTTCAGCGGATCGCCAGCCACGGCCCCGGCGTCCGCGCCCTTAGCCTGGGCGCCGAGCGTCACATATTCGGCCGTGATGACCGGATGCGAAAGCCCGGCCGCCGCCGTGGCGACGCCTTGCCGGTAGAGCGCGACGAGGTCGCCCTGGCGCATGCCGGCCATGGCATCGACCTGCAACCGCTCCAGGCCGGCCTCGGACAGGAGGATGCCTTGCCGCAGGAGGTCGATCTCGCGCTGCGACTTGACGGCGCGCAGCCGGTCCAGCACGGGCGAGCCGTCGACGACGGGGCAGTTCGGCAACAACGCCCGGATGACGGCAAAATCGGCGGCGGTAATGAAGTCGAGGTCGAGGCCGAGCGTGGCGCGCCCCAGCCCGAAATCGAGAAGCATGGCTTGCAGCTGGCGCACCGAGCCGGCGAGATCGAAAGTGGCGGGCCGCGAGAAATCCGGCGCGCGGTCGAGCGAAGCCAGGCCAGCCTCGATACGCTCCGCCAGAGGAAGGCTGTGAGGCCCTGTCTCGACCGGCGCGGATTCGATCCAGATCGGGTGCGAACGCACAACCATTTCGGGCGCCGAGGTCCGCAGCTGCGCCGCGTTGAAGTCCGCGACCACGACGCCGATCGGCAGGTCCTGACGGGCGGGGATGACGACGAAGCCGGCGCCGGCGCGCCGGAACAGGCCGGCCGGGCCGATCGACGCGCCGGTCGCATAATGGAAGGCCTCGGGCGCGCAGAGCACCAGCGCCGCGATGCCGGCGCGTTGCATTAAATGCGAGGCGCGCTGGCGGTCGACAAAGCCCGTCATGAAATTTCTCCATATGCCTGAACCGGCAACGGAGCATTAAGGGTACGGACAATCAAGCGGCCGACAAGGGCTACTTGATCGATTCCAGCTTGGTAAGCGCGGCGGTGAAGCCGGCCAGCGACACCGGGATGGTGACCGGCTTGCGGGTGACGGATTCCATGCCGACGTTCAGATTGGTTCCCGATTTCATCGCCTTGACCAGTTCCGGCGGCAGCGGGGTGGCGGCATAGGCGCCGTTCTGGTCGCTGGTCTGGATGGCGATGGTGGTCTTTTGCCCCTGGTCGACCTGATAGCTGGCGCCGGACGGCAGGAACAGGCCGTGCGGCAAAGCGAGCAGCATGGCGAGGCTGCCATTGGCATTGTCGCGGCGCACCGTCACGGTGAGCACGCGCTGTCCTGTCTTGGCCTCTGTCAGGTTCTGCGACAGCTGGCATTGAAGCTCGGTGTTCGCCGAGCCGCTGGAGCAGTTCACCGCCCAGGGATTGGCGTCGGTCGGCTTTGACTGGGCCGGTTGGGGCTGGGCCGGCTTGGCGGCGTCCTCGGCACGTACGGGTCCAGCGACCGACAGGATGAGCCACAGAGTGACAATACCTACGGCCAAGCCTGAAATATTAGCTCGCGCTAAAGCAACTGTCATATTCCTTGTGCCCCGGCTGGTATTCCCGCAGTACGGCTTGATACAACACTCCAACCCGGCCTGGAAGCCGTGAGTCCAGCCAAGCAAGCCGGCAAATTTACTGTGTCCATATTGCCACAGGGAAGAACTTTGGCGGACGACCACAGCAGCCGGATCTTTAGGGACTCGCTATACAATAGAATTCCAGTAAATATCGGCACGCGGGACGTGTAGTCCCAGAAGGGCTCGCCAGGGGATGGGAACTACCGAGAAGTCTCGGCAAGTTGGTGGGATGGCGGCGCGTGGGGAGGGTTTCCACCTGCGCGCCGGCTATCGCCGTTCGAGCATTGCCAGGCATCTCTGGAAGACGACGGCGCTTACGTCGCTGGCACTGGCGCTCTCGGGCGCGGCTGCCTATGGCGACGATGCCGGTCTCTGGCAGCCGCAGATCCGGGCCATTATCGGCGCCGACAACAATGGCGGCAACGCTGCGCTCGAAGGCTTCATCCCGATCAAGCAGACCGCCGAATCGGTGCTGTTCCTGGATGTCCGGGCCAAGCACGATTTCAAGGATGCCTTCGGCCAGGATATCGGCCTCGGCATCCGCCGCATCGTCAACCCGGACCTGATGCTCGGCGGCTACGCCTATTTCAATGCCGAGAGCTACGGCGGCACCCAGTTCACCGGCGGCACGCTGGGCGTCGAGGCGATCACGCCGAATTTCGACGCGCATGTGAACGTCTTCGTGCCGATCAAGGGCGACTCGACCGACCACTCGACCAGCTCAACCCTGTCGATGGTCTCCAACCAGCTGATCGAGCAGATCTCGGTGCTCGACCATCGCGATTACGCGGCCTGGGGCATCGAAGGCGAGATCGGCGCCCAGGTTCCGGTCAACCTGCCCGACAAGCATTCGCTGCGGCTGGATATTGGCGGTTATCATTTCGAGGATCCGCACGGCGATGACGGCAGCGTCACCGGCGCCAAGGCCGGCATCGAATATGAGATCGGTGATGTCTTCGGCACCGGAACGTCGCTGACCTTCACCGGCGAGGTGCGCAACGACAATCGTGACGACACCCAGTTCGCCGGCAGCGTGCGGCTGAACATCCCGTTCAACCCCGGCCATGGCTCGGACACTACCGGGGCCATCGGCACGGACCCGGTCTATCCGGTCAGCGAAGGCCTGCGCAAGCGCGTCAACGAGCGGGTGCGCGGCGATATCGGCGTCAGGGTCCAGTCGCAGGACAAGATCGGCGGCTCGACGACGCGCGTCGCCATCAACGCCGCCACCAATGCCGCCTTCGGAAAATTCTACTTCGCCGATGGCGGCCTGGCCGGTGCGGGTACGTTGGCCGACCCGACGACACTGGACGACGCGGTCACCAAGGCCGGCAATGGCGGTTTTGTCGTTGCCCTGGGTGGCAGTGGCAATCTGACGACTGCCGGCGTGACACTTGCCACTGGCCAGACCGTGATCGGCGGTGGCCAAAGCGTCACCGCGAAACTGTCCGGCGGCGGCACCGCCACCTTCAATCTGGGCGGCAGCGACGGCACGATCCAGGGCACCAACGTCGCCAACAACGTCATCACGCTCGGCACCGGCAACACGCTGAACGGCATCACCATCACCGGCGGCGCCGACGGCATCCTCGGCAACAACGTCACCGGCACGACGCTGACCAAGGTCACGGTGACGGGCGCCGGCGGCAACGGCGCCGAGTTCACCGGCAATTCGACCAACGTCAAGGCGTCCGATTTCACGTCCACGAATAACGGTCTCGACGGCCTGCATATCGAGGACAACGGCACCTATAATTTCACCGGCACGACGCTGCTGTCGGGCAATCTCGACGACGGCCTCGATATCACCGGCCAGGGCACCTACACCTTCGCGACGGTCAATGCGCTTGATAATACCGACCGCGGCATCACCGTGCAGGGCACGTCGAGCGGCGGCAGTTTCACCACCACCGGCGGCACTATCTCCGGCAATGGCGGCGTCGGCGTCTACATCGACCCGATCACCGCGCATGTGGTGCTGGATTCGATCAGCCAGACCGGCGGCACGTCGGGCGTGGTGCTCGACCACGTCTCGGGCAGCTTCACCGTCAACGGTTCGACGACGATTTCCAACACGACCGGAGCGGCGATCCAGATCACGGATTCGCCGGCGACAATCCGCTTCGGCGACATCAGCATCGCGACGCCCGGCGGCGACGGCATGGTGTTTTCCGGCGTCAACGCGGCTGTGGTTGCCGGCAACATCGTCATCTCCGGGCTGGGTCTCGGCCATACTGGTCTCGACTTCTCCGGCAGCCAGACCAATTTCACCGCGCAGTCGCTCAACATCACCGGCCCGGGCGCCGCCGGCACCATCGGCATCGACCTCGCCGACACCACCGGCGGCGCCTCGATCATCATCACCAATGGCGGTTCCATTTCGGGTGTCGACACCGGTGTGCGCTTCGGCATAGCGGGCTCGCTGGCCCATTCGGCCAATGCCGAATTCAGCTTTGGCGGCGGTTCGATTGCCGGCAGCACCGCTTCGCTCGACGCGCGCGGCCTCAACCAGATGCTCGGCCACTACGCGTTCGGCTCGACCACCTTCAGCGGCCCGCAGCTGTTCGACCAGCAGAATGTGATCTTCGTCGGCGGCGTCGGCTCGTCGGGTGACGGTTCTTCGACATCGAGCCTGCTCGCGATCAACCTGGCCGACGCCAACACCCAGAACAATGCGATCTTCGTGCTGGTCAACGAAGGATCTCCCATCGATGCGGCCGGAGGCTTCTCGCTCAGCGACGGCCAGACGCTGGCCTCGTTCGGCAATGGCCGCTCCTTCTCGCTCGGCGGCATTCCGGTCAACATCACCGGCAACAATGTCCAGCACGACCAGGTCGTTTCGGATCCGGGCGGCGGCGCGGCGACGCTGACCAATTCCGGCTCCGGCGGTGTCGTGACAGTGGCCAACGGCAATTCGCTACTCGACTTCAACATTTCGGGCGGCAGCGACGCGGGCATCAACGCAACCTTGATCAACGGCCTGACGATCCAGGGCGTGACCCTCAGCAATGTCGACACAGGTCTTTTCCTCGGCAGCGTGACCGGCACGGTTTCGGTCCACGATCTCAATGTCCAGAATGCGAGCCAAACCGGCATCGAGCTTGTCGCCTCGAGCGCGACCGTCAATTTCACCGGCAACACGACGATCGGCAATGCCACCAATGTCGGGCTGTCCGCCAAGAATTTCGATGGCACCGCCACTTTCGACGACCTCGATATTACCGGCGGCGGCATAGGCGTCTCTATCGTCAACGACTCGAGTGGAACCCTGACTTTCGGGGCCGGCAGTTCCATCACCGGCACGAGCAGCAACGCCTTCTCGATCAGCAGCTCCACGCCCAACGTCACCTTCAACGGCACCATCAATCAGACCGCTGCCGCAAGCGCGGTGACAATCTCCAACATGACCGGCGGCACCGCCACCTTCGGCGGCACGATCACCGCCAGCACCGGCGCGGCCAATGCGATCGACCTGACCGGCAACACCGGCGGCACGATCAACTTCACCGGCGGGCTCGACCTGACCGCGGATGGCGGCTTCGCCTTCAGCGCCGTCAATGGCGGTACGCTGACGGTAACTGGCTCCGGCAACACGGTAGCGACCGGTCTCGGACCGGACGAGAAGGGCATCCAGATCGCCGGCATGACGATCGGGACTGCCGGGGTGAACTTCTCCAGCGTCACCGTGGATGGCTCCGGCGGGGGAGCTTCGACCGGCATCGCCATCAGCAACACCAGCGGCGGCAACGTCACCTTTGGTGGCGTCGACCTGTACCGTATCAGCGGCGTCGCCATCAGCCTCAACAAGGTCGCCAGCGGCGTCTACAGCTTCAACGGCACGACGAAGATCGACACGGTGGTCGGCGGAGGCCCCGGCTTGCTGGTTCAAAACAGTGCCGCGACCGTCAGCGTCAACAATCTCGTCACCACGAATATCGCCGGCGCCGATGTCAGCCTGACCAACAACACCGGCACGATCGGCATCGGCGGCACCATCACCAACAGCGGCACGGGCGATGGCGTCGTCGTCTCCGGCGGCACCGCCGCGATCACCATCGGCGCGACCATCAACAGCTCGGCTGGCACGCCCGGCACGGCAGTCAAGATCGACGGCATCACCGGTGGTTCGGTTGCCTTCACCGGCGCGGTCACCTCGACCTCTACCGGCAACCTTTTCGCAATCGGCTCGACCACGGCTCCGACGGTGGGCGCGATCAGCTTCACCGGCTCGGCGTTGACGGCCAGCGGTGGCGGCGGCGCGGTGATCGCCGGCCTTGGCATCGATTCGTCCTTCAACGCGACGGCGCCATTGACGGTCACCAACGCGACCGGCAATGGCGTCTCCGTCTCGAACGTAAACGCTGAAGCCCACTTCGGCGCGGTGACGGTATCGGGTGCTGGAGGCAATGGCATCGACATCGGCGGCAATCCCGGCCTGGTGACTTTCGGCACAACGAATGTGACGCTCGGTTCTGGCGCCAACACCGCTGGCGTCAATTTCAGCGGCACCAATGGCGGTGTGACCTTTGGCACCACGACCATCGGCAATGTCGGCGCCAACCAGACCGGCATCGACTTCAGCGGTTCATCGACCACGGCCGATTTCGGCGTCACCACCATCACCGGCAACGGCGACCTGACCTCGCGCGGCATCGACCTGTCGTCGACGCAAGCCGACAAGACCATCACCTTCCAGGCCGGCTCCAGCATTTCCAATGTCGGCGTCGGCGTCGAACTGTCGTCGGGCGGCACCACGGCGACATCGGCCAATGCCAACTTCACCTTCGGCGACGGCAATGCGGGCAATGGCCTGCAGTCCTCCATCAGTGCGGCAGCCGGCGGCTACACGGTCAACACCATCGGGCTCAATCCGGCGCTCGGCAATTACAATTTCAACGATGTCGCCTTCACCGGCAGCGCGCATCTGGCCAGCGCGGTTGGTGGGACCATCATGGTCTCGCAGAACGGCGGCGTCATCGCCGCCGGCACGGATGGGCTGAGCGCGGATGTGAGCACCATTTCGGTGACCGCCGCCGACGCCATGAGCGGCAGCGGTGTGGTCTTCGCCTTTGTCGGCACGGTCGATCTCAGCGGCACGCCGTTCACGCTCGATTCGGGCCAGTCGATCACCGGCTTCGGCAACGGCAACTCGATCCTCACCTCCGGCACGGTCCAGCCGATCAACGTCCAGGGCAATCTCGGGGCAACCGGCGGCAACGTCACCGGCGACGAGGGCGTGGTCAAGAGCACGGGCAGCGATACCCTGCACCTGCTCGGCAGCAATCAGGTGAAGAACACCGCTTTCGACTTCAGCGGCGGCAGCGGCTCGGTCTTCCTCATCGACGAGAGCGCGGTCGGCTTCGGCAATGCCGGCGGCATCGTCGTTGACGGCGTCACGGTCAGCAATGTCGCCGTTGGCCAGACCGCCTTCAAGGTCGACGGCCTCACCACCAACGTGTCGATCACCAACAACAACGTCAACGTCGCCGGCACGCTGCTCGCCGCCGATGGCGGCAATGGCAACATCACGCTCACGCGCGGCAATTTGCCCAACAGCGGCCCGGCCGGCACGCTGACCGGCGGCGGTGTCACGATCTCCAACCGCACCGGCGGCCTGGTCAATTTTACCGACAAGGCGGCCATCGGCGGCAACGGCGTTTCGCTGACCAACAACACCGGCTCCACCATTACCTTCGCGGATGTGGACATCACCACCAATGGCGCGACGGCTTTCACCGCCACCGGCGGCGGCACGGTCAATGTAACGACGGGCACGATCAGCGCCACGGGCGCCCAAGCGGCGGCGCTCGACGGCATCACCGCTGGTATCAACTTCGCCTCGACCAACGCCACGTTCGGCTCGGGCAACGGCATCGACCTGCAGGCTCTCAGCGGCACAGCCGCTTTCGGCACCGGCACGCTGACCAACACCGGCGCGGGCACGTCCTTCAATGTCGGCTCGGCGACCGATCAGAGCGGCGGCAACGCCGTTATCTCCTATGGCGGCACCATCGCCAGCAACGGCACGGGCGCGGCGGTTTCGATCCAGGAACTGACCGGCGGCTCGGTGACGCTGTCGGGCAATTTGGCGGACGGCCTCACAGGCGCCGGCGGCAATATCGTCGTTGCCGGCATCGACAACGGCACGGCGGCGACGGTCACCTTCTCCGGCACGACCAAGCAGATCGACTCGGGCGCGACCGACGGCGTCAGCCTGACCGGCAATCCGAACGGCACGGTCGACTTCAGCAATGGCGGCCTTGCCATTAAGACAACGACCGCAACGGGCTTCCATGTAGCCTCCGCCGGCACGGTCAGTGTCAGCGACACCGGCAACACCATCACCACCGCGACCGGCACCGCGCTCAACCTCGACGGCGCGACGATCGGCGCCGGCGGCGTCACCTTCGATTCCATCACGGTCGCCGGGGCGGCGACCGGCATTGCGCTGAACAATGTCAGCGGCGGCGCCGTCAGCCTCGGCGCGGTCGACCTGGAAGGCATCACCTCGCGTGGCGTCGACATTTCCGGCACGATCGGCTCGACGCTTGATTTCACCAGCCTCAACATCGGGCTCGGCGCCACCAACGCGATCGGCCTCGACCTCAGCGGCGCCGCGCTCGGCGCCAGCAACATCACGGCTGGCGATTTCGACGTCGATGGCGGCAGCTTCGCCGGCACGATCGGCATCGACATGGCCGGCACGACCGGCACCGGCACGATCCAGCTCGGCGACCTCGTCAACAACAACCCCGGTCCGAGTGGCCAGACCTCGACCATCGCCAATGTCGGCTATGGCGTGCAGTTCTCCAGCGCAACCAACGCCAAGCTGGTCTTCGGCGACGGCCAGGGTCCGGCTGAATCGTCGATCGCCACCACCGGCGGTCAGGTCATCCACGCCACCGATAGCTTGCCGACCAATGGCGACTACAATTTCAACGACGTCAATTTCACCGGCGACATTTCGAACCTGTCGTCGATCAGCGTCTACTACGTCACCGAAGGCGGCACCGGCGACGGCAGCCTCGCCAATCCGGGCAGCTATGCTGGCGCCCAGGCGTCCACCACCGCCAATGTCATCGTGCTGATCGACCAGACCACCGGCGGCAGCCAGTCGACGATCGACCTCGCCGGAACCACGTTCCAGCTCGATGACGGCCAGGTGCTGCTCGCCTTCAAGAGCGGCGATGCCGCCGTCGATGTCTCGCAGCTTGGCGTCGACACCAGCGGCGGCGCCGGCGCAGCGTTCCATTTCACCACCGTGCAGAACTCGCCGATCGTCTCGGCGCCGGGCGGCATCGATTCGCTGCGGCCGATCCTGCAGAGCAACAACGCCACCTCGGTGATCAACCTGGCGACATCAGGCTCGGGCATCTTTAGCGGCGGCGTCGACAATCTCATCATCCGCAACACCAGCACCGGCGCAGGCATTTCGGTCAACGCGACAGCAGCCTCCAGTTTCTTCATCTGGAACAACGACATCGCCGCAGGCGGCCGGGCGCTCGACTTCGCGACCACTGGCGCGCCGGCCAACACTCTGCTGGCGTCGATCGACGGAAACACGCTGCAATCGACCGGAACCGCGCTGGCCGCATCCTTTGCCGGCCAGAACATCAGCGCCACGCAGAATTCGATCGCTGTCAGATCTTTTGCCGGCAACACGGTCACCGGCGGTACCGGCGGCGGCCTCGCCTTCAGCAATGTCACCTTCGATTCGACCGGCGCCGGCGGCACCGTCTCGGTGGGTACGCTCGACATCGGCACGACAGCCGCGAGGGTGCAGGGCAACGGCCTCAGCCTGACCGGCACCAGCGGCACGCTTGATCTCGGCACGTTCACTGTCTTCAACAACAACGGCACCGGCCTGCTGGTCGATGCCAAGGGTCCGCCAGCCACCACTTTTGCGCTCAACAGCAGCGGCGGCTCGGTCGACACCACCAGTGGCACCGCCATCGATCTCGACCCGTTGACGGTTGGCATGACGATCGGCAGCGTCATCGCGACCGGCGGCGCGAGCGGCATTATCTTCGACGGCGTCGCCGGGACCTTCACCGTCACCGGCGCCACCAACATCTCCGGCATGGCGGACGCCGGCATCAGCGCGATAAACACCAATGCCGGCACCTTCAACTTCAACACGGTGACGGTGAACAACGTACTGTCGACCGGCGGCGGCATCGGTTGGGCCAGTGGTACGCTCAACGTCACCGGCTTCGCCGACATCGACACGACGAGCGGCGCGGGCCTTACGCAGACCGGCGGCACGACCAGCTTCACCGGCGGCGTAACGATCGATACCACGACCGGCGTCGGCATTTCCGGAGGGGGTGGCGCCACGATGGGCATCACCGCCACTGGCGGCACCGAAAGCGTGAATTCAACCAGCGGCACGGCGATCGCCTTGTCCAACGTCTCTGCAACCATCGCCCTGGATTCGACCTCGTCCGCCGGCGGCAGCACCAATGTGAACCTTGTCAACACCAGCGGCACGGTTAACCTTGGTTCGGGCGCGCTGACCGGCGCCGCGGCTGTCTCGTTCATCGTGAGCGGCGGCACGGCGGCAGTCAGCTATTCGGGCAGCGCCACCATGTCGGCCACCGCCGGCACAGCCCTTGAAGTCCAGAACCGATTGGCCGGGGCCGGGCTCGTCTCGCTGAGCGGCAACCTGACGTCCAATGGCAACGGTATCTACCTGAACAACAATACCGGCGGCACCGTGACCGCCTCGGGGGCATCCAACAATTTCACCGGTGCGGGTTCCGGCATTACGATAGTCAACAACACCGGCGGCACCTTCAACATCAACGGCGCAAGCTATACCATCGCTATGAGCTCGACCGGCGCGGGCGTCGCGATCAGCGGCAACAGCGCCCCTGTGGCGATCAATTTCGGCGCCGGTGGGCTGGCGATCACCACGGCGGCGGGCACGGGGTTCAGCGCCACGGGCGCCGGCACTGTTACCGCCGGCGGAAGCGGCAACACGATCGCCACCACCAGCGGCGGCACCGCACTGAACCTCAGCGGCATCACGATCGGCGCGGCGGGGCTCAACTTCTCCTCGGTATCCACCACCAGCGCCACGACCGGCATTTCGCTGGCCAATGTCGCCTCCTCGGGCGGCGGCGCCATAGCGCTCGGCACGGTCAGTCTGCAGGGCATCACCTCTCGCGGCGTCGACGTCACCGGCACGCAGGGTGCGGCGCTTTCCTTCACCGGTCTCGACATCGGCCTGAACGATAACGCGGCCGTGGCTTTCGACCTCAACGGTTCGACGATCAACGCGGCGATCACGGCCAACGATTTCGACGTCACCAATGCCGCCGCCGCCGGCACCTCGATCGGCGTCGACCTGCGAGGCGCCACCGGCGGCCAGACGGTGCGGCTCGGCGATGCGAACCTCGCCGGCAACAGTTCGAGCATCGCGGGCGTCAACACCGGCGTGTTCCTGAACGGCACGACGAACGTCGCCTTCACCTTTGGCGACGGCGATACCGCCGACCAGTTGTCGACCATCAGTGCCAGTGTCGGCATCGACGCTTCCGTCGCGCCGGCCGCGGGCACCTACAATTTCAAGGATGTGAACTTCCAGGCCACGCCTGGCCTCGGCTTCGGTGTCGGCAAGGTTTATTTCGTCGGCGCGGCGTCGACCGGCGACGGCAGCGGCCGCGACCAGAATAATCTGGCGACGCTGGCCGACGCCGAATTCAACGCGGCCGCAACGGACATCATCGTCCTCGTCAACGATGGCGGCACCATCACCGCACAGGGCACCAATGGCAACGACACGCTGAACCTGCTGACCGGCCAGCAGGTGCGCGGCTTCGACAATGGCAACATCAACCTGGCGCTGACGGTGCCGTCGACGATCCAGCTGGCCAGCAACACCATCTCCATCGCCGATCAGACGCCGGGCGGCACCACCACGCTGACAAGCGCCGATGGCAGCAGCGTCATCACGCTTTCGGCCAGCGGCAACATCATCGACGGCTTTACCATCAACGGCGACGACGGCGCGGGCGTGAATGCCGCGATCGGCATCAGCGGCGCGACGGCGAATGCCACGATCAGCAACATGACGATCAGGAACGTCACGGCCGCCGACATCGACTTCGGCGCCGGCGCAACCGGCACGACGACGCTGACCAATGTCTCCCTCATCGCGGCCTCGGCCGCGACCGGCATCAAGTTCGGCGCGGCCTCAGGAACGGTCACCGCCACCAATGTCGATACCACGGGCGGCAGCGGCCTGTCCGTGATCGGCGGCAATGCGGCGTTCGGCTTCGACAGCACGAGCTCGGTCACCAGCGTTATCGGCACCGCGGTCAGCATCACCAACCGCACCGGCGGCAGCTTCGGCTTTGCCGGCGCGGTGACGTCGAACATCGGCGCCAGCGGCGTCGTCATCTCCGGCGCGACAGCAGCCAACACAGTCAGCTTCACCGGCGCCGTCACCCACAATAATGCCACCGGCGCCGCCGTCTCGATCAACAATGGCGGCCAGGCCTCGACCGTTAGCTTCGCCAACCTCGTGGTCACAACGGGCGGCTCCAACACGGCCTTCACCGCGACCAATGGCGGGACGGTCAATGTCACCACCGGCTCGATCAGCGCGAGTGCCGCCCAAGCGATCAACCTCAACGGCATCGCGGCCGGCATCAATTTCACCTCGACCACTTCGGGCGGCGGCGTCAACAATGTCGCCCTGACCAACGTCACGGGCACGGTGAACCTGGGCACCGGTGCGCTGAGCGGCGCCTCGGGCACCGCGTTTGATGTCAGCGGCGGCACCGCGGCCATCACCTATGGCGGGTCGATCGCCAAGACGAGCGCCGTCGGCAACGTCATCAGCATCGCAGGCCGCACCGGCGGCACGGCCACCTTCAGCGGCACGGTGTCGGCAACCGGCTCCAGCGCCGGCATAGCGCTTTCCAGCAACGGCGGATCGACGATCAATTTCACCAACACGCTGACGCTGACCGGCTCGAACGTCGCCGGCTTCAGCGCAACGGGCGGCGGCACCGTGAGTGCGACCGGCACTGGCAGCGTGATCAGCTCGGGCACGGCCACAGCACTCAACGTCGCCAACACGACGGTCGGTGCGAGCGACCTGACGTTCCAGCGCATCAGTTCCAGCGGCGGCAGTGCCACCGGCATTATCCTCGACACCACGGGTGCCCTGGGTGGCCTGCATGTGACCGGCAATGGTGCAACGGTCGGCGCCTCCGGCGGCGGCGTCATCTCCAGCAAGACAGGCGCGGATGGCAGCACCGCGCAAGGCGTCGGCATCTACCTGAACGGCACGACGGATGTGCAGCTCAACGGCCTGCAGATGAACGACTTCCAGAATTACGGCATTCTGGGCAACAACGTCACCGGCTTCACGCTGGACCATACGATCATCAACGGCAGCAATGGCACCAGCGTTGCCGGCGTCGGCGAAGGCAATGCCTATTTCACCGGCCTCAAGGGCACCGCTACGGTTTCGAATTCCACCTTCACCGGCGCGGCGCTGGACGCATTCCACGTCTTTAACAACAATGGCGAGACTCTCAACCGGATCACCATCACCGGTTCGACCTTCGCGACCAACGCCGCCGCAGGAAACTCGTCAGGCGACGCGCTGGTGTTCCAGGCGACGAACGGCGTCTTCAACGCGACCGTCCAGAGCTCGACATTCACCTCCGCGCGCGGCGACCTGTTCCAGCTTGATCTGCACGGCAACGTCCAGTCGGATCTGGTGTTCGGCGGCGCCACTGGAGCGCTCGGCAACACGCTGTCGAACAACAACCAGAACATCGTCTCGGGCGGCGGCGGCATCACGATCAGTTCGGGCGGCGCCGGCGACGTGGCGAACCTGACCTTCAACATCGCCCACAATACGATGCGCGATGCGCTGGGCACGGCTCTGGGCATCAGCACCGGCTCCGGCGCCAGCTCGTTCAACGGCACGATCGATTCGAACACGATCGGCGTCGCCGGCGTGGCGAACAGCGGATCGGCCCAGGGCAGCGATATCGGCTTCGTCACGTTGGGCGGCGCCGATTCCAGCGTGACGATCACCAACAACCTGCTCTATCAGTACAACAATGATGGCATTCTGCTGCAGACGGGTGATGCGGTCGATGGCAGCAACCAGAAGCTGACGGCCGTGGTACAAGGCAACACCGCCAGCAATCCAGGCACATTCGGCAACCACGGTTTCGAACTGAACGCCGGCACGGTTGCTGGAGACGCCCAGACGGTCTCGCTGACCCTCGGCGGTGCTGGCGGCCTGGCCAACAATTTCACAGGTTCGGGTGCCAATGGTGGCACAGACATCCGTCTCCGCACGCGGTTCGATGTCCATGTTGGCTTGCATGGCGGCGCCGCGGCTTACGCGGGCGCGGCAACCGATGCCGCGGCTGTCATGAGCTATGTGCAAGCCATCAACAGCGGCACCGTCAGTGTCACGATCGGCTCCGGTGGTACGGCGGGCTTCTATTCGACGCCATAGTCTGAACGGGCGACGAACTCGATTCTTACATACGCCTCAACCGAGGCTTGTAAAGTATATAGTTAACAATATACTTGAAGTTGCTAGTAAGCGATCCGGTGGATATTTATGAAAATTTATCCGGAATAAGTATTGCCAGTAGACTTATAATTCGTGACGTGTATAGTCCGAAGCGGCAGTGGGAGGGTATCGCATGTCAGAGCCGTTTCTGTCCGAAATCCGCATCATGTCCTTCGGTTTCCCGCCCAAGGGGTGGGCGTTCTGTGACGGCCAACTGCTTCCCATAAATCAGAACCAGGCTCTGTTTTCGCTGCTCGGCACGACCTTTGGCGGCGACGGCCGGGTAAATTTCGGCTTGCCGGATTTCCGGGGCAGGGTCCCGATCCATGCCGGCAACGGGCATGACCTCGGCGGGCGGGGCGGCGAGCAATCCCACACGCTGTCGATTGCGGAATTGCCGACCCATGTTCACCAGGCGAGAGCGACGAACGCCAACGGCACGGTGCCCCTGAACTCCGGGAATTTCCTGGGGGCTTTCAACAATGGCTATGCGCAGGCTACCAGCCTGACCTCGTTGCACCCTGCCAGCATCGCCAATGTTGGCGGTTCGCAGGCGCACCTCAATATGCAGCCTTTCCTGACGTTGAACTTCTGCATCGCCCTGCAGGGCATTTTCCCGTCGCAGACCTGAGGAAACGCGATCATGGCACAACCCTATGTTGGCGAAGTTCGCATGTTTGCCGGCAATTTCGCGCCGGCCGGGTGGATGCTCTGCGAAGGACAACTGCTGCCTATCTCGGAAAACGAGACGCTGTTCCAACTGATCGGCACCACCTATGGCGGCGACGGCGAAAGCACTTTCGCGCTGCCCGACCTGCGTGGCCGGCTACCGCTCCATCAGGGCAACGGCTTCACCCTGGCCGAGACCGGCGGCGCGGAGGAAATCACGCTGTCGATCCAGCAGATCCCGGCTCACTCGCATCCCATGCTGGCATCGGGCCAAACCGGAACCGGGACCAATCCGGGCGGGAATGTCCTCGACCAGACGACGGGGACGATCTTCATGTACATCGATGGCCAAGCGCCCGATGGCCCGATGGCCGCGACCATGGTGTCACCCGTCGGCGGCAGCCAGCCGCATAGCAATTTCCAGCCGTATCTATGCATCAACTTCATCATCTCGCTGTTCGGCATTTTCCCGTCGCAGACCTGAGAGGACCGTCATGGCCGATCCGTTCGTTGCGGAAATCCGCATTTTCCCGTTCAATTTCGCGCCCAAGGGCTGGGCGCTGTGCGACGGGCAGATTTTGCCGCTGTCGCAGAACACGGCGTTGTTCTCGTTGCTCGGCACGACTTATGGCGGCGACGGCAAGTCGAACTTCGCGCTGCCCAATCTCCAGGGCAGCGCGCCAATGCACCCCGGTCAGGGACCTGGTCTGTCACTGCACGATCTCGGGGAGAGTAGCGGCTCGGAGACGGTGACGCTGCTCCAAAGCGAAATACCGATCCATGCGCACAACGTTATGGTCGGAACCCAGGACGTCGCCGACGTCCAGGTGCCCAGCCCGTCGAGAATTCTCGGCAAGTCGGGTGGCGCTTTCGCCTATGTTCCAGGGACGCCGATACCCGCGCTGACGCCAATGAACGACAACATGCTCGCGCCTGCCGGCGGTGACCAGCCGCACAACAATCTGCAGCCTTATCTCACCTGCAATTTCTGCATCGCCCTGCAGGGCGTGTTCCCACCGAGAACCTGATTTTCGAGCCAACAAGGCGGGGCCGTTACCATGGCTAACGAAGACGCTCACTTACCCTCCCATGCGGCGCCAACCGGGCACGTGCCAGGCGTGTCGTTCTTCGAACTGTCGCGGCTGATGGTCGTCGGCATCGATTCCGCGGCGGGACGGCTGATCCAGAAGGCTCAAGTCGCGCCCAACGGGGCGTGGCCTGCCGCATGGTCTCCCATCGCCGCCGGCGCCTGGGTGATCATGACCGCAGGCCTGACCAAGGACGGGCGCGTCGCCGTGGTGGCCCAACCGACCGGCACCACCAACCTGTCTTTCATCACGGAGGACGCCAACCAGGTCGGCCCGGTCGAAAAATGGAATCCGCCGGTCGGCATCGGCGCCCCGCCCGGCGCAACAAGCTACCAGAAACTCTCGATGGCGCGCGACGCTGACGGCCGCGTCGAAATCTTCCTCACCGACAATCAGGGCCGCATCTGGTGGATCTACCAGAACCCGGACGTGATCGTTCAGGTGCAGAAAACCATCACGCCGCCCGGCACCACGACGCCGATCGTCGTCACCGTCGACGAGCTCAGGCCGCCCGCACAGCCCTGGAGCGCCTGGATACAACTGACCGGCCAGCTCGTGGCGGTCACGGCGCTGCGCCAGGCGGACGGCCGCATTGCGCTCTTCGGCATCAACTCAGCCCTTCATCTCTATCGCTGCCAGCAGGCCAAGGCCCAAGCGCTGACGGTGGCCGACTGGACGCCATGGGTGCAGATCGACGCCGGCTATCCTTTCACGGAAATGGCGCCGATCGTCGGCCCGATGGGCGCCACCAATCTTTTTGCCATGACGCAGCCGGGCCAGGTCCTGCATACCAAGCAACTGCCGGCGGGCTCCGACACCTGGACGAACTGGGCGACGCCCGGCTACAGCAGGGTTCCCAGATACACGCTCTGCGCCGGCATCCAGGGGGACGGTGACATCATGCTGGTCGCCTCCGACCAGCAGCATGTCCACTCGTTCAACGCCCAATACGACGCGGCCACCCAAAACTGGTCTGGATGGCGTGATTTCAGCGCCTCCGGCGCTAACACACGGCTGTCGCTCGACTACAATGCCGATGGTCGCCTTGCCTTGTTCAGCATGATGATCACGAACGATGGGACCAATGGTCTGTGGACGATCAACCAGATGGCCATGGACAGTTCCGAATGGGAGTGGAGCTGGACGGCTCTGGCCACCGGCAACCTCAAGCAGATCGCGGTGGTGCGCGACCTGACGCCGCCGGTCTGACGTTGACCGCAAGCGGCGTGGCTTTGGTCTATCCCGCTCCGGCGTGGTCCCGGTCACGGCAGGCCGGACTCGCTTTCCGTGCCGCCGCGGAGGCGGACATTGCCTTCCTGTCGCGGCTCTATGCCTCGACCCGCATGGAAGAGCTCGCCGTGACGGACTGGAGCGAGGCGCAGAAGGCCGCCTTTCTCGACATGCAGTTCCAGGCGCAGCACGCGCACTACCACAAGCACTATCCGCAGGCCGACTGGCTCGTGGTGAGCCATGCCGGGCAAGACATCGGCCGGCTCTATGTCGAGCGCTGGCCAAGCCAACACCGCATCATCGACATCGCTTTTTTGCCCGCCCATCGCCGCAAGGGCTACGGCTCAGCGTTGCTGTGGGACCTCATCAACGAGGCATGGTTAGCCGGCAAATCGACGTCGATCCATGTCGAGAAGAACAACCCAGCAAGGCGGCTCTATGTCGATCTCGGCTTTGTCGTCGTCGAGGACAAGGGCGTCTACGATTTGATGGCTTGCGCGCCGGCGGATCCATGATCGTTGGTTGGCGCTGCCCCTCACCTGCCTGCCGGCATCCTCTCCCCGTAAACGGGGCGAGGGGCGCTGTCATCGCCGCTTTCGCCAATCACAAGCGTTGCAGAAAATGCGCCGGCGTTGCGGCCAGCCGCTCTCGCCCCGTTTACGGGGAGAGATGTCCGGCAGGACAGTGAGGGGCGGCGCCGACGGCTAAGATTGTCGCTTTCGGCCCTGCAGCTCAAAACCGGCGTTAATTGAACACCGCTTCGTAGGTCCGGCCGGCCGCGTCGGCCGCAACCGGCACGATGAAGATGTCGTGGACCCCGCTGGTGCCGGCAAGGCTGTAGGTCGCCTGCGGCAGCGAGATCCCGCGCGGTCCCCGGAACAGCAGGGAAAAACCGCCGCCCGGGCGCGGGCTGGCCGCGATACGGTTGACGGCGCTCAGTTCGAGCGAGATACGCCCGCCTGTGGTCTCGATGATGAACGCCTGCCCGATCGCCTGTTCGAAATCCGCCGCCGCCGCCATTGCGCTCGCCTCAAAGCCGTTTGCGCGGCACTGTCGCCGCTTCGCCGCGAGCTGTCCAGAACTCATTATTTCCGGAGTCCAGGACGGAAGAACGTCGAACACTTTCCTGGGATTGTGCGCCATCGCGCGAAGCGCTCGGCGCCCAAGACAATTCACCGCCGCAAACCGCAAAATACGGCAGCCCATGTCCTTTTACGCGTGCCGGCGACGCTGTAGTACTTTGTTTCGATACGCGCCTGGCGTGACAAGACAGGGCTTCGGCAGCGAAGCCGGACGCGGATTGGCCGGCTTTGACCGGCTTGCGGGAGAAAAGGACGGACGATGGCTGAGAGTGGTGCGAAAACAGGGACGGCGCCGGCAAAGGGGGGCGACGCCATGCCGTTGTTCTATACGAGGCCAGAGGCGCTCAACCCGATCCGGCACGGCTCGCTGGGGCTGACCGCGCGCAGCGATTTTTCCTTCGCGCGCTCGGCGCACGCCATTCCGGTGGTGGCGTCGGAGATGCCGGCGGCGATGCGCTCCTATCCGATCGTCTTCATCGGCGCCGGCAAGGCGCCTGTCATCATCACCGGCGTGCGCCAGGACGAAAACCTGTTCGTCGATGCCGACGGCATGTGGAACGCGCCGCATTACATCCCGGCCTATGTCCGCCGCTATCCCTTCATCCTGGCCGAGGACCCGACGTCGGCCGGCCGGCTGACGCTGTGCGTCGACCGGGCGAGCGAGCGCGTCGTCGACCAGCTCGTGGCACCGTTCCGTGACGACAAGGTGCTGCCGTTCTTCAGCGGCAACGAACCGACCGAGGCCACCAAGCAGGCGCTCGCCTTCTGCAACCAGTTCCAGATCGACTTCAGGGCTACCCGCGAGATGGTCGACAAGATCGACGCCCACGGCCTGTTTTCGCCGCGCCAGAGCAAGGTGACGCTGGAAGGCGGCGAAGTGCTCAACCTCACCGATTTCCAGGTGATCGACGAAGCGGCCTTCAACAAATTGAGCGACGAGGCCTTTCTCGACCTCAGAAAGTCAGGTGCGCTCGGCCTGCTCTATTGCCACCTCGCCTCGACCAACAGCTGGACCTCGCTGGTGCACCAGGCGTCGGTCCGCAAGGCGGAGGGGGCGAAGGGCTGATTTCTGGCGCTCATGGTTGGGGCTCTCAAGAACGCCCAAAGTCGAACGGCCTTCCGGGAGCCGAGGTTCGTTCGTAACAAGGAGCGAGCTGAAAGACTTGGGGGAGGCCGCCGCGGAAGCCGCATGATCAAGCAGATGCTTGGCCCGCGGACATCATGAACCCCGGCAAGATTTCGCCGGCATGAGGGCAGAGCCGTTGATACCGATGTGACTTGTGACTTTACGGCTAGTCACAGCTTTTTTGCTTGGAAGTGACCAACTTCAGGGACACAGTGATGGTTCCATCCTCAGAGCCGCTTATGATGGTTTCCTCGAAAGTTTCATTCTTGATGCGAACATAGTATTCCCCGGGTGAAGCCCCGTCTTGTGCTTTAACTTTAAAGGTAATTGTCGTCGTATCTTCGATGGTTACGTCGTTGTCGAATACCACTAGATATGGCTCGCTCTTTAAAGTGCCAGCATCGATAAAGTCAATTACCAGGTATTCCGTGTCGTTAAACCAACCACGGTCTGGGGCTACCGTCACACTGACCGTAACCGGATCTCCGCCTCTTACAGCATTCCCTTCAGGTGTATCGACACGTACTATATCTACTCTCGCCATGGCCCATCTCCCTTCGGCCTTCTCAATTAACGATCGAAAACGCTAGTCCATATCGCCGCGCCCGCCGCGGTTCATGGCGCCACCGGACCGTCCCATCGCACCGCCAGACCTGCCCATGGCGCCGCCAGATCGCCCCATCGCACCGCCGGATCTGCCCATTGCTCCGCCCGATCGACCAAACGAACGCGGGTCCAGCTCCGCACTCAACAGGACATCTTCGAGCGTTCCGGTGTCGAGTTCCAGCCGCATTGTCAGGTCACTCTTGTCGTAGACCCAGACCTGCATTCCGCGCGCGAACGAGCCTATCTGCGATGACAGTCCGGTATAGGCAGGGTCGCTTGGACCGCGGCTCATGACCTTGAGATCGGTGTCCCCCGGGGCCGGATAATCAACGACAGTGCCAGGCCCATGGACAAGAAGTATGGTCGGTCGGGCCAGCTCGTAGAACTGCGCTTCAAAGGTGAACGCATAGATCCTTGCTAGCAGGCTACCGGAAGCGTCGATCTGGTTCTGCAGGAATCTATTGTTGCCAAGCCTTGGAGGCCGTCCCCCATCGACCCTCTTCTTGAGCTTCAAATCTTCAAGAACTCTACCGAACAAATGTATGGCTGAGGTATTTAGAATGGTTTCAGTGGTCATGGATCACCCCCATCATCTGTATGTCGATCAAAGATCGGCGCCACTTCTGGACATCCAATATTTCTCGAAATAGCTCATGTCCGGCAGGTGCGCCTGGTCCAGTGGACGGGCGGTTCGGCCCTCATGAACATGGCTCTTTCGGTTTGGCTTCGTCAGGCGAGGCCCGGCACGGTAGCGAAAAATCCCTCTTCGGTCGAAATCCCGGAAGATGATCCTCGATAGTTCTCCTCCGGTCATGCTGTCGTCGACCGCGAGCATCGTTCTCGCCACGTCACCGTAGTCCAGGAAATCCGGGGCGAGAGCCCAAAGGGTCTCGGCGAGATAGGTACCCACGATATCCCGCGCGTCGAGCAGCGCTTCGACGAAGCCTTCCGGATTGCGAGCGAAATCGCGGTCAAAGACTTCCTGGATCGGCAGCTCGGCGGCCGGATCGATCTCGGCGAGGTCGGCAAGATTTTCGGCCTCCGGCGAGATCAGTCCTCGAGCCACCAAGCTCTCGTGAAAGACATCGACCAGAATGTCGAAGACGGCGCCCGTGAGAGGTTGTGACAGTGCATGCTCGTCGGTCCAGCCGTCCGCAAAGTCGGCCATCGTCAGTTTGTTGTTGGCCTCGCGTATCTGGCGGTGCGGCGAGAATTCCGAGAAGCGAGAGAGTTGGTTGGCGATGTAGAGATTCCCACGCGTCACCGTCAGGACATTATCGATCACGGAGGGAAAATGCATGGCCGCGATCAACGAAACGCAGTCCGAAAAGGCCTCCTGAAAGCCCAGATATTCGGGGAACTCAGCGCCCGGGTCCGGTATGCCAAGGACGCTGTAGACGAATGCATGGCCAACCTCGTGCGCGATAATATCGAAGTCGAGGCTGAACGGGAGCGTGCGTCCGTCCTTCACGAATTGGCTGCCGAGCTCAAGGAAGCCATAGCCGTATTGGGCGTTGTCCCAACCCGGTAGGATCGAGATTTCCAGGCGATCGTAGTGATCGTGGAAATGCCAGGTGAGCGGCTGGCCGATGTAACGCTCCCAAACGTCTAGGGTGAAGCGCGCGCACCCGAACGCGTGGGCTGCTTCGAAGCCGGGCGTCGAGGGCTGATAATGATCGAAATTGCCTTCCTCATCGGGAACGGCCGGATCGAGGATCGCTCGCGTCCAGGGCGGCAGGGAGATAACGGGCGTGCCCAACGGGCCGTGGTTGACGCCATAGGGCCGCGTCTTGCCGACCGGCTCGACGACATACATACGATCGTCGGACGGGCCAGGTCCGACGCTGCCTCGCGGGGAAGAAACCGCAATGATCTCAGGGCTTGACGTAGGGTCTTCGAACGGAGGCTGAACAAACAGCCTGAACCGGGTACCCATTCCCCCACCTCTCGGTTATATTAGTAACATACCATAATATCCGTGAGATGGCGAGGGCGTTGGTTTGTCAGGTTAATTCTTCCTGAAGGACGGTTCTTGATTGTCGGCAACAAAATTGCCCCAAGAACAATGCGCATCGCTACTGCAGGAGCTGGAGCAACTTCTGGTAGCGGGGATGACTGTGAACAGAGGCGAAATCGGAATCGTTCCTGAACCAGAGTCTCATCTCGGCGCCAGCCTGCGGCAGCCACACTTCCAAAAGGTCGATCGAACGTTCGAATTCCCCCAGCAACGCATAGGTACAAGCGGCGTTGTATTGGACGTTGATATCGCTAGGGTCGATTTCCAGAGACCGGCCAAGCCACTTCGCGGCCCTGTCGCGTTCACCAAGGAAGGCCAGCACGATCGCCCCCAGGCAGGCACAATTGGCGTTCTCCGGATGCAGACGGAGTTCCTCTTCCGCTCTCTCCAATGCGATCCGCGCATAAAGCTCCGCGTCGTTCTGTTGGCCGAGAGTGCGGAAGACGTTCACCAGCATGACCGGTGCGCCGTAGTCGGTCGGTTTGATCTCCATCGCGCGCAGGAAATACGTCGCGGCGAGCTCGAACTGGCCGCCGGTCACGCAGAACTCGGCATAGTAGCGGTTGGCCTCGTGGCAGTTGGGGTCGAGCGTGAGAGCCTGTTCGAACGCCGCCGCGGCCTCGGAACGGCGGTCGGCGAGGGACAGGGCAAAGCCCCTGGCTGAATGCGCCTCGGCCAGATTCGGGTCCAGGGCCAGGGTCTTGTCGGCGGTGGCGAGAATGTCGTCTACCTGGATCGAGGAGCCGTAGATCGACTGAAGGCGTACGTCACAGACCGCCAAGCCTGCATAGGCGCGGGCATATCCCGGATCAAGCTCGATGGCCCTGATATAGCTCTGTCTGGCCATCAGGTGGTTCGCTCTGGTCGCGATGTGGCTGTAATCGCGGCCTCGAAGATAATGCGTATAGGCTTCGACACTGTCCGTCGGTGCCAGCTCGATAGCCTTCTTCTCCTCGGGCAGGAGCCTGACCCTGAGCTGCGCCACGACCGCCTTGGCGATTTCGTCCTGCACGGCGAAGATGTCGGTGAGGTCGCGGTCGAAGCGGGCAGCCCAGACGTGTCCGTCCGTGGCGCCCTCGATCAGCTCGGCATTGATCCTGACCCGGTTTCCCGCCTTGCGGACGCTGCCCTCGACAATGTAGCCGACGCCAAGTTCCCTGACGATGCGTTCCATCTTGTCGGTCCTGCCCTTGAAGGCGAACACCGTATTGCGGCTGAGCACGAACAGGCCGGAGACGTTCGAGAGGTCGGTTATGATATCTTCCGTGATGCCGTCGCTGAAATACTGCTGGTCGGGGTCATTGCTCAGATTGGCGAAGGGTAGGATCGCCACCGACGGTTTGTCGGACCGCACCAGTGTCTGGACGCTCTCGACTGCAATATGCGTCTCGACTTGCGAGACGCCCTGGTCCCAGTTGGCGAAATAGACGTGCACCGGCTGAGCAATGTTCTTGACGGTCCTGGCGCCCTGATCGGCGAAGTCGACGCCCAGCTTGTTGCCGACCTCATGGCGCACCACTTCCGAGCAGGCGATGCCGCCGGGTATTGCGAGCCCCTGCAGCCGCACCGCAAGATTGACGCCGTCGCCATGGAAATCATCACCGTCGACGATGATGTCGCCAAGGTTGATGCCAATGCGAAACTTGAAATGCCGGGCCTCGGGGATGCCGGCATTCCGCTCGGACATGCCGCGTTGGATCTCGACCGCGCAGCGCGCCGCATTGATTACGCTGCCGAACTCCACCAGGAAGCCGTCACCCATCACTTTAAAGATGCGCCCACCGTGCTTGGTGACGGTCGGATCGAAGAACTCCCGTCGATGCTGCCGAAGGAGATTGAGCGTGTGCTCCTCGTCGGCCTCCATAAGACGGCTATAGCCGACCACATCAGCCGCCAGGATCGCCGCCAGCCGACGCTCAACATGCTCCTCGGACATGTCGTCTCCTGAAATCGCGGACAATAATTCCGCCTGATTTAGTTTTAACTGATTTACCTCCTCGGCGCCAACGTCGCTGAACGGTCGCTCGCGCCGGTCCCGATACGGTTGCCGACCGGGTGGCGCGGCGCCAGTCGCAATCCAAGCGGTCCGGCCGTACGGTCGACGTCGTTCACGGGAATAGCAACGAACGGGGAGTGACCCAGAACATCGTTCCTCGACCTGCGCAAAACCGGCGCGCTCGGCCTGCTCCATCGCCATCTTGCCTCAAGGTTCTGATTTGTCCATGTCGTGGTTCCGGAACGAGGACACTTCCGGGCGACATGCATCAACTGGTTGTTTTCGCCGCAATTCCCCCTACATGCGGCGGCTTTCATGCCTTCAGGTCAGTGTGACTGTCGAAACGTCGTCGTGATCCAGTTCTTGCTGCAGCATGATCTTGTCCGAAAGCAGTTCCATCGCCGCGACGGTCTTGCGGGCCGCCCTTGGGCGTGGCGCTGCAACGCCAAAACTGCTATTTAGGGCAGCGAACCGCAAGCTGGCGACCAGGCACCGCCATGCGGATCGCAATGAAGGAGCGGGTGGCATCGGTGGGGTACGCCGGTGCAAGGGTCGTGGAGGCTGGGGGCAATGTCAACTTCATTGCGCGTGGATCGCGCCGGTTGGCGCGCTGGCGTTTCTTTGTTCCGTGGCAAATGGCCGATCGCTTCCAATGAGCATGCCTCAATGGAGAACACATGCTCCTGGCCGAGTTTCCGCCACCTGGCTCGACTTGGCCAAGATGCGGGCTTTTGTCGTGCACAAGAAAACTCGAATACCATACTCCAGCAACAGTTGGCTCAGATGACGTTCGATCCATGATCTGATGGCTCGGCGAAGCAGAGGGGTGAACCGGGATGATAATGGCCGACTTGATACTCGATACTTTTCAGTTCTTCCTTCTGGTGACAAGGCGAAACAGCCGTGGCGCGGCTTTGATCTTCCGGAGGGCCGTAGCGCGCATCGTGCCGGCCCTCATCGTGCTTGCCCTGGCCTCGCTGCTTTTCCCCAATCTCTCACAGTCCAAAGAGGCCGCTTTGCGCCCCGGATTTGACGCCTGGACCGGCGACTACGGCGGAATGGAAAAGAGACGTCTTATCCGAATCCTGGTCCCTTACAGCAAGACGATCTACTTCATCGACCGTGGTGAGCAACTTGGCACGGCGGTCGAGTTTGGCCAGGCGCTTGAGCGGCAGATCAACAAGAACAAGAAAAAGGAAATCGAAAAAATTCGTGTGGCCTTCGTGCCGGTGGCCCGGGACCGGCTGCTTCCCGCGCTCATCGAAGGGCGCGGAGACATTGTCGCGGCAAATCTGACGATTACCCCATCACGGCAGCAGATCGTCGACTTCACGGATCCCCTGGCGAGCGGCGTGAAAGAAATCCTGGTCACCGGCCCGGCCGCGCCGAAAATCGCCGCCATCGACGATCTCGGCGGCAAGGAAATCCGCGTTCGCGCGAGCAGCAGCTATTTCGAGCATCTGCAAAAGCTCAACAGCGACCGGCGCGCGGCGGGCCAAGCCGAGATCGGCATCGCGCCGATCGACGAAAATCTCGAGGATGAGGATCTTCTGGAGATGGTCAATGCCGGCCTGCTGCCCTGGTGCGTGGTCGACGGCCACAAGGCGCGGATCTGGTCCAGGGTCTTCGATAACATCGAACTGCACGATGACATTGCGATAGCGCAGGACGGGGAAATCGCCTGGGCGGTCCGCAAGAACAGCCCGGAACTGATGAAAAGGCTCAACGCTTTCGTCAAGCAATACAAGGTCGGGACGACCTTCGGCAACATTTTGAAGAAGCGCTACTACCAGGATGACAAGATGGTGCGTTCCGCCTACGAGCAGTCCGAGGTCGATAAATTCCAGGCTCTGCGCGACGCCTTCGAGAAATATAGCGCTGCCTACAAACTCAATGCGTTGCTGCTGGCCGCGCAGGGATACCAGGAATCGCGTCTCGACCAGAGCGAACGCAGCTCTCGGGGCGCCGTCGGCATCATGCAAATGTTGCCGTCGACTGCTGCCGATAAGGCGATAGGCATCAGCGGCATAGCGGAAAGCTCGGATCGCAATATAGAAGCGGGCGCAAAATACATGCGTTATTTGTCGGCAACCTATGTGAACGATGCCGAACTCGACCCAGTCAACAGGGCGCTGTTGACGCTTGCCGCCTACAATGCCGGGCCCGGCAACTTGCGCAAATTTCGCAGTGCCGCGAAGACGATGGGCCTCAACCCCGATCTATGGTTCGGCAATGTGGAGAACGGCGCCGCGACGGTGGTTGGGCGCGAAACGGTTCAGTATGTCGGAAATATCTACAAATATTTTGTGGCTTATACGCTGCTCGAGGAGCAGAAAGCGCGGCGTGGCGTGAACAAGGCGCAGTCAGAGTAAATCAGCTCGTATTTCGGCATGGCTGGCTCAATGATATGGATATGCAAGAGCTGACCGACCGTTCCTACCGGCATCTGCAGGCCATGAACTGACTGGGGCGACGAGGCCGCGACTTGCGCCGCCACCGATGAATAGTTTGACGGCCTGTCACCGGTCGGTCATTTTTGAAGAGAGCGACGCTCACGGCAGCGATAGCCAATACCAACGCGATCCATTGCCGCGTGAGCTCGTCTGGCCGCCACGTTGATCAGCTCGACCATGACCCGGCCTCCCGGGACGGCAGGCTCCTGATGCTGGATGGAGCTCCGCGACATGGACGCCCTGCCGCTGCATCGGCTCATGCGGGCGGAAGCCCAGGCCCATCCGATTTGCCGGCGCCACCGCCCTTCGCAGGCTTGAGGTGGCTGCGCTTCAACCGCCACAGAAAACGAAAAAGCCGCGGCGAACCGCGGCTTTTCGATGCTTGATTCCCTTGAGGAAACTGGAGCGGGTGAAGCGATTCGAACGCTCGACCCCAACCTTGGCAAGGTTGTGCTCTACCCCTGAGCTACACCCGCTCACACGGCGTCTTGGCCGCAAGCCGGGCCTATATGGCTGAAGAGCGCGGCGATTGCAACAGGGAAATAACAGGCTTTTTGCTGCCCGGCGCCATGATGCAGGCAAGCCGCCGTGACAAGGCTTCTCGCCGGATCTGGGGGCCGTGTTGGGCGGCGGCCCGACCGTTGCCGCCTCGTCGCGGCGCGCACCATCGCCGCGTGCATGGGAATAACCGGCTTTCGCGGCGGCGCGCACCAGGCTTGCGCAAAAATGATTCCGATTCCGTGGCCGATGCGATAAACGGCATGGCCGCAAACCAGCCGAAGAAGAAATCCAATGCCGAAGACCGAAGCCGAGCTTTTCGCCTTTCTCGCCGAACTGGGCATCGCCGTTTCGACGAAACGCCACCCGCCGCTCTATACGGTGGCCGATTCGCAGGCGCTGCGCGGCGAAATCGCCGGCGGACACACCAAGAACCTGTTCCTGAAGGACAAGAAGGACAATTTCTTCCTGGTCACCGTCGGCGAGGACGCGGTCGTCGATCTCAAGCAGATCCATCAGTCGATCGGCGCCGCCAGCCGGGTTTCCTTCGGCAAGCCGGAAATGTTGATGGAGCTTTTGGGCGTCACGCCGGGCGCCGTCACCGTCTTCGGCGTCATCAATGACAGGGAAAACAGGGTCAAGCTGGTGCTCGACAAGGATTTGATGGCGCATGCCGTCATCAACGCGCATCCGCTGACCAACGAGGCGACGACGTCGATCGCGGCGGCCGATCTCATCAGATTCGTCGAGGCAACCGGGCACGATGCTGCTATCTTGAAAGTCTCGGCATGATCGCCACATGGATGGCGAAGCCGATTTCCAATTGAGACATGGCGCCGAGCCGCGGGCCGGCAGCGCGACCGAAAGGGTGACGAGATGAGCGACAACAATCCGTTTGGCGGATCATTCGGAAACAATGGCGGCCAGTATGCCACCACGGTGCAGTATGGCGGAACGGCCACGGCGCCGGCGAAGGCAGCGCTTGGCGATGCGCCCGCGGGCGCCCCCGCCGGCGATGTCATCAAGGACACGACGACCGCCGCCTTCGCCGCCGACGTCATCCAGGAATCGCGCCGCCAGCCGGTGCTGGTCGATTTCTGGGCGCCGTGGTGCGGCCCTTGCAAGCAGCTCACGCCGCAGCTGGAAAAGGCGGTCAAGGCCGCCGGCGGCAAGGTCAAGCTGGTCAAGATGAACATAGACGACCATCCCTCGATCGCCGGCCAGCTCGGCATCCAGTCGATTCCGGCGGTCATCGCCTTCAAGGACGGCCAACCGGTCGACGGCTTCATGGGCGCCATTCCCGATAGCCAGATCAACGAATTCATCACCAAGGTCGGCGGCAAGGGCAATGGCGCGCCGCCGGTGGCCGAGGCCCTGGCGGCGGCCGTGGAAGCGCGCGACGCCGGCGACATGCAGGCCGCCGCCGACATTTATGACGCCATCCTGGCGCAGGCGCCGGAGACGGTCGAGGCGATTGGCGGGCTGGGCGAGCTGCTGTTCGAAGCCGGCGACACGGAAGGCGCCGAGGCGTTGCTGGCAACGGCGCCCGAGGCCAAGAAGGACGCGCCGGCGCTCGCCGCCCTGCGCGCCAAGATGGCGCTTGCCGCGCAGGCGGCCGAACTCGGCAACCCGGCCGAATTCGAACGCCGGCTTGCAGAAAATCCCAAGGACCATCAGGCGCGTTTCGATCTGGCCATGATCCAGAACGCCAGGGGCGATCGCACCGCGGCCGCCGACAATCTGCTGGCCATCATCAAGGCCGACCGCGCCTGGAACGAGGACGGCGCCAGGACCCAGTTGCTGCAACTGTTCGAGGCCTGGGGCATGACCGACGAGGCGACGCTTGCCGCGCGCCGCAAATTGTCGGCGTTGCTGTTTTCCTGAGCCGGTTATCGGTTGTTTTGTCGCACAGGCTTGCGGCGTCGGGCCTGAGCGCCAGATAGGACAGGGCAGGGTTGACGCTTCGCCATGGAAGCGATCGGAGGAATGAGGTGCAAGCGGGAAACGCGCATTACCGGCTCGCCAAGGATTTGCCGTTGACGATCCCGATCTTTCCGCTCGAGGGCGCGCTCCTTTTGCCGGGCGGCCGCATGCCGCTCAACATCTTCGAGCCGCGCTACCTGCAGATGGTGGACGAGGCGGTCGCCGGCTCGCGTCTCATCGGCATCATCCAGCCCGGTCTCAATGGCGCATTGCGCGAGGATGGCGAGCCGGAGCTTTGCAATGTCGGCTGCATCGGTCGCATCATCGCCTTTTCAGAGACCGGCGACGGCCGCTACCTGATTTCGCTGCAAGGCGTGTGCCGGTTCCGCATCGCCCACGAGCTGACGGTCAAGACGCCGTTCCGCCAGTGCAAACCGGCACCCTTCCTGGCCGATCTCGACGAGGAGCAGGCGGCTGATGAAATCGACCGGCCGGCGTTGCTGCGGGCCTTTCGCGCCTATCTGCAGGCCAACGATCTGGAAGCCGACTGGGAAAGCGTCAGCCGGGCCGAAAACGCCATGCTGGTCAACGCGCTGTCGATGATGGCGCCCTATGGACCGGCCGAGAAGCAGGCGTTGCTGGAAGCCGCGGACCTGAAGACGCGGGCCGAGACGCTGATCGCCATCACCGAGATGACGCTGGCGCGCGAGAATGAGGATTTTGGCTCGAGCCTGCAGTAGGATGTGCCGATATTCAGCCGGGCTGACCTGAATCTCAACATATTGTCGGCGTGAAACCGGAAGAGGATCTGATGGCGGCGGATGGGCGTGACGGAAAGAAAACCAGCGTCGACTCGAAGCTGCTGGAACTGCTGGCCTGCCCGCTGACCAAGGGGCCGCTGGCCTGGGACCCCGAGCGTGGCGAGCTGGTCTCGCGGGTCGCCAAGCTCGCTTATCCCGTGCGCGACGGCATCCCGATCATGCTGCCCTCGGAGGCGCGGTCCATCTCGGCCGAGGACGTGCTGTCGCCGCCGAAGCTGGGCGGGCCGAGTTAGAGTTCTTAGCTGATAGTAGAGTTGCGAGAGGCTGGCGGGCCAGCGCCCCCCTCTGCCCTGCCGGGCATCTCCCCCACAAGGAGGGAGATTGGCTGTTACCTCGGCTTTCGCCAACCTTCAACTTTGTCAGAGGAGGCGGGGCGGCGACGCTGCTAATCTCCCCCCATGTGGGGGAGATGCCCGGCAGGGCAGAGGGGGGCGCCGTAGAGCGTCCACGCGGCTTGTTCCCACGTGCTTACTGAAAATTCCGTCCCTTGGGCATGACGCGTTCCGCCTCTTCCGACAGCGTTGCGAGATCCTGTCCGGCCGGCGCATTGCGTGGCGCGGGTCTGCTATCTCGATCAGGAGCCTCTGCCTTCGCGGCCGCAGAGGAGGCACCCGGCGCCCCGGCCCCGCTCACTTTCTCCAGCAGCACGGTCAGCCAGGGCGTCAGATCCTCGATCTTCTCGGCGACGATATGGACGACACCTGATTCCGACTGCAGCTTCCCGGTGACCTTCACAAACCGGGCGCCCATGACGATGGGCCGGAAGCGGGTGAAGGTCCTTTCCCAGAAGATGACATTGGCGACGGCCTTGTCGTCTTCCAGCGTGAGAAAGATCGCGTTGCCCTTGCCGGGGCGCTGGCGCACCAGCACCAGGCCGGCCACGGAGACCCGCCTGCCGTCGCGCACGGAAGGCAGGCTGGCATTGGGGGTGACGCCGGCGCGGTCGAGCCGCTCGCGCAGGAAGGCGACCGGATGCGCCTTCAGCGACAGGCCGAGCGAGCGGTAATCGTGGATGACATGCTCGCCGAGCGGCATTTTCGGCAGTCTCGTCTCGGGCTCCAGCTCGCGCAGGCTGAGCGCCGGCTGGTCGAACAGCGGCAGTTTCTCGGCGGCGCTCTTGCCGTCGAGCGCGCGGACCTCCCACAGTGCTGCGCGGCGGTCGAGGCCGATGGACCGAAAGGCGTCGGCCTGCGCCAGCTTCTCGATCTCGTCGACATTGAGGCCGGAGCGCAGCCAGACATCCCTGACGGTCGAGTAGCCGGCGCCGCGCCGGGCGACGAAAGCCTCCATGCGTTCCTTGGAAAGTCCCTTGATTTGCCTGAAGCCGAGCCGCAGCGCATGGCTTGTCTCGATGACGCCGCGCATCCCGGCATGACGCGGCAGGATGCGGGCCGGGTCGAAAGGCGCCTTTTCCAAAGTGCAGTCCCAGACGGAGAAATTGACGTCGACCTCGCGGATGTCGACGCCATGGTCGCGGGCGTCGCGCACCAGCTGCGCCGGCTGATAGAAGCCCATCGGCTGCGAGTTCAGGATCGCGGCGCAGAACACGTCGGGATAGAAGGTCTTGAACCAGCAGGAGGCATAGACGAGCAGCGCGAAGGAGGCGGCGTGGCTCTCGGGAAAGCCATATTCGCCAAAACCCTCGATCTGCTTGAAGCAGCGCTCGGCGAAGTCCTTTTCGTAGCCTCGGCCTGTCATGCCGTCGATCATGCGCTGGCGGTAATTGCCGATGGTGCCGGTGCGCTTGAAGGTGGCCATGGCGCGGCGCAGTTCATCGGCCTCGCCCGGCCTGAAGCCGCCGGCGACGATGGCGATCTTCATCGCCTGCTCCTGGAACAGCGGCACGCCCAGCGTCTTGCCGAGTATTTTTTCCAGCTCCGGCTTGGGATATTCGGCTTTTTCCTTGCCTTGGCGGCGGCGCAGATAGGGATGCACCATATCGCCCTGGATCGGGCCTGGCCGCACGATCGCCACCTCGATGACAAGATCGTAGAATTCGCGCGGCTTCAGCCGTGGCAGCATCGACATCTGGGCGCGCGATTCGATCTGGAAGACGCCGAGCGTATCGGCGCGGCAGATCATGTCGTAGACGCGGGGATCCTCCTTGGCGATCGTATCCAGGGTCAATGGCCTGCCATAGTCGTCTCTGACGCCGTATTGGGTTTCGAGCAAGGTGAAAGCGCGCTGGAGGCAGGTCAGCATGCCGAGTGCCAGTATATCCACCTTGAGGATCTTCACCGCGTCGAGATCGTCCTTGTCCCATTCGACCATCTTGCGCTCGTCCATCGCCGTCTTGACGATGGGGACGATTTCGTCGAGCCGGTCCCTGGTGATGACGAAGCCGCCGACATGCTGGGAGAGATGGCGGGGGAAGCCCATGATCTCGTTGGCGCGTTCCATCACATGCCGCGATATGGGATCGCTGCGGTCGAGGCCGCCGGCCCTGGCTTCCTTCTCGCCGAGCTCCGAGGTCGACCAGCCCCAGATCGAGCCGGAAAGCGACGCCCGGACATCCTCTGACAGGCCCATCGCCTTCGACACTTCGCGCAGCGCCGAACGGCCGCGATAGCTGATGACGGCGGCGGCGAGCGCCGTGCGCTTGGAGCTGTATTTCGTATAGATGTACTGCATCACCTCTTCGCGCCGCTCATGCTCGAAATCGACATCGATATCCGGTGGCTCGTTGCGTTCCTCCGAGATGAAACGCTCGAAGAGCGTGTCGATCTTGTCCGGTCCCACCTCGGTGATGCCGATGCAGAAGCAGATGATCGAATTGGCGGCGGAACCACGGCCCTGGCAGAGAATGCCTTCGCCGCGGGCGAATTTGATGATGTCATGGACGGTCAGGAAATAGCGGGCGTAATTCAGCCGCTCGATCAGGGCGAGTTCTTCCTGAATGCGTTTTATGACGCTGGAGGGGACACCAGCGGGAAAGCGCCGGGCCGCTCCCTCCCAGGCCAGGCGCTCCAGCTCCGCCTGCGGGCCGAGGCCCGATTCCGTCGGCTCATCGGGATAATTGTACTGAAGGTCGCCGAGCGAGAAGGTCAGCTCTTCGCCGAAACGCAGCGTCTCCGCCAGCGCCCGCGGATGCCTGCGGAACAGGCGCGCCATCTCCAGCGGCGGCTTCAGATGGCGTTCGGCATTGGCGGTCAGCTCCAGCCCTACCTCGGCGACCGGAACATTGAGGCGGATCGCGGTCAGCACATCCTGTAAGGGGCGGCGTTCGGCCGTGTGGTAGAGCACGTCGTTGGTCGCCATCAGCGGAATGCCGGTGCTTTCGGCAAACGCCGCCGCCTGCTCGATCCTGAAGCGGTCATGGCCGGCATAACAGGGCGAGACGCCGAGCCGCAGGGCGCTGCCGAGCCGGCCCTCGAGTTCCCGCAGCAAGGCCAGACTGTCCTGCGCGTCCTGCGCCAGATCGGGCAAGACCGCCAGCGACATCCGGTCCCCCCATTCGAGCAAGTCGCCGCGCTGGAGCAAGGTGGCGCCCTTTTCGGTCTCGTCGCGCAGATTGGCCTGGGTGAGCATGCGGCACAGATGCCCCCAGCCCGTGCGGTCCCTGGGATAGGCGAGAATGTCCGGCGTGCCGTCGCCAAAAACCAGCCGGCAGCCAGGATGATAGGCAAGCTTTTCGACCTTGGCCTGCTGCCAGGCGCGCACCACGCCGGCCACGCTGTTGCGGTCGGCGAGCCCGATCGCGGAGAAACCCATGAGCTTGGCCGCGACCACCAGTTCCTCCGGCTTGGAAGCGCCGCGCAGGAAGGAGAAATTCGACTGGATGCCGAACTCGGCATAGGGAATGACGGTCAGCGCGTTCATGCGAAGACCCCGTGCATGAACCAGCGCGGCGGGATCTGCGAGGCGCTGCCGTAAAGGCCTTGCCGGTAGAGCCAGTAGCGGCGGCCATCGGCATCCTCGATGCGGAAATAGTCTCGTGTCGATGCCGCCGGATCGCTCGGCGCCTCGCGCCACCATTCGGCGGCGATGCGCTCCGGACCCTCGGCACGGGTGACGCGGTAGAGCGCGCGGCGCCAACGAAAATGCAGCGGCGGTCCCTCCGGCATTTCGGTGGCCGGCACATCGATGGGCTCGGGCGCGCGGAACAGCCGGATCGGGCGTTCCGGCGGGAAGATGGTCATCGGCGCTTGCATCCTGTCCGGCTTCTTCGGCGGCGTGGTCCGGCGCGGCGCCTCGCTGAAGGGGACGATGGCGACGGCGCGTTCGGGCAGATGGCTTTCCACAGGGACAGGCTGGAGAACCGCGCTCTCGCCGAGACGGGCGCGGATACGGTCGGCGAACAGGGCGATGTCGGCACCGTCGTCGGCCGCTTCACCGGTCAGATCGGTCTGCTGCGTGTCGAAAGCGGCGACAGCCAGCACCGAGAGGCGCACCAGGTCGAAGCCATAGCCGGCATCGATATGCTGCTCGAGTGCTGCCAGCCTTTCATGGAACAATTTCCGGATCAGCAAGGGTTCGCGCATCGGCCGCGAGGTGCCGAGCGCGATGCGGCTGACGGCGCCGTCGACGCGAAAGAGCAGCAGCGCCAGTGTCCGGGCGCCTTCGCCGCGGCGTTCGAGGTCGGTCTTCAAGGTCGTCGCCAGCATGCCCACCAGCCGCTCTATCTCCTCCGTCAGCGTGACGGGTTCGGCGAGATGGCGTTCGACCGAAAGCGGCGCGACGGGAAGGCGCGGCGAGATCGCTTCGTCGAGACGGCCAAGCGCCTGGTCGAGGCGCTGGAGCAGCAAGGCGCCGAAGCGGCGGGCAAGCGGCGCGCGCGGCGCGGCCATGACGGCGCCCGCCGTGCGCAGCCCGACGCTTTCCAGGCTGGCACGGGTTTCCGGCGCTATGCGAAGGGCGGCCAGCGGCAAGGGAGCAAGCAAGGCTTCCTCCTCGCCCGATAGAACGATGCGGTCGCCGCAAAAGCGTGCCGCCGCCCAGGCCGCCCCGGGCGTGCCGGCAAGCCCGGCGCGGACGTCGAAACCCTGATGCAAGAAGCGCGACAGGATTTCGTCGAGCATGGCGCGTTCGCCGCCGAACAGATGGGTGCAGCCGGTGACGTCGAGGAACAGGCCGTCGATGCTGTCCAGCGCCACCAGCGGCGTGTAGCGGTCGCACCAGTCGGCAAGGCCCTCGAGCAGGCGCCGGTCGGCCTCCGGATCGGCTTCGACGATGTCGATCGACGGATGCATGGCGCGCGCATCGGCAATCCCCATGTCGCGCTTCAGGTGCAGCGCCTCAGCCCGCTCGTCGAGGGCTGAGATGCGCTGCGCGTTGCCCTGGCGGTGGCTGATCACGAGCGGTGGGTGAGATGGCGACGGATGATCCGAGGGTCGGGAACGCCAGGATTTCCCCAGACGCTGCCGCAGGATCCTTTCGGCCGCCAGATAGGGAAACCACAGGGACAGGATTCTCTGCCCGCTCTTCCTCGCCCCTTCTTTCGTCGAATACGCGTTCATCGGGGTTCCACTCCAGTATGAATTGTCCAGGCAAGGCCGTGCGGCTCTTGCCGATGCTGATGGTGAAGGCGGGGTGGCCGATCGAACCGGCGAGCGGCCCGGCGACCGTGGCGCGCGGCACGGCCGGCGCCGACGCGGCGATGAGGCGGATAGGCGCCGCCGTCGGTTCCGGCTCGGCCGCCTGCCGCAGCAGGAACACCGGCCGGCCGGCACCTTGCGCCCGCGCATGCAGGCGGCGTGTCGCGGTCAGGTCCAGCCGCTGCGGATTGCCGCGGATTTCCAGAATGACGGCGGCAAGCGCCGTCATGCGTGCCGCCTCCTCGGCGATCCACAGCGCATCGATAAGCCTGGGCGCCTCGGAAAACAGCAATTGCCCGGGCTCGATGCCGAAGGCGGCATGCAGCCCCCTGGCATAGGGAAAGCCGGCCTCGTGGAAAATTTCCGATGTCCCGATCCATAAGATGGGCAGCCCCTGCGCCTGGTTGAGGATCAGGCTGACGAGCGACAGGGCGAAGCCGGCCACGGCTCCCGCATCGCGGGTTTCCAGGCCATGGATTTCGGTCAGGGCGGCTTTCGGCAGGCCGCCGCCGAGCGCGGCATCGAGCCGCTCGACGCCGATGGGCAGGAAGGCATCCGGCAAGGCCGCGGCAAGGCCGCGCCGGATGATCGTCAGATCGCTGCCTGGCGTGGGGTCAGCGCTGGCGCCGGCATCAAGGGGCGCCGCCGCCGGCGCCTGCAGGCGCTCGGGCAGCGTTCCCTCGATTTTCGCGATCTGGCGGCGCAGGGCAAAAACAGTCTCCCGCGCCACGGCGGTCATCGCCATGACGGTCAGCTTCCACTCACAATTGTTCCTGTTATGTTCCTATTGATTCCAGAGGGCGCTGGAAGAGTCAAGCAGAGTCATAAGGAATTTATTCCTCTCCCGGCGCGACGCCGGCGTATAGGCGTCATTTGCCTCGACCGGTGCGAACACCTATATGCCGGGATTAAAGGACAAAGCATGGCCCGCATCTACAAGACCCGCACCTGGCATGGCGAACTTGCGCCCTCGATGGAAGAATTGGAGTTCCTGGCCCTGGAGGCCTACGCCCATCTGCCGGAGGATTTTCGCAAGCTGACCGGCGAGATCGTCATCCAGATCGCCGAATTCCCGACCGACGAGATCATGGACGATTTGTCGTTGGAGACGCCGTTCGACCTGCTCGGCCTGTTCGAGGGGCGCGGCATCGCCGAACGCTGGAACCCGCAAACCGGGGAAGGCCCCAACCGCATCACGCTCTATCGTCGCGCCATGCTCGACTACTGGGCCGAGAACGAGGAATCGCTGGGCGACATCGTCACCCACGTGCTGATCCACGAGATCGGCCACCATTTCGGCCTGTCGGACGATGATATGGAAAAGATCGAAGAGGCTGCTGAATAGGCTGTGCCTTCGTCATCCTAGGGTCTGCGCCGCGTCGCTTCGCTCCTTGCTTCGCCCTAGGATGACGAAGAGAGAGGGCCGCGGCGCTTTCCCCCTACCAGTCGCTGAGCTTAGTATCCGGCCCGTATTCCTGGCCGTCGACATCCTTCACCACGGCCTGGCCGCAGCGCATGGTCTTGGCTTTCTTGTCATAGGCATAGGTCGGCGAGCCGAACAGGTGCCAGCCCTTGTTCAGCGCCGCCGTCACCTTGTGGCAGAAGCTGGCGTCGTCCGGGGCGGTGAGAAAGCGGTAGAGTTTCATCGTCCAATTCCTGTCGTGTATCCCAAGTCGGCGAATATCATGCCCCGATGGCGGCCGCCTTCGCCAGCAGTTTTTCGGCCTGAGCCAGGTGCAGCCGCTCGACCATCCTGCCGTTCAGCGCGATGACGCCCTTGCCGCTGTTTTGCGCCAGCGCGAAGGCATCCTTCACCGCGCGCGCCTCGGCCAGTGCCTGCGCCGACGGGGCAAAGGCGCGGTTGGCGGTCTCGATCTGCGATGGATGGATCAGCGTCTTGCCGTCAAAGCCCATGGCGGCGGCCTGCGTGCATTCGCGGGCAAACGCGTCCGGGTCGCGAAAATCGTTGAACACCCCATCGAGCATGTCGAGGCCGCCGGCGCGCGCCGCCAGCAGCATCTGCATCAGCCATGGCAGGAGATAGGCGCGGTCGGGCGTCGCCAGGACACCGGTATCCTTGATCAGATCATTCGTTCCGGCAATGAAACAATCCAGCCGCGAGGCGGGGTCGCGGCCGAGTTCGGCGATGGCGCCGATGTTGAGCATGGCCTTGGGCGTCTCGATCATCGCCCATAGTTTCACGCTGTCGGGGGCAAAATTGTCGTCCAGCACATCGCCGACCTCGAGCACGTCGCGCGGTGTGTCGACCTTGGGCAGCAGGATGCCGTCCGGTTCCGCCTTGGCCACGGCGGCAAGATCCTCAGTGCCCCATTCGCTGGACAGCGCATTGACGCGCACCACCATCTCGCAGCGCCGGCCATTGCGGTCGGCACCAGGGCGATTGGCGAAAATGCCGGCCAGTTTCTCGCGCGCGGCGATCTTGTCGGCGGGAGCGACGGCGTCCTCCAGATCGATGATGACGGCGTCGCAGGCAAGCTGCGCGATCTTGGCCAGCGCCTTGTCGTTGGAGGCCGGGACATAGAGCACGGAGCGGCGCGGACGGTAGGTTTCCATGCCCGATCTATGCCGGTTGCGGTCGGGCGAGGCAAGCGTCCGACCGATACCTGATACGAGCCAACCGCGAAAGCTTGCGCCGTCCCTTGCCTGTCCTCCGCAGCCGTTGCCGAAGGGCGCCCTTCCTCTCCCCCGTCGATCGGGGGGTCCGAAGGACGGGCGAGACCCGCGGCTCGCCCCGGCAAGGTGTCGAGCGAAGCTCGACGGAGTGGGGTCGACCTTTGGGCGCAAGGCGATGCGATGCTTGCGCCCGGTGCCCTTTCCTATGTCCGTTTGCGGCGGTTGCCAGGTGGTTCCCCCACTCCGTCTCGGCTTCGCCGAGCCACCTCTCCCCCCTCCGGAGGGAGAGGAAAGGAGCCTGGCTGGGGTACGCCAACGCGTCCGCAAAGAATGGCGGGCAGCGCACCAGCCCTGCACGAAAACTGCACACGCCTGCCGAAAACCTCCTCCGATCCGCCGCATCGCCACCCGGCCGGCCTGCGAGACAGGCGGCATGCAAAAGCGAGCAAAACCCCGTTGGTCCCTGCCCCACAGGCTGCGCAGCGAAGGCTGGTGGCTGGCCGATCCACCACGTGCGACGGCAACCCTCATCCCTTTCGTCCGCAGACGCCCTCCGACGGCCCGACTGGAAGCCATGGGGACGATCAGGTCATGACAGTGTTGCTCACTTCGGCGCCAAGCTATCGCAGCCGCTTCGGCGTTGCCCTGCTGTTGGTCGCGATCGCCGATTTCCTGTTCTACGGCCAGCCCGCCGGCATCACGGTTCTCCTGTTCGCCATCCTGATTGCCGCGGCGGTGGTGGCCGTGCATCCCGCCGCGTTCAACGATGGCAAGGTGTGGCTCAAGTCAGCCGCCTTGCTTGTCGCGCTGCTGCCGCTGGCCGAGACTGTCAGCCCCTTGTCCGTCTCGATCGCGCTCGCGGCCCTGGTGGCGTTCGCGCTTTCGCTGAGTGGCCGGCTGCGGCACCGCATGGCGCGCATTACCGGCCAGGTCGTGCTGTTCGGGCTGGCGGCGCCGGTCCGGTTCCTCGGCGATTTTCTCCAGTGGCGAAGGGCGGCGCGGCGGTTCGGCGGGCATCGCATAAGGCTGGCGGCGATCGCGGTCTGGGTCATGCCGCTGACGCTGGGCGCCGTCTTCGTCGCCCTGTTCGGCGCCGCCAATCCGGTCATCGAATACTGGCTGTCGCTGATCGATCTCATCAGGCTGCTCGACCTGATCCAGCTGACGCGGATTGCCTTCTGGCTGTTCGTGCTTGCCGGCGTCTGGGCCTTTCTGCGGCCGCGCCTGCCCCGATTCCGGCGGCGTATTTTCCGGCCAGATCATCCCCCTGCCGATGCCCAGCCGGCGGCTGGCCCGGACAGGCATGTTGTCGAGGACATCGCCTTCGGTAAGGCGGCTATCCTTCGAGCGCTCGTTGTCTTCAACATCCTGTTCGCGATGCAGAGCGGGCTCGACGCCACCTATCTGTGGGGCGGGGTCGCGCTTCCCGATGGCTTGAGCTACGCCGCCTACGCGCATCGAGGCGCCTATCCGCTTGTTGTCACCGCGCTGCTCGCCGCCGGTTTTGTCCTTGCGGCGCTGAGGCCCGGCAGCGAGGCATCGGCCGATCCGCTTATCCGCCGCCTGGTCTATGCCTTGGTAGCGCAGAACATCGTGCTGGTCGCCTCGTCGATCCTGCGGCTCGACCTCTATGTCGGCATCTATGCGCTGACCTGCTGGCGCGTCGCTGCTTTCGTCTGGATGGGGCTGGTGGCGGCCGGGCTTGCGCTGATCATCGCCCGCATCGCGCTCGGAAAATCCAATGAATGGCTGCTCTCCGCCAATCTTCTGACGTTATCCCTGGCGCTTTATGCCTGCTGTTTCATCAACTTCGCCGCGCTGATCGCCAATTACAATGTCGACCATTCCCTTGAAATGACCGGCCAGGGCATTCCCCTCGACGCCTGGTATCTGCGCTCGCTCGGCCCGGGCGCCTTTCCGGCGCTCGACCGCTTCTTCGATCGTCAGCGTAAGACGGCCGATGCCGGCGCCGTCGGCGAACTGGCAAGGTTGCGCGGTGTCGATGAAGGCTGGTATCGCAGCATGCAGGAAAACTGGCGGAGCTGGAGCTTTCGCGACTGGCGCCTGCTTCGCTATCTCGACAGCAGGCAGCCGATCATTGTTCCTGGTGTCGCAGAACCCGTGCCGGATCGCTGAGCCATGCCGCATCACATCCTCGTCGCCGACGACGACCCGCATATCCGCGAAGTGATCTGCTTCGCGCTGGAAAAGGCCGGCATGAAAACGGCTGCCGTGGCCGATGGCGCCGCCGCCCTGCAGGCGATCGAACGGCGCACGCCCGACCTTGTCGTGCTCGACATCGGCATGCCTGAGATGGACGGGCTGGAGGTCTGCCGGCGGCTGCGCCACACATCAGACGTGCCGGTGCTGTTCCTGTCCGCGCGAGATGAGGAGATCGACCGCATCCTTGGGCTCGAAATGGGCGGCGACGATTATGTCACCAAACCGTTCAGCCCGCGCGAGCTGGTCGCCCGCGTCAACGTCATCCTGCGGCGCGCCCGCCCCGTCGCGCCCGAACCCGCCGACGACAGGCAGTTCGCGCAGGGCAAGCTCACCTTGGCGCCGGCCAGCCACGCGGCCGCCTTCGACGGCAAGCCGCTGGCCCTGACGGGGATCGAGTTCTCGATCCTGAAAGGGTTTCTGGCGCGGCCCACCCATGTGCTCGACCGCGAGGCGGTGATGGCCAGTGCCTATGCGGGCAAGATCCATGTCGCCGACCGCACCGTCGACAGCCATATCCGCAACATCCGCGCCAAGTTGGCGGCGGTGGGTTGCCCGGAGGTCATCGAGACGGTGCATGGCGTCGGCTTCCGGCTCGGCCGATGCGGCTGACGACGTCAAGCAAATGGATTGGCAGCAAGTGGATCGGCCGCAAATGGCGGCCTCGTCTCGCCACGGTTGTCGTCGCCATCCTGATCCTGGTGATGGCGCTGCCGCTGGTCGGCCTGTTCTTCTTCCGCCTCTATGAGAACCAGCTGATCCGCCAGACCGAGGCGGAGCTGATCGCGCAGGGTGCCGCCATCGCCGCCATCTATGCGCAGGAGGTGCGCGACGCCGGCATTTTGCCGGAAAAGCTCGGCGCGCCGATGCCTGGGGCCAATGGCGGCGCGAGCCGAAGCGCCAATCCCGAATCGCCCTATCGGCCGATCGAGCCGCGGCTCGATCTCGCCTCGGATTACGTGCTTGCGACCCGGCCTGCCGGGATGCCCGCCACGGCCGATCCCGCTTTCGCCGCGATCGGCGCGCGCCTGACCGGCATTCTCGATGCGACGCAGAAGACCACGCTGGCCGGTTTCCGGCTGCTTGATCCCGCAGGTGTCGTCATTGCCGGGCGCGACGAAATCGGGCAGTCGCTTGCCGGGGTCGAGGAGGTGCGTGCCGCACTTGCCGGGCGCTATGCCAGCGCGCTCCGGCTGCGCATCCCCAACCAGCCGGCGCCGCCGCTCTATTCGGTCAGCCGCGGCACCAAGGTGCGCGTCTTCGTCGCCCTGCCGGTTGCCGTCAACGGCAAGGTCGCCGGCGTGGTCTATGTCTCGCGGACGCCCAACAACATCATAAAACATCTCTATGGCGAACGCGGCAAGGTGACGGCGGCGGCGATCGCCATCCTCGGCGGCACGCTGCTCATCGGCCTCGTCTTCCTGCGCACTGTCAGCCGGCCGATCTATGCGCTGATCGACCGCACCCAGCGCATCGCCGCCGGCGAGCGCGACGCGATCCGGCCGCTCGACCACCATGGCACGCGCGAAATGGCCGAACTGTCCGCCGCGTTTCTCGACATGGCGGAGAAACTGCAGGCGCGCTCGGATTCGATCCAGACCTTTGCCACCCACGTCTCGCATGAGCTCAAATCGCCGTTGACGGCGATCCAGGGCGCGGCCGAACTGCTGCGCGATTCCGGCGCGGCGATGGATGATGACGAGCGGCGGCGCTTCTCCAACAATATCGTCACCGATGCCGGACGGCTCAACCTGCTGGTCCGGCGGCTGCTCGACCTGGCGCGGGCCGAAAACCTCGCGCCCAGCGGCGAAAGCACCTCGGTCAGGTCGGCGCTGGCGCTGCTTCCCGTCGACACCAGGCTGGCGGTTGGCGTCGAGGCCGGCGGCGATCTGGCCTTGCGCATCTCGGCCGAGAACGGAGCAATCGTGCTTGGCAATCTCATCGACAACTCGGCCAGGCACGGCGCGACGCAAGTTTCGATCACTGCCGCAAGCGCCGGCGGCAAGGCGACCGTGCTGGTCAGCGACGATGGCGCCGGCATTTCGCCAAGCAACCAGGCGCGCATCTTCGAGCCGTTCTTCACCACGCGGCGCTCTACCGGCGGCACCGGCATGGGCCTCGGCATCGTGCTGGCCCTCCTGAAAGCGCATGATGGTACGATCAGGTTGGTTGACTCCGAGCGCGGCACGCGCTTCGAGATCACTTTGCCGGTCGCGTAGACTGTGGACGGCGGATCGGAGAAAAAAGTGCGCTACGACATCGTTATCATCGGTGGAGCCATCGTCGGCTCCTCGGTCGCCTATTATCTGCGCGAGGAAGGGTTTTCCGGCTCGATCGCGCTGATCGAGCGCGATCCGCAATTCGCCCATGCGGCGACGACGCTATCCATGGCCTCGATCCGCCAGCAATTCTCGATTCCGGAAAACATCCGCCTGTCGCAATTCACGCTGAAACTGTTCCGGCGGCTGAAGGAAGAATTCGGCACTGACGCCGATATCGGTTTTCGCGAGGGCGGTTATCTCATCCTTGCCGGCGAGGCGGGGCTGCCGATCCTCAGGGCCAACCACGAGGCGCAGGTCGCCGAAGGCGCCGACATACTGCTCGAGGACGCCGACCAGCTGACGCGCCGCTTCCCCTGGCTGTCGGCGGAAGGCATCACCGCCGGCGCCTATGGCCGGACGGGCGAGGGCTGGTTCGACGCGCATGCGATGCTGACGCTGTTCCGCAAGGCGCTGCGGCAGAAGAAGATCGACTTCATCAGCGCTTCGGTCACCGGTATCGAGCGGCAGGGCCACCGCGTCACCGGCGTCAGCCTCGATAATGGCGACCGGATCGAGGCCGGCACCGTCATCAACGCCGCCGGGCCGAATGCCGGCAAGGTCGCCGCCCTTGCCGGGCTGGCGCTGCCGGTCGAGCCGCGCAAGCGCAACGTCTTCGTCTTCGAGGCGCGCGAGAAATATGCCGACATGCCGCTGCTGGTCGATCCCTCGGGCATCTATGTCAGGCCGGAAGGCTCGGTCTACCTGACCGGCGGCGCCGAACCGGAAGAGGGCGACGGCCCGGCCGATCCCGGCGATTTCGACGTCGACTGGCCGCTGTTCGAAGAGGTGATCTGGCCGGTGCTGGCAACCCGCATCCCGGCCTTCGAGGCGATCAAGCCGACGCGTGCCTGGGCCGGGCATTATGACTATAACACGCTCGACCAGAACGCGGTGATCGGCCCGCACCCCGAAGTGACGAATTTCCTCTTCGCCAACGGATTTTCCGGCCACGGCCTGCAGCAAGCGCCGGCGGTCGGCAAGGCGCTGGCGGAACTGATCGTGCATGGCGGCTACCGGACGATCGATTGCTCGGCGTTTGGCTACGAACGGGTGGCCGAGGGCCGGGCGTTCCGGGAATTGAATGTGATTTGAGGCGCCTGGCCTGGGCCTGCCTCTCCCTTCTCCCCTTGTGGGAGAAGGTGGATCGGCGCGCAGCGCCGAGACGGTTGAGGGGTGCGTGACAGATCTCCGTCCTTGCCAAGCTGGAACACCCCTTGTGTGTTTGGAATCGTGCATTGTTGAGGTGCCACGGACCAGGTGCTTGCCTGATCCGTGGCGGCGGTCGAGAGCCCGTCACCCCTCAGGTGGCTTAAACCGTGGATGAGCTGG
>NZ_SRTD01000288.1:0-327 GCF_004792105.1 Mesorhizobium sp. M8A.F.Ca.ET.161.01.1.1 | reverse complement strand
TATTGGTCTGCCTGCGGCAGCCTGCGCGCCTGCGCCAGAATAAGGCCCAGAGCAAGATCCGCGACATCGGCCGTCAACACGTCAGGCGTATTGGAAACACGAAAGCCGCGCCGCTTCGCTTCAGCCAGATCGACCTTGTCGAAGCCGACGCCGTTGATGGCAACGATTTCAAGTTTTGGTAACGCTGCACCAATATCAGCCGGCAGGCCGATATGACCGCCGGTGACGACGCCGCGGATCGCGCCGCCTTTTTCAGCAAGGAAGGCGGCCCTGTCTGACACTTCGAACAGGCGATGCACGGTGAAGCGCTGCGCAAGTTCTTCCTCC
>NZ_SRTD01000287.1:0-327 GCF_004792105.1 Mesorhizobium sp. M8A.F.Ca.ET.161.01.1.1 | reverse complement strand
ACCTGACCGTCGAAGCGCCTTCGCGCTACAACCATCCGCCAGGCATCCAGCGTTTCGGGCACGTTCGCGGACATAAGCCGCTGAATACTAAGGATCGCGGTGTCTGCTGTCAAATGCCTGCCCTGCAGGACTTGCCGCGGGCGGCGCAGGCGGGCCAGACTGCCGCGCCCTGCCCCGGTATTGTCACATGCCACTGGTCCTGGCCTCCACCTCCCGCTACCGCCGCGAACTGCTGCAACGGCTGGGCCTGCCCTTCGACTGCGCACGCCCGCAGGTGGATGAAACCCCGTTGAACGGCGAAGCTCCGCTGGCGCTGGCCACGCGCCT
>NZ_SRTD01000286.1:0-327 GCF_004792105.1 Mesorhizobium sp. M8A.F.Ca.ET.161.01.1.1 | reverse complement strand
CTTCAGTGTCGCAAACTATCTCTTTGTTGGAGCATGATCTTTCCCGAAAACCGGTTCCCACTTTTCGGGATCATGCTCTAGCGGACGCGATTGGGGCAGAGCGCTTTGAACTGGTCCAGCGTGTAGTCGTAGCCCGAGGCGCCGGAGCCATCGAGCACCTCGTTCTCCTCGACGGCCTTGATGAGGTAATCCGTCGTCACCTCCGTGCCCTTGTTGCGGCCCTGGAAGATCATGCTGTCGCCATAGAAGGTGGTAAACGCGCCGGTCTTGCAGTTGGCGGTGATCTCGAAGTGGAGCGGCGACTTCATTTCCTCGTCGATGCAAGCC
>NZ_SRTD01000285.1:0-328 GCF_004792105.1 Mesorhizobium sp. M8A.F.Ca.ET.161.01.1.1 | reverse complement strand
CTGAGCTGCGAGACCGGCACACAGACATCCGAAGACCAGCCTTTGGCGTTTGGCCTTTGCGATACGACAGCATAAAACGCGTTGTGGCGCGCTTTCCAGAGGCGATTGCGTTCTTCAGAGGCGTTGGCCCACTCGAAATCCTTGCCGCCATGGTCTTCCACAATGGCGGACACCATATCGACCTGCTCCTGAACGCCGGCGGGCGAGCCGTATCTCCCCTGCATGCCGGGCCAGGATGTGAGCGTGCGGCGCGTCCGTTCGTCCACGCAATCGACCGTGGTCGACGCGGCCGAAAAAATCCTCGACGCCACCCATACGCATTTCACGC
>NZ_SRTD01000284.1:0-328 GCF_004792105.1 Mesorhizobium sp. M8A.F.Ca.ET.161.01.1.1 | reverse complement strand
CCGCATTTGGCCTGTCGGCCACAGCGCAGCACCCACGGCTTGAGGTAGCTGGTGTAAAGCTCCTTCTTGCCGCAGTGGGGGCACTTACCCGCAGCACCTGCCGCAGGCCGAGGTCGCTGAACTGCGCGATGCCAAGGGTCACTGGTTCGCGCTTTCCATGCGAGCCCGCGTTCTGTATGCAGCCAAGGACCTCGATCTCGCTTCGTTCAATGATGAAGATCTCGCTGATGAGAAGTGGAAGGGCAAGGTCTGCATTCGCGCCGGACAGCATCCCTATAATACGGTGCTGTTTGCCGACTACATCGCCCATTATGGCGCTGAAGACACC
>NZ_SRTD01000283.1:0-328 GCF_004792105.1 Mesorhizobium sp. M8A.F.Ca.ET.161.01.1.1 | reverse complement strand
GTGCCGCTGACGCTGCTGTCCTTCGTTCTCGGTCTAACGGTCGGGCTAGGGGCGGCACTTGGCCGGCTGTTCGGGCCGAAGCCGCTGGTCATGCTGGTGCGCTTCTATGTCTGGATTTTCCGCGGCACGCCGCTTCTGGTGCAGCTGTTCTTTCTTTATTACGTGCTTCCGGATTTCGGCATTGTCTTGCCCGCGTTTCTGACCGGCGCGCTGGCGCTCGGCCTGCAATATGCGGCCTATACTTCCGAGGTCTATCGCGGCGGCATAGAGGCGATACATCATGGCCAATGGGAAGCGGCGACCGCGCTTAACCTGACGCGCATGCAAA
>NZ_SRTD01000282.1:0-328 GCF_004792105.1 Mesorhizobium sp. M8A.F.Ca.ET.161.01.1.1 | reverse complement strand
CGATGACGTCGTTCGGCTCCGGGGCGGCGGGCGGATCTATATCCTCCAGCCGTAAATCGCGCGCGGCGTGAAAACGAAGGGACTTCATGGTCTAGCCTCCGAGATGGTGTATTTGGCGCCAGACGGCAGACGGCAGGCATGACGGCGCAAGCTGGTTCCTCAACCACGCACGATGTGATTACTATCCATGCGTAAATCAGATGGTCAACAGAAAAATAGATTTTTTGTTGACATATCTTATTTTTTGGAAAATCCTTGCCTGAACAAACAGCACACTGTGAGCGAGGAAACGCATGCGCTTCGTAAGGTTCGAATTGGGGGGTCACCG
>NZ_SRTD01000281.1:0-328 GCF_004792105.1 Mesorhizobium sp. M8A.F.Ca.ET.161.01.1.1 | reverse complement strand
GCCTTGCCCGCATATCGACCAGTTGATCGCGGTGACCGGCAAGCGATTGAAGCTGTTCGTTTTGTTCGCACGGCGCCGGCTCGGCTTCAGGCTGATAGCGGCGGCCATAGTCGCTCAGCATCCTGGCATCGAGAGGATCGGTCTTGGCCCGCCGTCGCGTCGACTTCGCATAATGGTGGGTGTGGGCGGGGTTGTGCCGCGAGAACGGCACACCGGCCTTGGCCAGCGCATGGCGCAACAGCCGGTCATGCACGCCTGTCGCCTCCATGACGACGAAGTCTCGACTGGGATCAAGGCCTGCCACATAGGCCGCTATCGCATCGGTCTG
>NZ_SRTD01000280.1:0-328 GCF_004792105.1 Mesorhizobium sp. M8A.F.Ca.ET.161.01.1.1 | reverse complement strand
CCTCTCCCTGGCGGCGAGAAAAAATACGCCGCAACGTCTGCTTTTCTTACACTACCATCAGCCTTAGTCAGCCGCCGTATTTCGTGGCGGTGATGTAGACCTGTCCCACCCGCGTCGGGATGATCGCATAAACAGGCGCATAGACATCCATGTTGTTCGACTTGGCGAACCAGATCTCCATCGAAATGGATTTCAGATATTCGATATCCTTGCGCCCCTGCCGGTAACCCGACTTCGGCACGTAACGCGCCTTGCAGACGATGGCGTCGCCATTAAAACCATTGGTCTTGAACGGCTTGGTGCCGCTGGAGCTCAAAACGAGATCGAG
>NZ_SRTD01000279.1:0-329 GCF_004792105.1 Mesorhizobium sp. M8A.F.Ca.ET.161.01.1.1 | reverse complement strand
GGGGGCGCCGCTGAGCGCCGTGCCGGCCGCCGCCGCGGCGACGCCGCCGAGCACGATCGCGCCCTCGCCGCCGATGACGACGAGGCCGAGCCGGGCCGGCAGCGCCACGCAGAGTGCCGCCAGCAGCAGGGGCGCGGCGCGCGACAGCGAGTTCTGGACCGAGAACAACGAGCCGAAGCCGCCGCGCCACATCGTTTCATAGAGCTGCACGGGTGACTTGCCGACCCGCGCGATGAACAGGCTGAACAGGGCCATGCCGACGATCAGTGCCGCGAGCGGGATGAAGAAGGCTTCCGCACGCCGGGCGATCCATTCGAGCGCCGTCGGAT
>NZ_SRTD01000027.1:29457-48979 GCF_004792105.1 Mesorhizobium sp. M8A.F.Ca.ET.161.01.1.1 | reverse complement strand
ACGCTTCACCAGCATCGACCGTCGGCTGCTCAGCATGCGTGATGATGACGGCCTGGTCTCGCCGGGCGGTCCCGACGCCATTCGCCAGACGCTGCACCAGGGACGGCTGCGCAAGCTCGAGCGGATGCCTCGACGATGAGCTCGAAGCCACGCTGCGCCGCACCGGCGAACGCGGCGGACATCATCAAGACCATGCACCGCGAACTGACCGGCAAGGGGCTTGCCCGCAGTACCGCCGACTGGGTGATCCACGATCGAGCCGGCGAGCCCGTCCAGTCTCTCGTCGGTCGCGTTGTCGCGCGTGGACTGGCCGACGAGATCAATGACCGCCATTACATGATCGTCGACGCCGTCGACGGTAAGAGCCATTGGATCAACATCGGTAGAGGCGAGGCGACAGAACCGACGCCGCCGGCTGCATCGTGCATGTCACAGAAATGGTCGAGAAGGAGTGGCTTTGGCTGGCTGTCGATACAACGGCTTTGTCCTCGACGTTCTGGTGCAAAGCTGCAGAAATGCCAAGGCTGCAAAGCAGCTGATGCGCAGGCTCTGAAAAAGCAGGGCCATGCTCTGCGCGTGATGATCACCGACAAGCTCGGCTCCTCTGCCGTCGCCGGCATAGAGATCTTGTCGGAGGTCGAACATCACCGGCACAACGTTGCTTGACAATTGGCCGAAAACTCCCGCCTGCCTGTGCGACGACGAGAACGGATCACGAAGCGCTTCCAGTCACCACGCCAGCTTCAGCGGTTCGTCTCTATCCAAAACCCCATCGTCGATCTGTTCACTTCCCCGCCAATGTCTATCATCTTCCGACATTCGGGTCTGCGCAGCGCTGTCACAGAAAATACCGCGAAATCTCGCATGTCGCGCAGCTTGAAGTCTAACTTCGCTGGCCCGCTGTGCCGGCCTATCGGTGTTCCTCGGTGGCCAGGAGCCAGCGCCGACCTCCGCGGCCAGACCCACGTTGAGGTGCTAATTGACCCCAGTCGGAGTGGCTGGTCTAGGCCAAGCCGCCCTGTCTGATTGGGTGAGTCATCTCTCGATGGGTTTCGATCAGAAATCCACAAAAATGGTCCGTATGTTTCAATTAACCTGAGAAAATGGCGATCTATGGCAAGAGTTATCGTCGTATAGCTCCACCGTTCATCAGGCACAGCGGGAGAGATCGGCGAAATGCCGACGCCGACGCAGCAAGCTCTCAGGTACCCGAGACAGATTTGGGGATTCGCCGCGGGCCAGCCTCGCACCCGTTGCACCGTTCGGAGGTTAGAATGCCTAAAATAGTTGTCATCGGCGCCGGAATTGCCGGCGTGTCGACGACCTACGCATTGATAGAGCAAGGCTACGACGTAACTGTGGTCGAGCGGCGGCGCTATGCGGCGATGGAAACTTCATTCGCCAACGGTGGCCAGCTGTCCGCAAGCAATGCAGAAGTCTGGAATCACTGGTCCACCATCCTCAAAGGGATCAAGTGGATGCTTCGGCGGGATGCGCCGCTTCTTATGAACCCCACTCCGTCATGGCACAAGTACACCTGGCTGCTGGAATTCGTGTCCAATATTTCGCGATATCGCGAGAACACCATTGAAACGACCCGTTTGGCTATCGCGGCCCGTAAACACCTCTTCGATATCGCTGACCGAGAAGGGATCGATTTTGATCACGTCCGTCGCGGGATTCTGCATGTCTGTTGGGACAAAGCCGCCTTCGATCATGCGTTGAAGGTGAACGAGATGTTGAACGAGGGCGGCCTCGATCGTCGATCGGTGACGCCCGGCGAAATAGCCGGCATTGAACCTGCCCTGCATGGTAATTTTTATGGAGGATTTTACACCCCTTCGGATTCTACCGGCGACATCCACAAATATTGCGCGGGCTTGGAGAAGGCCTGCACAAAGCGTGGTGCCCAATTCATCTATGATGCTGCGGTAACTCGGATTGGACGCAGGGATCGCCTTGACCTCGCTTATACGACCGGTGGCGCCGATCAGACGCTGGAAGCCGACGGCATTGTAGTGTGTGCGGGAACGAACAGTCGCGATATCGCTGCGATGTTCGGGGATCGCGTCAACGTTTATCCGGTGAAAGGGTATTCAATTACGGTGGGGTTGGAGAGGTCTGCCTCAGATCTGGCACCTTGGGTAAGTATTCTGGACGACCGCGCAAAAATCGTGACCAGCCGCCTCGGCGCAGCGCGCCTGCGCGTAGCAGGCACCGCAGAGTTCAATGGTGTCAATTTCGACATCCGTGAGGATCGCATCAGACCTTTGGTAGACTGGACGCGTATGATGTTCCCGAAAGTGGCAACTGAGCACGTTGTGCCATGGGCGGGGCTTCGACCGATGATGCCAAATATGATGCCACGGGTCGGCAAGAGCCGGGTTCCGGGCGTGTTCTATAATACGGGTCACGGGCACCTAGGGTGGACGCTTTCTGCCGCTACGTCGGCGACGCTGGCCACAGTTGTGGCTACGGATCTTCCGGTCGATGCACGTTTGGCGGCATAGAGCCGCCTCTGTTATCAAGCTCAAGGGACTACAGATGACCAAACTGACATTGACATTTGCCAATTCAATCATTAGTCAGGCGTGCTTTACAGCAAACGGTAAGGGCCTGAAGCCCTGAGCATTGCGGTTCTCGATACTGGCGACCACTTGGTCGCGTTCCAGAAGCAAGTGGTGCTTCAATGCTCCGCTTTGAGATTGCATTCGGAAGGCTTACGGTGCCTTGGCCGCCGGATTCGGTTCACGCTGGCTCAACCAAGCGTCCGCAGACCGCCCTCACTTTGTAGCCGGGCTGACCGCTCACAGGCGGCCTGACTCAGGCAACCAGCGAAGCGCCTCGATCTTGCCGGGCCAGAGATCGGAGATCTGGCGGCCAATCAGGGCACATTTGCAATAGGGCCTGTGCCTCTGGCCCTATTTTGAAATGTTCCGCGCACTGGTTGCCCTTAGGTTGGTGGCTAAATGCTGCTGTCACGGCGCAAAACGTTTGGGAACAGGGTTAGAGATGGATCAGGAAGCCTCCTACGGCTTTGCGCCGACAGAGTTCGAAGAACGGGTCGCCCGGGCTCAGCGGTTAATGGGTCAACATCGCCTAGACGGCTTGTTGCTCACGTCGATGGACAACATCCGCTACTTCATCGGTGTCGATTCCACATTCTGGGAGAGCTATACCCGACCTTGGTTCGTGTTAATCCCTGCTACCGGTGCGCCCCTCGCAATCATTCCGGAGATCGGAAGGGCTATCATCGAGAAGACGTGGGTCAAGGAAATCAGATCCTGGCCTTCGCCTCGCCCAGAAGACGAGGGCACATCTCTTGTTGTCGAGGCGATATCGGGCCTACCCCGCCGACACGGACGCGTCGGAGCTGAACTTGGTTTCGAACTGCGACTGGGAATCCCGGTAACGCAATTGAATGCGATCAGCGGCGGTCTGAAAAGCGTCGAGATTATTGATGGCGCAAGCCTCATTTGGCAGCTTCGCATGATCAAGAGCCCGGCCGAGATCAGCAAAATCCAACAGGCCATCGACATCGCAGGTGCCGTATACGCCCAGGTGCCCGATTTCGTTAAGGTCGGCGATACCGAGCGTATGATCCTTCGGGAATTCCGCGGTCGCCTCAATGCTGGCGGCGCCGGCGCAATCCCAACCCTCATTTGCAGATCCGATGTCGGAGGGCCTTTCGAGATTACGGGCGGCCCAAGGGACCGGCCCATCGCTGATGGCGACCTGCTCTTCATCGACACAGGCACGACCTTCGACGGGTATTTCTGCGATTACGATCGCAATTACCAGATTGGCAGGGCTACAGATGCCCTACGGTATGCTCAGGAAAAGGTTTGGGAAGCGCACGAGACTGGGCTTCAAGCGGTAAGAGCGGGGCTTACTGCCGGATTTGTCTTTGAACAGATGGCCAAGGCACTCTCTTCGCGTGGTGCGGACCTCAACAGCAACGGACGCATGGGGCACGGCCTTGGGTTGCGGCTGACCGAGCCCCCGTCAATTCGACTGGAGGACGAGACAGTGTTGCAGCCAGGCATGGTGCTCTGCATTGAGCCTGCCTTGGAATACGAGCCAGGTAAAATCGTGCTGCACGAGGAAACAGTCGTGGTTACTGAAGGAAAGGCGCAACTGCTCACAGATCGGGCGCCGAAGCAGCTAGCGCAGATATGTTGATGGGGAAGAGACGCTGACGATTTGCGCTTTCCCCGAAGAGGTAGTTAGAGACCACCGATCATATGATCGAAAGTTCCTTAGCTACCTCCGCAAACGCCGTTACCGCATGGTCGATGTCCGCACTGGAATGCGCAGCCGACATCTGAGTGCGGATCCGCGCCTGGCCTTTCGGCACCACAGGAAATGAGAAGCCGATGACATAGATGCCGCGCTTCAGCATTCGCTGCGCCATCTCCTGCGCAAGGGCGGCATCGCCCAGCATCACCGGAATGATCGGATGATCGGCACCAGCAAGCGTAAAGCCCAGCCTACCCATTTGAGACCGGAAGCGTTCCGCATTGGCATATAGGCGCTCGCGTAGCGCGTCGCCATGCCGGATCAGCTCGAACACTTTCAGCGAGGCACCGGCAATCGCCGGCATCAGCGTGTTGGAGAAAAGATAGGGTCGCGATCGCTGGCGCAGCCAGTCGACCACCGGTTTTTTGCCCGATGTGTACCCCCCCGAGGCACCGCCCAGCGCCTTGCCGAGCGTGCCGGTGGTGATGTCCACCCTGCCCTCGACGCCACAATGTTCGGCCGAGCCACGACCGTTCTTGCCAACGAAGCCGACCGCGTGGCTATCGTCGACCATCACCACCGCATCGTATTTCTCGGCGAGGTCGCAGACCCCTCGCAGGTTGGCGATGATGCCGTCCATCGAGAACACGCCATCGGTGGCGATCAGCCGGAAACGGCAATCCTTCGCATCCTTCAGGCGCGCCTCGAGCTCGGCCATGTCGTTGTTGGCGTAGCGGAAGCGCTTTGTCTTCGACAGCCGCACACCGTCGATGATCGATGCGTGGTTCAGCGCATCGGAGATGATTGCATCCTCCTCACCGAACAGCGCCTCGAACAGGCCGCCATTGGCGTCGAAGCAGGAACCGTAGAGGATGGTCTCATCCATGCCGAGGAAGGCGGAAATCGTGGCTTCGAGCTCCTTGTGCTCTTCCTGGGTGCCGCAGATGAAGCGCACCGAGGCCATACCGTAGCCATATCGGTCGAGCGCCTGCTTGGCGGCCTCGCGCAGCTCAGGGCTGTCGGCGAGGCCGAGATAATTGTTGGCGCAGAAATTCAGCACCTTCTCGCCGCCGACCTCGATCTCGGCCGATTGGGTCGAGCTGATCACCCGCTCGGACTTGTAGAGCCCGGCTGATTTCAGGCCGGCGAGTCCGTTGGAGAGATGCAAGATGAAAGCGTCGGACATCGGCAAACTCACGGCAACACGGCCTTCCCCAATGGGAAGGCTTTTTCGACAAATATCGCGGCACTATCCGAAATTTACCGGGGTCGACCATGCGGGGTCGGCATGCTTCTCCCAATACAGATGTGTCAGCTGGCACGTCAGTCCACCGACCTTGCCGCCGCCTATCACGGTTTCGTCAATCTTGGACACGGGCATGATCCCGCCCGCTGTGGATGTGATGAAAACCTCATCGGCACCCTTCAGCTCGTCGCGATCAATGTCGCCGGCGCTGACAGAGAGGCCCAGTTCGCTGCATAGATCAAATACGGTCTGCCGGGTAATGCCGGCAAGGACGCCATAAGCCGGGGTCTTTAGACGGCCGGCTTTGACGATGAAAACGTTGAAGCCAGGCCCTTCGGCAATGTGATCGTTGATGTCGACAATCAATGCAGTTTCGGCACCGTAGTCATACGCATCAAACAGGCCTTTCACCAGATCGAGCCAGTGATAGTTCTTGATGGACGGATCGATCGACCTGGGCGGAATCCGAACGGTGTTGCTGATGGCGACGTGCAGGCCGCGCTCAAGCTGCTCTTTGTTCGCGACGGATCCGAACGGCACCGCGAATGCGATAAACCTATTCTCCGATTCCCGCGGGTCACGGCTAAAGGTGGGCGAGCCACCTCGCGTGCAGACCATTTCGACATATGCCGACTTGTGACCAGATAGCGCCACGCAGGTTGACAGAATCTTCTCGATCTCACTGCGGTTGTAGTGAAGCTTCATGCGGAGCTTTTCCATGCCGCGAAAGAACCGCTCCAGATGCAGGTCCAGCCTGAAGAACCGTCCGTTCCATACATGGACGGTGTCGTAGGTGGCATCGGAATGCAGAAAGCCCCAATCCAAGACGGATATTTTGGCTTCGGACATCGGCAGGTACTGACCGTCCATGAAGGCTACGCCATGAGGATACTGTCGTTGATCCAGGTGCCGTTGCTCTATGGTCGGGAGAGATGTTGCAGGTTCGGCTGCAGCAAGTGTCATTCCTGAGTCCTCCAAATCTTTCAATCCAGGCGCTTCGCACACCCGATCACGATTTACCGCCGCGAGACCGCCCAGCGGCTCCACGTCCCAGCAGTTCGAATGTTGGCGCACCTCGGACCACCCAGCACGCGGCGCGTGCCGGTGTCGACCCGACCGGGGCCATAAGCCCTTTGGTCCGACCACGGGTCACCCCGCGATCCAATTAAATCGCAGACTTCGATGCGCTGATTGCGATCAAAGTGGCGCGCCGGCCGAAATGCACGCTTCAAAAACCGGGTGGGAGTGGTGGAAACGTTCAGCCTTGAAGTGTCTACACTAGAACCCGGGGCTCAAACTTAACTCGGTCCAACGCAATCATGCTCTTGAACTTGCGCACATTGGGATTTGTGTAGAGTTTGGTCTTTACAAAAACGTCGAAGGCCTCGACGTCCTCCACCGCTACAATAAGAACGAAGTCGGCATCGCCTGTGATCATATAGCATTGAGTGACTTCTTTTGCCGTCCTCATCGCTCGCTTGAAGTCGTCGACGAGGTCCAAACGCTCACGGTCGAGTTCTACGGTGACGACCACTGTCAACGACTTCCCGAGCGCCTTGGGGTCGACTAAGGAGATATCAGCGGTCACAACCCCGTCGGCGCGTAACCTGTTGACCCGGCGCATGCATGAGGCAGCAGACGAACCCACGAGGTCCGCAAGCTCGGCAAACGACAGCCTGTTGTTCTTCTGAAGCGCCCCGAGTATCCGGCGGTCAAGATCATCTATCATCCCTGCACCTCAGATGCGAAACCATCATGTGGCATTAGCGATCCGAAATGCTCGTTGCAAGATCGGAGGCGTAACGAAACGCTACCCCATGCAAATGGAGCCATCATTGCAATCGTGATGGAAGCGTGATCGTTTCCTCTCATCCCAATGCGTGTTTTGACCAAAATATCCCAAATGTTTCCTGTAAATCTGCACAATGCCAGCCACATGGCGCTCCGTAGGACGACAGGCGCCGATGAATGGAGTCAGCATGTTCCAGAAGTTTTATCATCTGGCCGACGAGGCTACAGCTTGGCGCAGGCATCTTCATCAAAACCCCGAACTCGACTTCGCTGTGCATGAGACGGCACGTTTCGTCACGGAAAAGTTGGTGTCCTTTGGAATCAACTATATCGAAACCGGCATAGCCGGCACCGGCGTCGTCGCTTTCATCCAGGGCGAAGGCGGCGACGGGCCGACTATCGGCCTCCGTACAGATATGGACGCCTTGCCCATCCATGAAGTGTCTGGAAAGGATTGGTCCTCGAGGACCCCCGGGAAGATGCACGCCTGCGGTCACGACGGCCACACGGCGATGCTGCTTGGTGCTGCAAAGTACCTTTCCCAAAGAAGGAGTTTCAGAGGCACCGTCGCGCTTATCTTCCAGCCGGCCGAGGAGGTCGAATTGCCGTCGGGCGGGCTCAAGATGGTCGAAGACGGCTTTTTGGACCGTTTTGGCATCTCCCAGGTCTTCGGAATGCACAACTGGCCAGGGATCGATGTAGGCAAATTCGCGATCTGCGCAGGCTCGATGATGGCCTCCCAAGATGATTTCGATATCGTTGTAAAAGGTCGCGGCGGGCACGCTGCAGCCCCGCACCTTGCGGTCGATCCGGTCGTTATCGCCGCCCAAGTCATCACTGGCCTGCAAGGACTTGTGTCGCGCAGCACCGATCCAATCGAGTCGCTGGTAATTTCCGTCACGAAACTCAGGGCCTCGAATGCTTACAATGTGATCGCCGACGAAGTTGAACTGGCTGGAACCGTCCGCGCATTGGCCCCTTCCCTGCGTGACTTCGCCGAGACCCAGATCGAGCTCGTTGCGCGGAAAATCGCGCAAGCTTTCGGGGGCGACATTGCCTACCGGTACCGCCGATCGGTTCCAGCGGCAGTGAATGATAGCGCTGCCACTGCTCTTGCCATCCGTGCGGCTCAAGGCACCGGCGCGGCAGCGGTAGACGACAGATTGAGGCCGGCCATGGTTGCAGAAGATTTCGCTTACATGCTGCAGGCACGCCCAGGAGCCCTCATTTTCATCGGCAATGGCCCTTCGGCCGCTTTGCACAATGGCGCTTACGATTTTGACGATCACGCAATCCCGTACGGCGTGGCTTATTGGGTGAACGTCGTGGAGGCTGCCCTTGGAAAAGATGGCTAACATTTCAAAAAAGCTGGACTTATGGTTGGAACGTTTCGCCCATCCGGCACATTTGGCGAAATACCATGCAAAGAGTGCTCCATGATGCGCAAGTACGGTCGGTTGCATCTTTGCCACAGGCAGCCGCAATCAACCACGATCAATCGTGGCAGTAAGGGGTAGCAAAATGAAAACCAAAATGGGAACAGCCATTCTAGCAGCCGGTATTTCCTTGTTCGCAGGCGCCTACACGGTAACTGCAGGTCCACTTTCGGACCGCATCAGCGCCGGTCAGCCGATCCGGATCGGGTTCTCTAACGTGCCGATCTATGCCTTTCCGGACGACAAGGGCCAGCCAAAGGGGTTCGTGAACGACGTCGCGCTCGGCATTTTGAAAGACATGGGCCTGACCAATTTCGAGACCACCGTTACCGATTGGGGCGGCCTTATCCCCGGCCTGCAGGCCAACCGCTATGACATAATCACGGGTGGAATGTACATCCTGGGAAGCCGCTGCAAGAACGTTGCGTTTTCTGAGCCAATTGCGAAGACCGGTGATGCGTTTCTGGTGCCCGCCGGAAATCCCAAGGGCATCCACAACTACAAGGATATCCTTCAGAAGAACGCTGCATTCGTCACCTATTCAGGCGCAAACCTGATCGAGGCAGCAAAAAAGGAAGGCGTGAGCGACGACCAGATAACACAGGTGCCAGGACCGTCTGAGGTCCTGGCCGCGGTCAAATCGGGCCGCGCGGACGCCGGCGGTATGACCTATTTCGAAGTGAAGTCCATGGCGGATGGGTCGAACGGCCAGTTTGAAGCTACAAACCCCGCGGACCTGCCCGAATGGACACAGAACTGGGTGGGCATTGGGTTTCGCACGGAGGACGCTGATTTCTTGGCCAAGTTCAACGAGGCCTTGAAAAGATACGTTGGGACTCCTCGGATGATCGAGGCCATTAAGCCGTACGGCTTGTCCGAGGTTAATCTTCCGGGTCCCACCACGACCCAGTGGGCTTGCTCAAACCGGTAAGGTACAGCGGATGCGGGCACCCGCTGGGAGCCCGCATCCCGGTCCTGCTAGCGGATAGATTATGGGTTTTCTAGAGTTTCTTGCGCAGTACTGGCCCCGGTTGTTATCAGGCACCTGGGTGACGATCCTTATTTTTGCATGCTCGGCGGTTCTAAGCATCGCGTTATCGATGATCGCAGGCCTCTGCAAGCTTGCGCCAACGCCCCTTCTGCGAGCGGTCGCCGTTTGCTACGTCGAACTGTTCAGAGGCACGTCCCTATTGGTCCAGCTCTACTGGATCTTTTTCGTGCTTCCGCTCTTCGGCCTTACAATCGAGAAGTTTACCGCAGGGTGTTTGGCGATTGGCTTGAACATCGGGGCTTACGGCGCCGAACTGGTTAAGGGCGCCGTTCTTGCAGTGCCAAGGGGGCAGTGGGAAGCCGCATTGGCCATCAATATGGCTCCAGCCCAGCGGATGCGGCGCGTTATCCTCCCCCAGGCGCTGGTGATTGCATTGCCGGCCTGGGGCAATCTTTTGATCGAGTTGTTGAAGGCCACGGCCCTCGTGTCCCTAATATCGGTTTCGGACGTCATGTTCGAAGCCAAGCAGATCAACGGCCAGACATTTCTGTCGGCCCAGGTTTTCGGCGCAGCGCTGGTCATCTACTACATATTGGCGAGATTCTTGCTGACTCCCGGTATGCGCAGTCTCGAGAAGCGAATGCGCTCCAAGTTGGGCTCAGCTTGAGTCATGTTCAAATGGGACTGGGATTTCACCTGGCAAATCTTACCGCGGTTGATACACGCCACGGGCAACACCCTCATTGCCGCACTGTCCGGCTATGCTATTGCTATGGTGCTGGGTCTGGCACTTGCCCTTGTTCAGCGTGGCAATGCTACAGTCCTGCGTTGGCTCATTCGTGAACTGATAGAGTTTATCCGCTCGACACCGCTCCTCGTTCAGGTTTTTTTTGTTTTCTACGTTGCCCCACAATTTGGAGTTCGGCTGAGTCCATGGGTATCAGGGATGCTAGCCATCGGGCTCCACTATGCCTGCTACCTGTCCGAAGTCTATCGCGGCGGGATCGAAGGGGTCGCCCATGGGCAATGGGAGGCGGCAACCGCGCTGAACATGTCCACCAAACAGACCTATGTTCGAATCGTCATCCCTCAGGCAATCCCGCTCTGCATTCCAGGAATGGGTAACTATCTGGTTGGTATATTCAAAGACACCCCGATGCTCTCGGTGATAGGTGTCGCAGAGCTGATGCACACGGCCAACGCTATTGGAACCGAGAATTACCGTTTCCTAGAGCCTTACACTTCGGTCGGAGTGATATTCCTAGCGATTTCATTGCCTTCAGCCGGCTTGGTGAACCTATTGGAACGGTATCTCCGCCATAGGTTAGGAACTTAACATGACCAACCTTATGAACATGCCCCTGCAACTCACTGGCGATACCACGCCCGTCGTGAGTTTCAGAAAGGTGCGAAAGGCCTACGGGCCGATCGTTGTGCTTGAAGACCTGAACCTTGATGTGGCGGCAGGAGAAACGGTCACCATCGTAGGCCCGTCAGGATCAGGCAAGACAACCGTATTGAGAGTCTTGATGACACTGGAGACAATCAATGGAGGATGTATTTACGTCGATGGAAAGCCCCTGACCCACATGGAAAAGAATGGAGTGCTGGTCCCGGCTAGTCAAAAATACATTCGCAGCCGCCGCTCCGATATCGGCATGTGCTTTCAGCATTTCAATCTTTTTCCCCACATGACTGCCCTGGAGAATTGCATGGAGGGCCCGGTTCAGGTGTTAAACATGCCAAAAGCCGAGGCTCGCGACCGCTGTGTCGAGTTGCTCGAAATGGTCGGCATGCTTCATAAAATGGATCAGCACCCCTCGAGGCTGTCAGGCGGCCAGCAGCAGCGCGTAGCAATCGCCCGCGCGCTAGCAATGCGACCGAAGGTTATGCTGTTTGACGAGGTCACATCCGCGCTTGACCCAGAAGTTATTGGTGAGGTCACTAACGTCATCAGGAAGCTCGTCGCGGAACATAACCTGACCATGCTGATGGTGACGCATCAGATGGGGTTCGCCCGCGATATTTCTGACAGGGTGTGTTTCTTCTACGGCGGCAAGATTGAGGAACAAGGTACCCCAGCAGAGTTATTCTCAAACCCGCAAAGGGAGAGGACCCAGCAGTTTCTTCGCGCCGTAAAGGAAGCCATCTGATCAGGATCGGCCTCGCCCAAAATGATTGACGCGGGCTCAAAATGGCTCGAGAAGCGGCCAACGCTCTTTGCCTTTAACTTCGCTGGACGGTCCCTCCTGTAGATCCGTTTCATGCCACGCAAGACTATGCAGAGCCTATTTCAACCGGCATCATCTTTTGACACGTATGCAGGCCATGCATGGCCTAATTTGCACCTGGTCACGCTTCCCCATGATCGTGCCTAGCGATCAGACGAAGCTACGTAGCGCCTGTTGAGAGCCCTAGGGCGGGCTTGTGACGGCTTGGCAATGCATGGGGCGTTAGAGGTGGAAACGTGGTGCGTGGTTGTGTCGGGCGAACAGCAGCGTACGCGCAGCTTCAACGCCACCCTTGGAGCCGTTCTCCCGAAAGCATCCCGCGATTGGTGTACGGATACTCTCGCAACCTGGAACCGATAAGACACTATTTTGATCAAGGAACGCCATCATGACACCTGCCTTGACGCCGATTTCTTCCCCCGATTGGTCGATGCTATCGCTGGCAGACGTGGACCCGTTCCCAAGTTACGATGAACTCAGGAGGCGCGGCCCCTTGGTGTGGGACCCCGGCATGAACTGCTGGCTCGCCGTCAGTTACGATGCCTGCAAAATTACGGAATCCGATGAAGAAACTTTCCGGATCATGTACGTCGACGCATCGCCGAAGACGCTCGAGATCAATGGCGGGGCGACCGGCGTATCGGTGATGACCGGTGAGAAACACGCGGCCATGCGGCGGGTTTATCTCAAGCTTCTCAGCCCCAGTGCCATGACAAAATACCGAGTTGACCACGTGTTGCCCGTTATCAACGATGCGATAGACCGCTTCCAGAAAAGGGGCGGTGCTGAACTCGTCACTGAGTATGCGCAGGCCATTCCAGAGCGGGTAATGGCCTCAATGTTCGGGCTCCCGTGGAAGGACGATGCGCTCGTCACGCAGGTTGCGGAGTGGCACAAGGATATCGTGGCTTGGATCGGTATGAAAAATGCCGGCGGCGAATTGATGCAAAAAGCTCAGCATGCGTCGGACAAGCTGAACGAGCTGTTCCTTCCCCTCGTCCTGGAACGAAAAGACAAGCGCGGAGACGATTTCATAAGCTTGCTCTGGTCGCAGGGCGAGAAAGATTATCCTGGCCTCGGGGTAACGGAAGTTCTCCATAATACACGAGATTCTGCCATTGGCTCAGGAGAAACGACGGCAAATGCCATTGCCAACGCGGTCTACCTTTATCTGACTAATCCCGAAGCCCGGCGTGCAATCACAAACGATCAGGGAGCAACCCTCAACGTCTTCGTGGAAGAGACCCTGCGGCTTTTGGGATCCGTGCAATGGCGCTTCCGCGTAGCGAACCACGACGTATCGGTCTTGGGTGTTTCGGTGAAGAAGGACGACGTGATTTGCAATCTGCACGCGGCCGCGAACCGCGATCCGGAACACTATAGTTGTCCACACGCCCTGGATCTCACCAGAAAAGCGCCGAATGACCATCTGGCCCTGAACGTTGGCCCGCGGCTCTGCGCAGGCATGCACTTTGCCCGGCTTTTAATGCGTGAAGGCATGAAGGGCCTTATCGAACGGCTTCCCGAGCTACGGCTTGATCCGTCCATGGAGCCGCCACGCTTTAGGAACTATTCCCATCGTTCCTACGGACCACTCAACGTTCTATTTTGAGGTAAATCAGGGTGAGAATAGTCGTATACGACCAGGGCGGCGCAAGAGTCGAAATCCGTGATGTAGCCGGACAAACTCTTATGAGCGTTATCCGCGATGCAGGCCTCAACATCACGGCCCAATGCGGCGGCTGTGCGGCATGCGCGACGTGCCACGTATATGTGGAAGATGAATGGACCAGCAAGCTAAAGCCAGTCAGCGATGTTGAAGATGCCATGCTGGACATCGCTGAAGAGCGGCAGGAGAACTCTCGACTCTCTTGTCAAGTCAAGCTGACTGAAGATCTCGACGGTTTGACCGTGAGGCTGGCACCTGGTTCCGGATTCTAGCGCAAGCCTATCACCTCTTGCGGCCCTTTTTTGCAGCAATCCAACGACGGCGGAAGCACGCCTTATGCGAAAGAGACTACTGATAGTCGGGGGCTCATACGCCGCATCCGAGTTGGCGTGCCAGGCGCGTGAGAGCGGCTATGCGGAAGAGATCTTGATCGTTAGTGATGAAGGCGACCTTCCATACCATAGGCCGCCCCTTTCCAAGTCCTATCTCAAGGACCCTGGTGAGGAGCTCATGCCTCTAAGGGCAGAAGCCTTCTACAGGGACAAGGCCATTGAAGTAGAGCTGGGCTCGAAAGTCGTCGCGATTGACGGGCGTGGGAATCGTGCCACCCTGTCCAACGACGTTGTCATACCATTCGACACCCTGGCCCTGACAACAGGCGCCCGTGCGCGCACGCTGCCCGGCCTCGAAACATGCCCCGGCAACCTGCACTACGTTCGCAGCGTTGCAGATGCCCGAAATCTTCGCTTGGCAATCCCTGGTGCGGAAAAGGTAGTGATTATCGGCGCAGGGTTCATTGGTCTCGAAGTCGCATCTGCCCTTGTTCGGCAAAACAAACACGTAACGGTAGTGGAAGCTGCGGACCGGGTTCTGGCTCGCGCGGTATCCCCGGAACTTTCGAGATTGCTGTCGGCAATTCACGCACAAAACGGGGTGAACCTAATCACTTCCCGTAAGGTGCGCCCGATCATTGGCCCCAGCGGCCAGATCAATCGTCTCGAAATGGACGACAGCTTGATCCTGAAAGCGGATATCGTCGTTGTTGGGGTCGGCTCTCAGCCCAATCTCGAGCTCGCGCAGCAGCTCGAGTTGCATGTGGGAAACGGGATTATTGTCGACAATAGGTCGCGCACCTCCAAGAGCAACGTATTTGCAGCGGGAGACTGCGCCACGTTCGCTGGTGAGTTCAACCGCGCGGGGATCCGCCTTGAATCGGTGCAGAACGCGATCGATCAGGCCCGCATAGCCGGCAACGCGATAGCTGGAGGAGACAAAGTCTACCACGCCGTACCTTGGTTCTGGTCCGATCAGTACGAGTCGAAAATCCAGATTGCGGGTCTATCTAGCGAGACGACCCATTCTGAATCGCGGCGCGGAGAGAAATCGGATGTTTCTGTGTTTCATTTCCGCGACGACGTCTGCGTCAGCGTTGAAAGCGTTAATCGTCCCCGAGACCACATGGCAGCGCGCCGCCTTCTGGCGGGCGGTAAGGACATTACCAGACGGCGTCTTCAAGAGGTTGATTTCAATATATCGGCCCTCCTAAACGCCTAGGCGTCCATAATACCAAGAGGCAGCATCATGTCTACTTCAGCTCAGTTAGCGTTGCATGATGAGATATTCTCTGTCGCCAGCGTGGCACAGGGCGTGCCCGCTTGCACTGAAGCTGAGTGTCTGGCGTACGGCAATGGTGTTTGGGTTGAGGTCGAGGGAATATGCGACTGTATCCGCCACTGGTCGTCCGGTTTGTCCAATCGGACCCCAATGGCAGTGTTCTACATACATGGCGATCGCTTGTGGTTTGGAGAACCTGCGGGGTACGAGGACAACAGCGTTGCGAGGCAGCAGACCTATGCGAATATGACAGCGTCTTCGCTCGGAATGCCGTTCGTCAAGATCGCCCGGCCGGGACTCTATGGGTCGTCGGGCAAACACAGTTTGGCTCGCCAGATGCGCGAGATGGAGCTCGTTGCGGGGGCTGTTCGACAGCTTATCGCACGCCATAATATCAAGCGTTACGGATTTGCGGGACAGTCCGGCGGCGGTAGTGTAGCCAGTTATTTGCTGACGCAATTTCCGGACGTAGAATGTGTCGCATTTTCAGCCGCTTGCCTGTCCCTGGATGGGCTGCGCAGGGGTAGCCTGGAGCGCAGTGGGTACGATGGAGCGGATAATATCTATGACCCGGTTGTGCATCTGTCCAAGATCGCGATGAATCCTCGCCGTCGCTTGTTTGTCATTGGTGATGAAAAGGATGAGTCAGCGCTATTTTTGAACCTGGAGGACTACTATCAGGCTGCGAAGGCGCTAGGCCACGATGTCACTCTCATCCGAACCGAAGCTCTCGGTAACAACCATGTCCTGGACGCCACAGGCCAGCACGCGGTGGCGTGGGCTTTGAAGGGACTGTCCACGAAACAGATCGAAAAGAAAATCGCCAGCAAAGAAATCGTGGGTTAAACGGTGGCTGGCTGAGACAAACGAGGAGATCTACCAAGTTGCTCATATTTGCAATGTGAGTATGCCTGTTCCGTGCCCAGGCAGCTTTTGCAGAAACGCTGCCGGCAATTAGCTGATATCAGTTGATCAGGGACACCAAGAGACATCCGTGTTAGTCAGTCACATGACATGTCGAAGCGAACAAGCCAGTAGCCAAGATTAAGGATATAAATCATGAAAACGCGCGCCGCTGTCGCTGTCGCCGCCGGAAAGCCGCTGGAGATCATGGAGGTCGATCTCGACGGCCCACGTGAGGGCGAGGTGCTGGTCGAGATCAAGGCGACCGGCATCTGCCACACCGACGAATTCACGCTGTCTGGCGCCGATCCGGAAGGCCTATTTCCGGCGATTCTGGGCCATGAGGGCGCCGGCGTGGTCGTCGATATCGGCAAGGGCGTCACCTCGCTCAAGAAGGGCGACCACGTCATCCCGCTCTACACGCCCGAATGCCGCCAGTGCCATTCCTGCCTGTCGCGAAAAACCAATCTGTGCACGGCCATCCGCGCCACCCAGGGCCAGGGCCTGATGCCCGATGGTTCATCGCGCTTCTCGATCGGCAAGGACAAGATCTTTCACTATATGGGCTGCTCGACTTTCTCCAATTTCACCGTGCTGCCCGAGATCGCGCTGGCCAAGGTCAACCCCGACGCGCCCTTCGACAAGATCTGCTACATCGGCTGCGGCGTCACCACCGGTATCGGCGCTGTGATCAACACTGCCAAGGTCGAGATCGGCGCGACAGCCGTGGTCTTCGGCCTCGGCGGTATCGGCCTCAACGTCATACAGGGCCTGAAACTTGCCGGCGCCGACATGATCATCGGCGTCGATTTGAACAACGACAAGCAGGAATGGGGCGAGCGGTTCGGCATGACGCATTTCGTCAATCCGAAGGAGATCGACGGCGATGTCGTGCCCCACCTCGTCAACATGACCAAGCGTGGCGCCGACCAGATCGGCGGCGCCGACTACACATTCGACTGCACCGGCAGCACCAAGGTGATGCGCCAGGCGCTGGAAGCCTCGCATCGCGGCTGGGGCAAGTCGGTCGTCATCGGCGTCGCCGGTGCCGGCCAGGAGATCTCGACGCGGCCGTTCCAACTGGTCACCGGCCGCACCTGGATGGGAACCGCCTTCGGCGGCGCGCGCGGCCGCACCGACGTGCCGAAGATCGTCGACTGGTACATGGCCGGCAAGATCGAGATCGATCCGATGATCACCCACACGCTGAAGCTCGAGGACATCAACAGGGGTTTTGACCTCATGCATGAAGGCAAGTCGATCAGGAGTGTGGTGGTTTACTGAGGAGGAGAAAGCCGCCGGCTAACCAGCCAGCGGCCGAAAAATGCAGATGCTCAACACGGGAGGAGACAAAATGCCGGAAAAACTGCATCCTAAAATCGACAATGGACTGCCACGGGAAAAGCCCGACTTTGCCGGCGGCACGCTGGTCTGCGCCTGCACCAGCAACCCGGTCAAGGTGAAGGTCAAGGGCCAGATCGCCCACAACCATGCCTGCGGCTGCACCAAATGCTGGAAGCCGGAAGGCGCATTGTTCTCGGTCGTGGCGGTTGCCGCTACAAACGACGTGACCGTGACCGAAAACGGCGACAAGCTGAAGGTGGTCGATCCGGGCGCGCTGATCCTGCGCCATGCCTGCACGGGCTGCGGCGTCCACATGCACGGCCCGGTCGAGCGCGACCATCCGTTCAAGGGCCTGTCCTTCATCCATCCGGAACGCTTCCAGGAAGACGGCTGGTCGCCGCCGGGCTTCACCGCCTTTGTCTCGTCGATCATTGAATCCGGTGTCGATCCGAGCCGCATGGACGGCATAAGGTCACAGCTGAAGTCGATCGGGCTCGAACCTTATGATTGCCTCAATCCAGGACTGATGGACTATATCGCCACCTGGACGGCTAAGAAGTCTGGCGCACTGCGGGCCTGAAACGTTGCGATAGGGCCGGGTACTGTCCGGCCCTTGCGCAACGCTGGAATTCACACACCGGGTGGAAAGAAGTATCATATGGGACTTTCTCCAGCCAAGAAAGCACGATGCAGGTCCGCAAAGAAAACGCAGACAAACACCTTCAGTACCCCGCCGCGCTCGACGGGGCTACGATGCCTCTTATTTCGATGGTGCGCGGACGTTAGCTTCTTCTATTTACTAAGGGGTCGGAAATGGTGCAATCGACCAGCCGATTAAGTCCACAGCCTCCTGAAGTATCGCCTCGGTCTGCGCACGGGTGGCTGAAGCGGCGATGACACATCCGATCCAGTCTCCGAGATCGCCTTTCCTAACGATGGGCGTCTTGGGTTCAACATAAAACGTGACCTCGGCTACCCCCGGTATGGCAGCCGCCCGACTGTCGCCACTGATCCAATCGAGAGTGCCATCGCGATCAGGTATCAAAAAACGCGCGGCCGCAGTGCGCGAATGCATTCTGCGCAAATTCGATTCCTCGCCGATGACAAGCTTGATGTGCTCGGTGACGAGATCGAGCCCGTAAGTGAGCTGAACCAGTTGAGGACCGGGCACACCACCAAGACGCGGGTTAACTTCAATAACCACAGGGCCACGGTTCGTCCAACGGAATTCTATGCAGGTGGGTCCCCAACCAAGGCCGAGAGCGCGCAAACAGGTCAGGGAAAGTTCAACAATCCGCTCTTGCTCTTCATCAGTCAGTAGGGCCGGTAGGGTGTATTCACGAAAGACGAAGTACGGCTCGGGGCCGACCTCACCGCCGTAAATCCCGATGACCTCATCTCCCATTATCTCGGAGCAATAGTAGGGACCTTGCGCGAATTCTTCGACCAGGATCCTGGGTGAAAACCGCCATACGTGCTTCCCACCCAATAGATAAGTCGTATGTTCCTTTAACTCATCGACGTTTCGGCACAACCGGACCCCGCTGCTGGCGTTGCCTACCGCTGGCTTAAGAACCACCGGCAGGCCGATTTCGGCGGCGGCGCTTTTAACGTCCGCCGCATCCGCTGCCAAGCGATAAAGAGGGAGGGGAACGCCAGCCTCCGCAAGAAGCTGAAGTTGAATAAATTTGTCGGAGCACTGTTCAATCGATGCCGGGTTCGGTCCAGGTAGATCGAAATGCCGACAGAGCCTGCCAGCTGTCGCATAGACCCATTCGCCGGGGTTCGGAAAGCCGGTAATGCCGGCAATGTCATAGTTCTCAGCCAGGCGGGAACATTCGCGGATTAGCGCATCGAGATTGTCTGTATCCACACATATCGCCTCTATGCCTTCCGCCGCAAGATAGTCGTACCGAGTTGGATCAGATGACATAACAAATGGTAAAAGATCAAGATTCTTAGCCGCTTTGACGTATCGGGAACCATTACTTGAAGATTCAATGAAGATGAGCGCTCTTCTTGCCACTTGTTTCGACCTCCAATATTTCGTGCTGTGCG
>NZ_SRTD01000027.1:0-29360 GCF_004792105.1 Mesorhizobium sp. M8A.F.Ca.ET.161.01.1.1 | reverse complement strand
GACATAACAAATGGTAAAAGATCAAGATTCTTAGCCGCTTTGACGTATCGGGAACCATTACTTGAAGATTCAATGAAGATGAGCGCTCTTCTTGCCACTTGTTTCGACCTCCAATATTTCGTGCTGTGCGGCTATCCTGGGATAATTCGGCGCAGCTCTTGGCCGTGCGGGCCTTGAACAATGCGGTGAACATACCCTTTTCAGTTCACTGCGGTCGCAAAAAGTCTGTAAATTAAGTTGAAGGATCTGTTGCAACCGATCGAAGGCGGCGATCGGCACGGTCTGGAGGGTGGCTCATGTGGCGGCGCATGATGTAATTAGATCTGGTGGACAATCGACGCAGGGCTGAGTAGCGGAGATGCTGCGCTCGAAGCGGGAGTGTAGCAGGCTACTTCAAGATTGGCGGCTTTTTCGGCAGGGCAACAACCATCGGAATTGACCGGTCAACTTCCTCCTGGAGGCAAGATCGGTGCCGACATGGCGCAAATTCCCCGCCTTTTCAGCACCCTGATTTTTAATGCCGCAGATTATGCCCAATCATTCCGTCGAACGATACGCATGTTAATCCCCCGATGAGGTTGATAATTCTGAGTTAGAGATGTGGGATGGCGTGTTCCCCGGGGGGCGGACTGCATCCAGCAGATGGGCAGCCTCCGGCTGGCTAACGGTCCATCAAGACGCGTTTTTACCGTGATCTGCACGTACAGCCAGTATTGAGCCTAGAGCTATGGCGGAAACTGGGTGATAACGTTTTGAGGAGAGCGGCGTACGAGGCGGGTGATGAAGCCTGCCAGAACCTCTCGAGGAGAGCGATACGCCATGAACGAGACTATCAACATTGTTCTCCTTCGTCAGCCTGACGAGTTTGATGATCCACTGATCGATGTGCTTCGCACCGGGGCGCGCAAATTGCTGGCGCAGGCGATCGAGATCGAGGCCGAGACGTTTCTTGCCGAGATGCGGGATCTCAAGCTTGCCGATGGCCGTGACCGGATTGTCCGGCATGGTCACGGCCCGGAACGGAGCCATCCAGACGGGCATCGGGCCGGTGCCAGTCAGGCGGGTGAAGATCCGGGATCGCGGCGCGAATGGCAAGGTGATCGGGTCCGGTTCTCCTCATTGATTCTGCCGAAATGGGCGCGTCGGACGCGGAGTCTGGATGCGCTGCTTCCCGTTCTCTACCTGCGCGGCGTTTCGACAGGGGATTTCCAGGAAGCGCTGAGCGCGCTTATGGGCAAGGACGCGCGGAACCTTCACCCTCGGTGATCACTCGGCTGACGGCGGAGTGGAACGCCGACTACGAGCGTTGGCAAAAGCGCGATCTTTCGGCGCGGCGCTACGTCTATGTGTGGCGGACGGGGTTTACCTGCAGGCCGCATGGAAGACCAAGCCGAATGCATGCTGGTCCTGATCGGCGCCACGCCCGAGGGCAGGAAAGAACTCGTCGGTTTCCAGACCGGCGTTCGCGAGAGCGCGCAGAGCTGGCGCGAGTTGCTGGTCGACGTGAAGCGGCGTGGCCTGAAGATCCGCGCCCGATATTGCCGTCGGCGATGGCGCGCTCGGTTTGTGGAGAGCGCTCGACGAGGCCGTCCGGGTCGGCAATCAGGCAGCAGCGTGAACCCCGCAGATATCCAGAAGCGGCTAGAGCACTTCCGAGGAGGCGCGTCACACCGACTGCGTTACGCGGCCCATGCGCCGCCCATCGGCATCGGTCGATATCGGCTTCATGCCTTCCGAACTCGCAAGCGCTGGCGGAGCGCGTATGCAGCCGCAGGCTGCCCCGATAGGTTGCGACCTAGGACGTAGACTCATTACCACACAGCCAGATGCTTGATGTGAGCCCACCTCGCGAGCGACCGAGACTATGATCTCGATCCCCCCTTTTGCTGTCGCGCCCTGCTTATGGACGCGAACGATGGAGGTGTCGATCATCTGCGCCCGGCCGTCATGCGCTTTAGCAATTTCGATCATGAGGCGGTCCCACACACCTGCTTTCCGCCATCGGACAAAGCCGTTGTAGGGCCGTATCGCTCGGGGAGGTCCCGCCAAGGCGCACCGGACCGCAGTACCCAGAACTTGTTCAATAAATCTCGGCTTTCTTCCAACCATTTACAGTTCCTGTAATTCAGAAACTGTCCCCTATCTATTTGCCTCAGTCGAGGGGTGCACTCCACTGCTGTCCGGGAATTAAAGGAACTCTTGTCCGGCTTTTGCGAAATCCGCACTATCGCCGGCTGGAGGGGCTTGAAGCCGCTGCGACTCTGGCACAACTCTACGCAACGGCGCGGCTGTTCGTGAACTTCTTCCAGCCCTCCTTCAAGCTGGCGGGAAAAGAACGGGACGGCGCCCGCGTGCGCAAGCGCTATCACCCGGCGGCAACACCATGCCAGCGACTGCGGCACATCCACTCACGGCTGAACCGGTTCGGGCCATGCTGGCGCAAACACAGGGGCGGCTGGATCCGGTAAAGCTGCTGCGAGAGATGCGATCGGCGCAGCAGCACCTCGTCGACATTGCTGATGGATCTTGCACGCCGGCGCTGGTGGTGAGCGATCTGGCGCTGGATCAGTTCCTGTCGGGCCTGCGGACGGCCTGGAACTGGGGGAAATCCGCCCAGCCGCAAGAGCCAAGCCGAAGCAAAAGCGGGGTCGTCGGCGACCGGATCCGCTGCTGAAGGTCACGGGCCGGCTGCGCGCGTGGTTCGACGAAGAGCCCTGGCGGACGAGCCGCGAATTACTGGTGCGCCTGCAGGAGGAGCAGCCGGGGCAATATCCTGATCAACTTCTGCGCACGCTGCAGCGCCGTTTGAAGATCTGGCGGAAGGAAAAGGCGCACGCGATGGTGTTTGGGCCAATGCACGTCGAGCCGCCAATCGAGCCGATGGCGAATTGATCCCAACCCGGCCCTGGGGAAATTATGGTGAGGCAACGGAAAATCGTTCGGGAACAATCCAGGGTGAGGCAATACGACCTCTCTCCCCAGATTTTCGAAAAGCTTCCGCCGTGTCTGGTTGGTTTGGAGGCGTGCGGCGGTTCGCATTATTGGGCGCACCAGATTGCGGCGCTCGGTCACGACGTGCGTTTAATCCCGCCGATTGTGTGAAGCCTTTTGTGAAACGGGGCAAGACGGACGCCGCCGACGCCGAAGCGATCAGCGAAGCCGTCACCCGCAAGACCATGCGTTTCGTTCCGATCAAATCGGCTGATCAACAGGCGGCGGCCATGGTGCTGAGGACGCGCGCCCTTTTGATCCGCCAGCAAACTCAGGCGATCAACGCGCTTCGCGGGCATTTGTCGAAGTTGCCGCCCTCGGCACGGCTAAAGTGGCTGCGTTGATCGAGATCGTCCGCGACGAGGCGGACGTTTGCCTGCCAAAAGCCGCTCGTTTGGCTCTGGCTGAAATCGCCGGTCAGGTCGAGGCGCTGACGCGTCAAATCGACAAGCTCGAATGAGGGAGTCGGCGAGGCGAAGCGCGACGAGGACATGCGACGGCTGACCACAATTCCGGGCGTCGGAGCGATCACCGCGGCTTCCGTCAAAGCGCTGATCCCGGATCCCGACGGGTTCATAACAAATGGTAAAAGATCAAGATTCTTAGCCGCTTTGACGTATCGGGAACCATTACTTGAAGATTCAATGAAGATGAGCGCTCTTCTTGCCACTTGTTTCGACCTCCAATATTTCGTGCTGTGCGGCTATCCTGGGATAATTCGGCGCAGCTCTTGGCCGTGCGGGCCTTGAACAATGCGGTGAACATACCCTTTTCAGTTCACTGCGGTCGCAAAAAGTCTGTAAATTAAGTTGAAGGATCTGTTGCAACCGATCGAAGGCGGCGATCGGCACGGTCTGGAGGGTGGCTCATGTGGCGGCGCATGATGTAATTAGATCTGGTGGACAATCGACGCAGGGCTGAGTAGCGGAGATGCTGCGCTCGAAGCGGGAGTGTAGCAGGCTACTTCAAGATTGGCGGCTTTTTCGGCAGGGCAACAACCATCGGAATTGACCGGTCAACTTCCTCCTGGAGGCAAGATCGGTGCCGACATGGCGCAAATTCCCCGCCTTTTCAGCACCCTGATTTTTAATGCCGCAGATTATGCCCAATCATTCCGTCGAACGATACGCATGTTAATCCCCCGATGAGGTTGATAATTCTGAGTTAGAGATGTGGGATGGCGTGTTCCCCGGGGGGCGGACTGCATCCAGCAGATGGGCAGCCTCCGGCTGGCTAACGGTCCATCAAGACGCGTTTTTACCGTGATCTGCACGTACAGCCAGTATTGAGCCTAGAGCTATGGCGGAAACTGGGTGATAACGTTTTGAGGAGAGCGGCGTACGAGGCGGGTGATGAAGCCTGCCAGAACCTCTCGAGGAGAGCGATACGCCATGAACGAGACTATCAACATTGTTCTCCTTCGTCAGCCTGACGAGTTTGATGATCCACTGATCGATGTGCTTCGCACCGGGGCGCGCAAATTGCTGGCGCAGGCGATCGAGATCGAGGCCGAGACGTTTCTTGCCGAGATGCGGGATCTCAAGCTTGCCGATGGCCGTGACCGGATTGTCCGGCATGGTCACGGCCCGGAACGGAGCCATCCAGACGGGCATCGGGCCGGTGCCAGTCAGGCGGGTGAAGATCCGGGATCGCGGCGCGAATGGCAAGGTGATCGGGTCCGGTTCTCCTCATTGATTCTGCCGAAATGGGCGCGTCGGACGCGGAGTCTGGATGCGCTGCTTCCCGTTCTCTACCTGCGCGGCGTTTCGACAGGGGATTTCCAGGAAGCGCTGAGCGCGCTTATGGGCAAGGACGCGCGGAACCTTCACCCTCGGTGATCACTCGGCTGACGGCGGAGTGGAACGCCGACTACGAGCGTTGGCAAAAGCGCGATCTTTCGGCGCGGCGCTACGTCTATGTGTGGCGGACGGGGTTTACCTGCAGGCCGCATGGAAGACCAAGCCGAATGCATGCTGGTCCTGATCGGCGCCACGCCCGAGGGCAGGAAAGAACTCGTCGGTTTCCAGACCGGCGTTCGCGAGAGCGCGCAGAGCTGGCGCGAGTTGCTGGTCGACGTGAAGCGGCGTGGCCTGAAGATCCGCGCCCGATATTGCCGTCGGCGATGGCGCGCTCGGTTTGTGGAGAGCGCTCGACGAGGCCGTCCGGGTCGGCAATCAGGCAGCAGCGTGAACCCCGCAGATATCCAGAAGCGGCTAGAGCACTTCCGAGGAGGCGCGTCACACCGACTGCGTTACGCGGCCCATGCGCCGCCCATCGGCATCGGTCGATATCGGCTTCATGCCTTCCGAACTCGCAAGCGCTGGCGGAGCGCGTATGCAGCCGCAGGCTGCCCCGATAGGTTGCGACCTAGGACGTAGACTCATTACCACACAGCCAGATGCTTGATGTGAGCCCACCTCGCGAGCGACCGAGACTATGATCTCGATCCCCCCTTTTGCTGTCGCGCCCTGCTTATGGACGCGAACGATGGAGGTGTCGATCATCTGCGCCCGGCCGTCATGCGCTTTAGCAATTTCGATCATGAGGCGGTCCCACACACCTGCTTTCCGCCATCGGACAAAGCCGTTGTAGGGCCGTATCGCTCGGGGAGGTCCCGCCAAGGCGCACCGGACCGCAGTACCCAGAACTTGTTCAATAAATCTCGGCTTTCTTCCAACCATTTACAGTTCCTGTAATTCAGAAACTGTCCCCTATCTATTTGCCTCAGTCGAGGGGTGCACTCCACTGCTGTCCGGGAATTAAAGGAACTCTTGTCCGGCTTTTGCGAAATCCGCACTATCGCCGGCTGGAGGGGCTTGAAGCCGCTGCGACTCTGGCACAACTCTACGCAACGGCGCGGCTGTTCGTGAACTTCTTCCAGCCCTCCTTCAAGCTGGCGGGAAAAGAACGGGACGGCGCCCGCGTGCGCAAGCGCTATCACCCGGCGGCAACACCATGCCAGCGACTGCGGCACATCCACTCACGGCTGAACCGGTTCGGGCCATGCTGGCGCAAACACAGGGGCGGCTGGATCCGGTAAAGCTGCTGCGAGAGATGCGATCGGCGCAGCAGCACCTCGTCGACATTGCTGATGGATCTTGCACGCCGGCGCTGGTGGTGAGCGATCTGGCGCTGGATCAGTTCCTGTCGGGCCTGCGGACGGCCTGGAACTGGGGGAAATCCGCCCAGCCGCAAGAGCCAAGCCGAAGCAAAAGCGGGGTCGTCGGCGACCGGATCCGCTGCTGAAGGTCACGGGCCGGCTGCGCGCGTGGTTCGACGAAGAGCCCTGGCGGACGAGCCGCGAATTACTGGTGCGCCTGCAGGAGGAGCAGCCGGGGCAATATCCTGATCAACTTCTGCGCACGCTGCAGCGCCGTTTGAAGATCTGGCGGAAGGAAAAGGCGCACGCGATGGTGTTTGGGCCAATGCACGTCGAGCCGCCAATCGAGCCGATGGCGAATTGATCCCAACCCGGCCCTGGGGAAATTATGGTGAGGCAACGGAAAATCGTTCGGGAACAATCCAGGGTGAGGCAATACGACCTCTCTCCCCAGATTTTCGAAAAGCTTCCGCCGTGTCTGGTTGGTTTGGAGGCGTGCGGCGGTTCGCATTATTGGGCGCACCAGATTGCGGCGCTCGGTCACGACGTGCGTTTAATCCCGCCGATTGTGTGAAGCCTTTTGTGAAACGGGGCAAGACGGACGCCGCCGACGCCGAAGCGATCAGCGAAGCCGTCACCCGCAAGACCATGCGTTTCGTTCCGATCAAATCGGCTGATCAACAGGCGGCGGCCATGGTGCTGAGGACGCGCGCCCTTTTGATCCGCCAGCAAACTCAGGCGATCAACGCGCTTCGCGGGCATTTGTCGAAGTTGCCGCCCTCGGCACGGCTAAAGTGGCTGCGTTGATCGAGATCGTCCGCGACGAGGCGGACGTTTGCCTGCCAAAAGCCGCTCGTTTGGCTCTGGCTGAAATCGCCGGTCAGGTCGAGGCGCTGACGCGTCAAATCGACAAGCTCGAATGAGGGAGTCGGCGAGGCGAAGCGCGACGAGGACATGCGACGGCTGACCACAATTCCGGGCGTCGGAGCGATCACCGCGGCTTCCGTCAAAGCGCTGATCCCGGATCCCGACGGGTTCAAATCCGGTCGTCACTTCGCCGCCTGGCTGGGACTGACGCCAAAACCCCATTCGAGCGGCGGCAAGGAGCGGCTCGGCGGCATATCGAAATGGGCAACCCGACGCTCCGCTCGCTGCTTGTTTGTGGCGCGACGTCGGTCTTGCGGCGTTAAGGGCAACGACAAAGCGCCGCGATGGCTCGTCGCCCTTTAAGCGCGGCAGCCTTTCAAGGTCATCGCGATCGCGCTCGCCAACAAGATGGCGAGGATTATCTGGGCGCTGCTCACCAAGGGCGGGACATATCGAAATGCTGGTGCGGCAAGCGGCGCACCACGCGCCTGAGCCGAACGACGACCAGGACGGATTGGCCGGCGCGACGCCGGACAGAGGCGAGGTGCAAAATTAGACGATGACCCACGGGCGAGGCGAGAGAGGCCGGCGCGACAATGCGCCTACAGCGCGTCAGATTGATCAGCCCCTGGCATCGCGAATTTCATCGAGGCCAGCGGTCTTAGACCGCGCTGAAAGGTCGGACATATGACCGCACCTATCCCGCTGGATGACATGTCTGAAAAAGCGCTTGCCCGCGTGGCCGTTCCACATATGTCGCGCTATAAAATGGGCATGCGTTCGATGATGGCCGAAGTCCAAAGGTCTGCAAACCACCTGTCGTGGTTTCATTCCGCACTTATGAGTTCACGGCCTAGTCGTGTCCGCGATTTCTGAAACACGCACTTTGCTCGGGAGAGCCGTTCGAATGCAGAACGTTAGCATCAAATAGTAGCAAATTTTGGTCGATGCGTTTCAAGAAGCTGAGGCATTTGATCCATAAATATCCCGATGCAAGTTTAAGTTCTGGCGGGAGCGTGAATACTTGGGAGAAAAAGCAACCCGCGATGCAAAGTTCGCCGCCCTGGAGGGGATCGCTTGGCGGACCAGAGATCCACGAGTGCCTAGGTGGAGCTTTGGAATGAGCGGGCACAGCCGCCGCAAGCGTCGTTGCGCGGCTTTGAACCTCAATCTTGGCAGTCAAGAATCGTCGAAGTCCGGGTGTTCAGTTGACGCCTAGTGCGGCCGTATTCGCGACGGCAAGACAAGGAGAACAATATTCTTAAGGGAGGGATGTAAATGAATATGTTGCCAGTCAACCGCCGCCTCTTAATCAAGGCGATGCTTCTCGGATCGGCGGCCCCCTTGCTCGCGAGCTCTGTGGCCCTTGCATCGTCATGTGGTGATCAGATCGTGCGCATGGCAGCAATTTGGGCTGCCGACACAATGAATCCATTCGCTACTTGGTCGTCCTTTTGGCCGACTGCATTCACCTATGACCCTCTCGTTGGCATGGATGCGCAACGCCATCGTGATCGGAGAGGCTTTGCCAAGGAATGGTCGGTTGCGCATGACAATCTGACATGGACGTTTAAAATCTGGCCGGGCATGAGGTGGTCAGACGGCCAACCCGCCACAGCCAGAGACGCTGCATTCACCTATAACTATTTGCGCGAGTCTATCGGCACCCCAAACGAGCTGAATGTTGGGTGGAATAATGCTGCTGGGTTGGAAAACGTCGAGTCCATTAGGGCTATTGATGATGAAACCCTCCAAATTGTGACCAAGCTTCCAACGCGATGGCCAGTCAATAATGCAGTTCTGATTGTTCCCGAGCACATTTGGGCGAAGATTAGCCACGCCGACGCGCGTAACACCTTTCGCAATGATCCTCCGCTGGTGGGCACAGGCCCCATGATTGTTTCAGAGTTTCAGCCGGGTCAATTTGTCCGCTTGGCGTCGAACAAGTATTTTCGCATGGGACAGCCGCCCATGGCAGGCATGATTTTGAACCTGTTCAATACAGCAGATCCCATCGCCCAAGGTCTAAAAAGTGGCAACCTTGACTACGGTTATGGCATCACATCTGCTCAGTGGGAGGATCTCTCCAACCATTCCGACATTAGGGTCGGCCAATCGCGGGTCGAACAACGGAACTATCTGGCCTTCAACACTGCGTCCGGGGAGGGGGCAGGCAGCACGAAGGCCCTGCAAGATACGGCGTTTCGCGATGCCATTGGGTACGCGATCGATCAGAAGACCATCGTCGATCGCGCCTTTCGTGGGCATGCCGACCCGGGCGTGGGGGTGGTCATGCCGGCGGCGACCGATTACTATTCAGAGTTGAGCGACATAAGGCGCCGCTTTGACCTTGCTGAGGCTGCTCGCCGGCTTGATGCCGCCGGTTATCTCGACACAAACGGCGACGGACTTCGGGAGGACGAGGAGGGAAACAGCCTTCAACTTGAGCTGATCACCGGAGCATCCGGGGGCGGCCTCGAGATTCCGATCGCGGCGGTGCAACTCGTTGCTGGTTGGTTGGGGCAAATTGGCATTCCGGTGTCAGTGACGCAGCTTGAAACCGGCGCGCTGGGCGCCCGCACAGCAGCACCGGCCAATGGCGGTGGAGGCTGGGACCTGTTGGTCTCTTCGACTTGGCTGTCGCCCACCCCACACGACATCCTCAACTTGGGTAACAGCAAGGGCATTGGGACAAACAACACCTCTTATTGGAGAAATGACAAGTTTGACTCACTTCTTTCAGAAGCGGACGTCACGGTTGACCTCGCGAAAAGCAAGCAGCTGGTCGACGAGGCGACGCGTCTCATCTACACACAAGCGCCCTACATCATGCTGTGTTACCCTTTTCTGCTCGACGCGCATCGAACGGACTGCATCCAAGGTTGGGGGACAGAGGATGCCGTATCAATGTGGGGCTATTTCCCGTTCGATCGTCTGAGGCCGGTCTGATGTCTAGTGCCTTCGCAATGGGAGGGCCAAGGAGCCGGCGCATCGTGCGCATCGTCATTAGGGCGATTGTGACACTTCTGATGGTGGGAGTCCTGAACTTCGTTTTGTTCAGGATCATTCCGGGCGACCCAGCCAAGCTTCTGCTCGGCGGAGCACGCAGCAGCGTGACAGCCGAGCAAATGCAGGCGCTGCGCCAGAACTGGGGCCTCGATCGGCCGCTATTCCCGGACCAGGTTATCGACTACTTGTCGGCAACTATTCAGGGCGATTTAGGCTACAGCTTCAAGTTCAGGGGCAGACATGTCGCTGACCTAATCTTGGAGCGTTTGCCGGCCACCATTGCCCTTGTAGGTCTAGCCCAATTAATCGCCATCCCATGGGGTGTCATGCTTGGCCTATATGCAGGGTGGCGCAGAGGAGGTGCCGTCGATCATATCGCCACGGCAACCTCTCTGGCGCTCTATTCGACACCCTCGTTCTGGCTCGGCATGCTCCTGGTGGTAGTCTTCAGCACGGCATTGGGTTGGTTTCCCGGCTACGGTGCATACTCGCCCGGCGCGATCACGGGCTCCCTTGGTTCGTTCCTCGACTATCTGCTGCATCTCACGCTTCCGGTTACCGCGGTGGCACTTGGGCTGATCGGCCAATACGTCGTGGTCGCACGTGCAGCGATGAGTGACGTAGTCACAGAAGATTATATGGTAACTGCGCGGGCCAAAGGGCTGACCAACCGTCAGATGCTAATGCGTCATGCATTTCGCAACGCAATGTTGCCCGTCGTAACGCTGATTGCTCTTAATCTTGGCTACGTAGTCGCCGGGGCCATCACCATCGAAGCCGTATTCGCCTGGCCGGGTATCGGAGGGCTGACAGTGGAAGCGCTGAATGCACGGGACTACCCTGTCCTTCAAGGCATATTTCTGTTGCTTGGTGCGTCGATTGTTGTCGCAAACCTTGTAGCCGACCTGGCCTACGGCTTTCTTGATCCGCGAGTCCGGCAATGAGCGAAGGAACAGTTCGGTATCCCCCGCGAGGCCGAGCGCGAGCGATAAAAAGCTTTCTGCGTCAATTTCTTGGCCGGGGCGGTGCTCAGGCTGGCGTCCTATGTTTAGTCTTCTTTCTTGTGCTGGCTGCCGTCCCAAATATCCTTGTAGGACCGCTCCAAACTGCAATCAACGCTACGGGCGATTTCCTCGCGCCACCATCAAGCCAGCATCTGCTGGGCACCGATGATGTGGGGCGAGACGTGCTCAATCTGGTTGTCCATGGTGCCCGGATATCGCTGACGATCGCGGTGCTGGCGACCGTGATAAGCCTTGTCTTCGGCACCACTGTTGGTATCAGCGCGGGCTATTACGGTGGAAGGGTTGACGTCTGGCTGATGCGCTTGACGGATTTCTTTTTTGTCATGCCCTCCTTCGTGCTGGCGCTGGTCATCACGCCAGTAATCCTTGAAGTTTGGGGGCGCGGTGGAGATATCTTCGGGTTCCGTCCTTCTCTTTTTGTGATTATTGTCGTTATCGGAATGACGAGCTGGGCTTTTGTTGCGCGGATCGTTCGCAGCCAAACGCTGTCGCTTAAGGAGCGAACATTCGTAGATCGCGCGCGGGTTGTGGGCAGCAGCAATATCGTCATCATGGTAAAGCACATCCTGCCCAACCTCGTGCCGCAAATCACGGCCAATGGCGCTCTAGTTGTCGCAGGCGCAATCTATGTTGAGACATCGCTCTCGTTCCTTGGACTTGGCGACCCTTTGCAGCCTTCATGGGGCACTTTGCTTGCGCTCGCTCAACGCGCCGGTGCTGCCAGTGCAGGAGCCTGGTGGGACCTCAGCCCAGGAGTATGCGTCCTTACGGTTTCGCTTAGCTTCGTCCTGATCGGCAATGCCCTCGACGACACCTTTAACCCACGACGCAGGGTGATCCCATGATAAACTCGTCCCAGGACAACGCACCGCTTCTGGAGGTCGACAGGCTCTCTGTCGATTATGGGCTCAAGGGCGTTTCATCGCGTGCGATCGACCGCGTGAGCTTCGCGCTCCGGGCCGGAGAGGCGGTTGGCCTCGTCGGTGAATCGGGCAGCGGGAAGACTACGACTGCAATGGCGATCGCGGGTCTGCTTTCACCCAACGCGCGGGTCAGCGGGGGTGAGGTACGATATCGCGGTAAGCGACTGCCGATCGATGACGATGCGGCGATGCGGCCACATCGCTGGAGTGAAACGTCCGTTGTCTTCCAGGGCGCGATGAATGCGCTTAATCCTGTTCACCGCATCATCAAGCAGATAGCCGAGCCGTGTGTGCTGAAGCTTGGCATGTCGCGTGTCGAGGCAACCGCGCGGGCAAGAGAACTGCTCGAACTCGTCGGCATTCCGGCAGATCGCGGCGCTGCCTATCCCCACGAGTTGTCGGGCGGTATGCGACAAAGGGTGATGATTGCCATGGCGCTGGCATGTCGCCCCTCGATCGTCATTGGTGATGAGCCGACCACGGCGCTCGACGTCATTACCCAGGCTCAGATTCTCAAACTGCTGGGTGACTTGCGATCGCAGCTTAACCTTGCTCTCATTTTAATCACTCACGATCTTTCTGTGGTGGCTGAGGCTTGTGATCGGGTGATGATCATGTATTCCGGCCGCCTCGTCGAGGACGGCACTGTCGCTGAGATCTTCGGCAAGCCTAAGCACCCGTACACGCGATTGCTGATCGACTCGATCCCGAACCCGGCGAGCGGCAAAAAGGTGATCCGGCATATACCCGGTGATCCCCCCAGTCTGGTGAATCGGCCGTCGGGGTGCGCCTTCCATCCACGTTGCCCTTCGGCCATGGGGGTATGCCAGACAGAAGTACCTAGCCTCACTGGAGTCGGGCGGGGACGCGTCGCCTGTCACCTTCACCGGTTCTTGCAAGAAGACAAGGTCGCTGCTCATGCCTGACAACGCCAACTTCCTGCGTCTCGAGGGCCTGCAAGTTCACTTTCCCATACAGGGTGGGCTGTTCGACCGCGTCTTGGGCCGACCTCCCCGCGCCGTCCGCGCGGTGGACGGGATCGATCTCAACATCAGACGGGGCGAGATCGTCGCCTTGGTCGGAGAGTCGGGAAGCGGTAAAACGACGGTAGGCCGCGCAATCACCAAGCTTGCACAGCCAACAAGCGGCAGGTTGTTGTTCGAGGACGAGGACATGAGCTCAGTGCGCGGCTCTTCGGCCCTGCGTCCTTACCGGCACCGCGTGCAGATGATCTTCCAGGACGCTTATCAGGCGCTCAATCCGCGCCACACCGTGTTCGAGATTGTGGCAGAGCCATTGCGGTCACTGCAACTGGTCGAGGGCGGGAAGCAGCTTGCAGATCGTGTGAGCGAGGCGCTTGCAGCCGCCGGGCTCAATCCTCCTGGTGATTTCTTTTCCCGTTTCCCGCACGAGCTGTCTGGTGGCCAGCGCCAGCGGGTGGTGATTGCCGGAGCGCTTGCCGTGAAACCGAAGCTCATCGTCGCCGACGAACCTGTGTCAATGCTCGATGTTTCTATACGCGCACAGATTCTTCAGGTCTTGGTCGACTTGCGCGCAAAGCACAACATGGCGTTGCTGTTCATCACCCACGATCTTCCGCTTGCGTGGTTGATCGCCGACAGGATTGCCGTTTTGTATCTTGGAAAATTGGTCGAGATCGGCAGCGCCGACGAGATCACATTCAATCCACACCACCCTTATACGGTCGCACTGCGCAACGCGACGCCGCAAATTCGCAGCGACGCTAGTCGCGTCGGTCTGCCGGCGTTGCAAGGAGAGGTTCCAAGCGCCGCACGCGTGCCCAAGGGCTGTCGTTTCCATCCTCGCTGCCCGGTTGCCTTCCACCGCTGCAAGGAGGAGGAGCCGCCGGCCATCGAGGTGGCCGCGAACCACACCGCTGCATGTTGGCTGGCGACATAACTCCGTCCAGCAAGACATACCCACGTTGATTTGAATGCCGTCGTTAGACGTAATGTTTAACAATCAACCCGAGGCTGCATTAATGAAATTAAATGAGTATACAGAATTCGACGCTACCGGTTTGGCAGCTCTGGTCAATCAAGGGGAGGTCACCGCTTTGGAACTGACGGGTTTGGCGCGGCAGGCTTACGACGATGTGAATCCACGCGTCAACGCTGTAATCGAATTCTATGAAGACGCCGAGACAATTTCAGGCCCAGCTTCCGGGCTTCTGAACGGTGTGCCTTTCCTTCGCAAAGATATTGGAGCCAGCGAAGCTGGACGTCTCCAGGAAATGGGAAGTCGGCTGTTCAAAGGTTGCCGTTCCAAAACCGACAGCTTTTACTTTCGGCGCGCCCGGGATGCTGGACTTCGAACAATCGGAAGAACAGCAACGCCGGAGCTTGGTATGTCCGGTATGACTGAAACGATTGTCAATGGGATTACTTGCAATCCGTGGGATTTGAACCGTTCAGCAAGCGGCTCTTCTGGAGGTGCTGCGGCGGCAGTGGCGGCTGGGATCACACCAATCGCGCATGCAAGCGACGGTGGTGGATCCATTCGACAACCTGCGGCTTGGTGCGGGCTTGTTGGGCTGAATCCGTCTCGCGGTCGCATTTCTGGTGGCCCGAATGGTCAAGACGGGTGGTTCGGTCTATCTAGGCATTTTGTCCTATGTCGAACTGTGCGAGATATGGCAGCAGCGCTTGATGTCTTTTCTGGTCCCGAGCCTGGGGACCCATTTGTTATCGTCCAGCCGAATCGCCCTTACGTTGAGGAACTTTTACACTCCACCGGGCACCTGAGGGTCGGGCTTGCCAGGACAAAATGGGGCCCGGTTGATCTCGAGCCTCAAGTTCTACAAGCGGTCGACGGGATCGCGTCACTGCTCGAAGAAATGGGACACTCGGTAGTAGAAATCCCCCCGCCATATGAATTCGAAGAATTGCCGAAGATAATGCTGGGGTTGTCAGATATGGGGGCAAGTTGGCTCGAAAGTGCGGCGCGCGCCTTGGGACGCTCCATTAGCGCAGACACCCTAGAGCCGGTTAACCTTAAACTTTATCAACGAGGGCAGAAGCAGCCTCTCTCAATCTCAACTGAGATACATGAGGCCATCCGAGGAATGCGGCTCAAGGTGGGCGAGGCAATCAATGCCTTCGATATACTTTTGACCCCGGTAATGTCGACCGTCGCCCGGCCGCATGGCGGGATCGACACCTTGACCAATGAAACCGTCTCGGTAGAAGAATTTATACAAGCCGAGTATCAAGAAGGTGGCCACCTCGGCGTGTTCAATGTGACTGGTCAACCTTCGGTCAGTTTGCCTCTGGCGCAAAGCACTGATGGACTGCCGATCGGCGTTCAGATCGTCGGCCGTTTTGGGGATGAGGCAACACTGGTCCGTATGGCACGAGACCTAGAGGATGCCCGACCTTGGATTGACCGGCGTCCAAACGTACGAGCTGGGGTTTCGCGGGCTTAATCTGCAGTCTATCGTGCAGGTCTTTCTATAAAGGACCACATCGTGCTCACCAACAATGGCACGGCCTTCGCGCCAACCTGCCCAAGAACCGCCACGGCTCCAGCCGAAACCTTCTGGATCCATCTTCGACCGCGTCTGCACCGCAAAAACCTCAGCGCCGGCTGACCGAGCCGTATCACCCCTGGACCAGGCGTACGCCGCCGGTGAAGCTTCCGAATAACCACATCGTCGGCTTGAGAGCGATGTCGTGCAACCGGGTCATGCCACGCCAGACGACCATATACCCGGAGGCGGATCATGGTTGCGGGCGAGATAGCCGCCAAGCATGGCGATTTGCAGCAGGTAAGCGGCGAGAGTGGTCCGTTGGAGGCGCGGTCGCGTTCGGGACGCGTCGATCGGGTTGAGCGTAGTGATCTCGGCGAAGGTGAGAACGCTGTCGGGCGCGGCGTCTGGCTTGGCGCGCGCCGACATCGTGACGAAGAATATGCGCCAGCTGACCACCGCGATGAGGGCGAGGAACTTCGCCAGCCTCTCGGCGGTCTCGAGCCTTGCCTCCTCAGCACGGCAGCCGGACTTCATGACCTTGTGGAACACCTCCGCCTTCCAGCGCAGGGCATACCAGCCGAACTTCTCGACCGCCACGGAGAGATCTTCGACCGGTAAGTCGTCACCAGCTTCCAGTCGATCGTAACCGCCCGATTGTCACCGCCTGCCTGACATTATAGCGCGACAATCTGGAAAGAGGTCGTATTGCCTCACGTAACGACGCTCCCCGAGATTCGAGCGTTGCCTCATCCATTTTGCTCCCGGCCTCCTTCGCGAGCGCCCACGGCGCCTCAGTATGGCCTTGCGATCTCCAGGATCGGCGGCTCCTTGTTCAAGGGGGGCAAACAGCAACGCGTCCGCCTGTTCGCTGCGCCAGACCTTCAGCCGAGTAAGCGCTGTCGCGGAGCCACCAGCAACTAGCCGACATCATGGACAAAATGACAAAATGGATGCCCCGTATTTTCTGCCGCTTTCTGCTCCAGGAAGCGGCGAGCTTCCATGATCTGCGTTAGATCCGCCAAAACTGCATCAGCAGCGGGCCAGTCCGCCTCAGAAAGGTTGTCTTGGCCGCTACGGATGTCTTCCGCCATTGCAAGGAGCGCAGCCCAGACTGGCTTTATCTTTTCTACCGTAAGCACGTATGTGCTTTCAGGCACTTCCGAGAGGGCAGCCGATTCGGAGCCGCCGCGAGCCGCTGTGCATTTATCGCATCCACAGTTCTCGTAAATGCCGTGCTTGTGGTCACTCATTATGCCGCCGCCTCATTCAATGGGCACATCCGAAGCTTCATCAACGCAATCGCATTGGCCACTGCCGAGGGCGTAGGTGTGATCGCCATCACTGTAGCCCGCCTGGTGGGTGTGTCTCGTTGGCCAACCCAGTTGATGCCAGAACCTATCGTGGTTGAACCCGGCGTGATAGCTTCCGGCTGCTTCAACTAACTATCCGCCTCGTGTGCTTTCATCGTAGCGGTGTTCTCAGGCTACGGCCTTAAGCTCTGGAGGGGTGATGTAGGCCCAGGGCAGGAGATCGTCGATCTGGCTGTTCAAGTGGCCGTCGATGATCCTCGTGAGCACGTCGGCGAGGTAGCCGAGCGGCTCGACGTCGTTCAGCTTGCAGGTTTATGCCGACCACCGAACTATGCCGAGCGGGCGCGTTTCCGCCAACGTTTTTCATGACTTAGCCGCTGCAGGATCGGCATAGATTAGGGTCTCTCCGTCGCGATTGGCGCGAAGGAGAGGACACATGAACGCGAATGAGTATCTGCAACGCAGCGCACTTTATCGGAAGCTGATCCACGGGCCATATGGCGAGTTTGCACGCGTTTATGCGGGCAGATTGTCGGACGAAGGCTTCGGTCGGCAATGCACCTGGCGATCGCTAAGCATATTTCGTGAGTTGAGAGACTGGCATGTCGGCAACGGGCACGATCTCCAGGATTTAAGCGAAGTTCATGTTGAGCGGTTTCTTGAGCACCGTTCCAAACACTGGAGCATCGATTCGGGCGACCGATCGGCGCTCCGGCGCTTGCTTGCCGCGTTACGGCAAGAAGGTTTGATACCAACCGCCCTTCCGATTGAGCGCACGGAGTACGAGCAGATTGTTGATGTGTTCGCGGCTTACCTCACGAATGAGAGAGGGCTCGCCGCCTCGACGGTGGAAAGCCACAAGCTGCTCTCACGCCGATTTCTGCAGGAGGTCTGTCCGGCTGGCGCAGATGGGTTTGCAGCGCTCACCCCGGAGATCGTCATCGGTTATGTCGAGCGACATGCTCTTGATGGCTCCGCCGATTGTGTGCCGTCGATCCGTCGCTGGCGGCTTGCTGGCCTACCAACCTTCCTGCCACCACAGAAGGTTCAGGTGGTTCTCGATGCCTGCGATCGGACCACGGCAATGGGGCTTCGCGACTATGCGGTTTTGATGGCGCTGGCCAAGCTGGGCTTGCGCGCCAGCGAGGTTGCCGCGCTCAGTCTTGACGATATCGATTGGCAGTCGGGCAGTGTCCTCGTCCATGGCAAGGGACGGCGGCAAGCGATGATGCCGCTACGCCACGACGTCGGTGCAGCTATCGTCGCCTACATCCGGCATGGGCGGCCGGCTTCACCGTGTCGCCGGTTATTTCTGCGAATGCTTGCTCCGCACGTCGGCTTTGCCTCAGGCTGCGCCATCACGATGATCGCGAAGGAGGCCCTAGAGCGGGCGGGTATTCACGGCTATGCGCACCACGGCGCGCACCTCTTCCGCCACAGCCTTGCGACCGACCTGCTGCGGTCGGTGGGCCAGCTTTGCCGAGATCGGCCAGTTGCTTCGTCACCGGAGCATCGACAGCACAAGGATCTATGCCAAGCTCGACATCGAGAAGCTGCGCGAACTGAGCCTGCCCTGGCCGGGAGGTGTCCAATGAGCCGTCTTCGAACAGCGCTCGAGCGCTATGTGGGCATGCGCCAGGGATTGGGAATACAAGTATCATGGCCCCGCTCGACGGTTGTCGGATTTCGTCACCTTCATGGAGGCTCGCGGCGCCGAGACCGTCACCACGGCGCTGGCAATGAAGTGGGTGACGTTGATCGGCCGACAACCGAGTTGGTCCATCCGCCTAACCGATGTGCGCTGCTTCGCTCTGCACCTCGCTCATTTCGACCCCATAACGGAAGTGCCACCTCAAGACGCTGTGTCGCCGGCGCGGCGTGCAAAGCCCTACATCTATAACGATGCTGAGATCACGGCGCTTCTGGCGGCGGCACTGTCGCTGCCGCCGGCCAACGCCCTGCGTCGCTGGACATATCATTGTCTGTTCGGATTGATAGCGGTCGCCGGGCTACGCCATTCCGAAGCGCTCGACCTGCGCCGAGACGACGTCGATCTCGACCAAGGTATCCTCACCATTCGGGAGACGAAGTTCGGCAAGTCGCGGCTGGTCCCGCTCCATGCCACGACGGTCGCCGTGCTGTCGGACTATGCCGCGCGACGCGACGCGCATCTCGTCGCGCCTCGTAGCCCCTATTTCTTTGTCGCCGAGCAGGGCGGCAGATTGCTGCACCAATACGTGCACCGGGTGTTCTGGCAGCTGTCGCGACAGATCGGTCTGTGGCAGCGGGGGCAGAGCGATGGTCCGCGGATTCACGATCTTCGTCACCGTTTCGCAGTCCAGGCCCTGACCAATTGGTATCGTGCGGGCGAAGATGTCGAGCGGGAACTGCCGGTCCTCTCGACCTTTCTCGGCCACGCCAATGTTCGCGACACCTACTGGTATCTATCCGCCGCGCCGGAGCTAATGACCCATGCCGCGCGACTGCTGGATGAGCGGTGGGAGGTTCGCTCATGAGTGCCTCGAACGATCTGGCCGTGCTGATCGAGCGATGGTTCACCGATCGGCTCATGCGACATCGAGGCGTAAGCTCCAACACCATTGCCTGCTATCGCGACACCTTCCGGCTCCTGTTTGCATTCGCGCAGACACGCCTTGGCAGGTCTCCGTCGCAGTTGACACTTCGGGATTTGGACGCGCCTTTCATCGGCGCATTCCTGGAAGACATCGAGACACTGCGATCCGCCTCAGTGAGGACCCGGAACCTCCGCCTCACGGCCATTTGGTCTTTCTTTAGATATGCGTCGTTCGAGGAGCCGGCCCATAGCGCCCAGATTCAGCGCGTGCTCGCGATCCCGTGCAAGCGATGCGATAAGCGACAGCTTCAGTTTCTCACCAGGCCCGAGATTGAAGCGATCCTGGCCTGTCCGGATCGCAGCACATGGCTGGGACGGCGTGATCACACTCTGCTGTTGCTGGCCGCGCAAACGGGGTTGCGGGTCGGAGATCATCGATCTCGACCGGGACTCGGTGATGCTGGGGCACGGTGCCCACGTGCGATGCGTTGGCAAGGGCCGCAAGGAGCGAAGTACGCCGCTCCCCAAGGTTGCACAGCAAGCCCTTCGGGGCTGGCTCAACGAGCCCAGGAAACGGGGTGCAACGGCTCTCTTTCCGAACATGCACGGCGGCAGGCTGAGCGCCGACGGCGTGCAGGCGCTGCTGAACAAATATGTCGCCAAGGCTCGCGAACACTGCGTTACCCTCCGCTCGAAGCGGGTGTCGCCACATGTTTTGAGGCACAGCGCTGCAATGGAGCTGCTGCAGGCGGGCGTCGATTGTTCGGTCATCGCCCTATGGCTGGGCCATGAGGCGATGGAAACAACGCTGACCTATCCGGCAGCGCCGAGCATTGGGCGGTGATCGCTTGGCTGATCGAAACCTGCTTATGCCGCACGCGGCATAAGCAGGTCTGGACTAACCCGCTCCGCGATTGCGGAGCGGCAAGGAGGGTGTGTGCCGCCGGCGTGACCTGATCGCGTCGTCTGTCGCGCTGGTCATGTGTCCACAACAAGCTCCGACTGCGTCAGCATGGAGTGGCTGCTTGCAGCCCATTCCATCGGACAAAGGAGGAGTTTGTCATGACCCAACTTCGCCAACGCATGAGCGAGGACATGCAGGTGCGCAACTTCGCGCTCAACACCCAGCTGTCGTATCTGCAACAGGTGTCGCTGTTCGCCCGATACTTCTGTAAGTCACCGGACTTGCTCGGGCGCGAGGACATTCGGACCTATCAGGTCTATCTGGCCAACGAGAAGAAGCTGGCGCCCGGCTCGATCCACACCGCCATTGCGGCGCTGCGCTTTCTCTACACTGTGACACTTGAGAGGGACTGGGTGCCTGAAGAGGTCCTGCCGCTTCCCAAGAAGCCGCAGAGGCTGCCGATCGTCCTCAGTCCCGAGGAAGTTCAGCGTTTTCTCGGCTGTGTCCTCGACATCAAACATTACGCCATCCTGACTACCTGCTATGCCGCCGGCCTGCGCATCTCGGAAGCGGTACAGCTGAAGCCCACGAACATCGACAGCCAGAGAATGGTCATTCTCGTCGAGCAGGGCAAAGGCCAGAAGGACCGCTACGTGATGCTGTCGCCCAAGCTCCTGGAGATTCTGCGCAACTATTGGAAGGTGCGTCGGCCAGAGGCGTGGCTCTTCCCCGGCGATCGCGCCGGCCAACCGATCACCAGGGATGCGGTGGGACAAGCCTGTGCGAAGGCGCATGACCTTTCCGGATTGTCCAAACCGGTCACGCCACACGGCTTGCGGCACGCCTTTGCCGTCCATTTGCTGGAGGCCGGTGCCGACGTGCGCACCATTCAACTGCTGCTCGGTCACAGGAGCCTTGCGACCACCGCCCATTACCTGCGGATTGCCACCAACAAGGTCTGCGCCACGTCGAGCCCCTTCGGGCTTTTGCCGCGTCCGGCGCCCACCATGCCGCCGCCTGCCAAGCCGCAATACTTCTGAACGGTCACGGCAATGGCCCGCTCGGGGCCGGAAGTGGCGGATATCTTCCGCTACTACGGCGAAGCCTATCGCGCACAGCATGATGCGTCGCTGTCGGTCGCCCAGCGCCGTGTCATGACGGCGATTGAACTGTGCCGGACCGCCGCGCTCGGCGGGCACGTCGAAGCATGTGATCAATGCGGCCACAGGCGCATCGCCTTCAACAGCTGCCGCGACAGGCATTGTCCCCGCTGCCAATCTCTGGCCCGCGCGCAATGGCTGGAGGACCGTCGCGCCGAGCTTCTCGACACCCCGTACTTTCACGTCGTCTTCACGCTGCCGGAGCCCATTGCCGCGATTGTATCAGAACAAGGCACTCGCCTACGGCCTGCTCTTTCGCGCTACCGCGGAGACGTTGCGGACGATCGCCGCCGACCCCCGACATCTCGGCGCCGAGATCGGTTTCTTCGCCGTGCTGCACACCTGGGGGCAAAATTTGCTGCACCACCCCCACCTGCACTGCGTCGTGCCGGGTGGCGGGTTCTCGCTGGACCGCACGCGATGGATCGCCTGCAAGCCCGGCTTCTTCCTGCCGGTCCGCGTGCTCTCGCGCCTGTTCCGACGATTGTTTCTGCAGCACCTGGAGAAAGCCTTCGACGCCGGCCAGTTGAAGTTCTTCTCTGACTTGCAGGCCTTGAGCGAGCGCAATGCCTTCCAGCGCTATTTGGCGCCGCTACGAAAGGCCGAGTGGGTCATCTATGCCAAGCCGCCCTTCGCCGGACCCGAACAGGTCCTCGACTACGTCGGCCGCTATACGCACCGCGTCGCCATTTCCAACAATCGCCTCGTCGCCATCGAGGACGGCAAAGTCGCCTTTCGCTGGAAGGACTATCGGCACGGCAGTCGGCAGAAGGTCATGGCCGTCGCGGCCGATGAGTTCATTCGCCGCTTCTTGTTGCACGTCCTGCCCGAAGGCTTCCATCGCATCCGCTACTACGGCTTTCTCGGCAATCGCTATCGTGCGCAAAAGCTCGCCCACTGCCGCGACCTGCTCGGCATGCCGGTTCCCGAGCCCTCGGATAGCCGATCCGCAAAGGACTATCGCGACCGCTACGAGGACCTCACCGGGCATTCCCTCAGGCAATGCCCCGCCTGTCGTCAAGGCCAGATGATCATCATCGAAACATTCGACGGCGTCACCGGACGCCCGCAATACCAGGATACGTCATGAAACAGGGGCGTCGCCTTCGTTGTCATAGTAATCGCGCCGGCCGGCTCGGAAGCCAAACTGAGCCGGTCCTGCAAAAGTGTGCGCCGTCATCACCGGCAACCTCTCCCAGGCAGGGGCCGGCGCCGATCCTCACATGCCGGAACCGATATCTGTGCCGCTTTCGGCGTATGCCACGCCTTCAGTTGCCGCGGCCGCGACCGGATCCGCACCGTCATGCGATACCTGTTCATGGGTGCGGCCCTAATTGAAAACCCATAGCGGCCACCCTTGCCCGCGGCTTAGTCCAACACGTTTTTAGCTCACCGTCGCGATCCACCGCAGCGCGCTCTCGCCACCCGCCTTTCTGCGCGACGCCAAGCTAAAAACGCTCTGCATTATGCGTCGTGCGAGATTATGTGGCGGAGCCGCCCTGACCGCTTTCGGGCCGGCCAAACCCAGCTTGCCTCCGCCACATAATATTCAGATGGAGTTCAGCAGTTGCAGAACGGAGTCATTCGGTCGGAATCGCGCGCCGTGATCGCCGTTGACGCCGGCCTTCTCGAGTCCATTGCGCATCATCTCGACATCCGCTGCGGTATAGCGGTGGGTCGTGGCGACCTGTGCGTGCCCGAGCCAGGCTTGGATCGTCAAAAGGTCCACGCCAGACTGGAGAAGCTTCATGGCGAGGGAGTGCCGGAAGATGTGCGGCGATATGGGCTTGTCGGCCAAGGCTGGCCTGATAGGCACGGCCTCGGCCGCCGCACGCCGCACGATATGGGTCGCTCCGAAGCGAGTCAGGCGCTCGTTGCGGGCGCCGACGAATATCGGTCGCGGCTCGTGATGGGTGATCCCGCGCTCGCCCAACAAGGTCGTCAGCGCTCGCGCCAGGTCCTTAGGAATGGGCACGACGCGGTCTCTGCGCCCCTTGCCGCGCAGCAGCACTTGCGGGTGAGAGCGCTCCAACTGAAGGTCATTTGCGTTGACGCCGGTGGCTTCCGAGACCCGGGCGCCGGTCCGTGCCAGGAAGAGCAGAAAGGCTCGGTCGCGCCGACCACGAGGCGTCTTTGGATCGGGCGGCGCGATGAGGGTATCCACTTCGGCCTTGGTGAGATGGTGCGTTACCTCGATGTGTGCCCGTTTAATGGGAATCGACAGCACGCGTTGGGCGACACCGAAGGACGCCGGGTCGGCGGCAGCGACGTGGTGGAAAAAAGACCGGATCGCGGCCAAGCGGGCGTTGCGCGTCGCGACGCAATTGTTCCGCTTCTCCTCGAGTTGGTCGAGAAAAGCGAGAACGAGGTCTCGATCGAGATCTTCGAGCGCCAACGCCGCCGGCTTCTTATGCAACCGGTCGGCGGCAAAGAGGATCAGCATGCGCAAGGCGTCGCGATAGCTGGCCACGGTCGCGGGAGTCGCATTGCGCTGCTTCGTCAGGCGCCGGCGGAAATAGGACTCCAGGAGCGCGCCAGGAGCAGGTGTTCGCTCATGCTGCGCCTCCATCGAGGGCGGCACGCTCAGCCGCGATGGCGAGGAGCTCCGCCGAGCCCGTGAGGTAGTAGGCCGTGTCGCTGTAACTGGCGTGGCCGAGATATGTGGCGAGCAAAGGCAATAGCGCCTGAACGTCTGCGCGCTGTTGGTGCCAGAGGCTGAGGCGGGTCACGGCGAAACGATGCCTGAGATCGTGTGGCCTTAACGGCTTGCCGCCATCAAAGTCGGCGAGTTTACGGACCTCGGCAAAGCCGTTTTGCAGGCCGGTCGCCGAGAGGCGGTTGCCCCGGGAACTGAGGAAGAAGGCCTGATCCTTGGATATGGGGAAAGCGGCGTCGCGCTCACGGGCATAGCAACCAAGGGCACACTGGGTTGTCGTGTGAACTGGAACGAGACGATCCTTGCGGAACTTTATCTTCCGAACGAGGAGAACCCCGTTGGTGAGATCAACGTCGGAACGATCAAGCCCGACTACTTCGCCCGATCGCAGCCCTGAACTTGCCAACAATCCGATCAGCGTCGCCATCGTCCGCCCTCGCAGAGGGATGCTAGGCGAAATGCGGGCGCATGCGTCGATGAGTGACGTCAACTCAGCCTCGCTGAGAATACGCGGAGGCGGAATCGCTCTGGATCTGGGGAAAGCTCTGCGCTCCAAGCCGTCGGTCCGGGCGTCGTAGACGGCGAGATACTCGTAAAACCGGCGGAGCACGCCATGGCGAATTGCGCGGCTGTTGGCGGCGCCGCCGAACGAGAGGACGAAGTCCAGCGCCATCGTCCGGGTAGCGGGCGCATCGAGCTGAGCGCGCCCAACGTAGCGGACGAAAGCCCGCAACGTGCCGGCTTGCTTGCTGAAGGCGTAGCCGAGGGAGTGGCGCAGCTCGATGTACCGCTCGGCCTTCTCGCCGAGGAATCGGGCAAAGGCGGTCATGCGACGCCTCCCGGAAAGGGGAGTGCGACCTCGGCGAGCTGCGAGGTCGCGACCTTTACGTACAGCGCCGTTGTATTGATGCTCTGGTGCCCGAGAAGATCGGCGACCTCGTTGATCGGCCTTCGCTGCCTGACAAGCTGGGTGGCAAGGCTGTGGCGCAGAAGATGCGCACCTCCGACCCACCCGAGTTCAATCCCGCCATGCCGCAACCGCTTCCGTACGATCCTCGAAACAGGCGACGCGCACTTGAACGGTCCCAAGGGCGGCGTGAAGGACAGGAACAGATACGGACTATCCACCTTCGGTCGCGCGCGCAGGATGTAGTCGGCGAGCGCGGCGCCGGTCTCGTCGAGCAGCGGCGCCACGCGATCACGCTTGCCCTTGGTGCGCCGGACAAAAATCTCGCCAGCTCGCCAGTCGATATCCTGCAGCTGAATGGCGCGGAGCTCGCCGTTGCGAATGCCGGTGGTGGCGAGTAGCAGCAGGACGGCTCGATCGCGGATGTCGACCGGCGTCGTTGCGCCGATCGCATCGATTGCGCGCCGAACGTCGTCCCATGCAAGGCGCGGTGGCAAATGCGCCAAACGCCAATGAGGCGTCCTTGGGACGACGGCGGCGAGATCCTGGTCATGGTGGCCAGCCCAACACAAAAACCGAAGAAATGTTCGGATGTGAGAAGTCGCTGCCGTGCGGGTGCCGGAGGTCGCCGATAGGGACAGCCGATGCTCGACAGCAGCGAGCACGTGCTCGGCCGCCAACGCCTCGAGGTCTTGACCGGGATGATGATGGCGGAACCAATCCAGAAAGCGGCGGCCGCCCAGTAGAACGCCTTCGCGGGTCTTCGGCTCAAGTCCTCGCGCCTTGCGCAAATAGTCGGAAAATGAGGTCAGAAGCGGAGTATCCGGATCATCATCTACCCTGGGCAGCGGAAGCAATGAAGCGCTCCGGAGCCACTCGCCGTGCATGTCCCAGCGCCGATGCTGCCCCAATGCGTGGAGAATCTGTAGTAAACGTGCATAAATAGCTGTCGACGACATCTTGATGGATCGGCATCCGACCACAGCGCGTTGCGGCAAACTGGCTAAAGCGCGCGATCCGGCTCAAGTAAATCTTGGCGGACGCTCGCTTGTAACCAAGGGCGAAAAAATGCTCCGCGAGGCGATCCATCTCGCCACCGAGTGCACCGCTACGCAGGCGCTTGAGCACCCCACAATAGGAAAAATAGAACTCGAGCATTCTGCCCCTCCGGCGTTGTGGCACAGGGGAATCCCGCCCCATGAGAGAGGCATGAAATATTATGTGGCGGAGGCAAGCTGGGGTTTGGCCGGCCTTGCCGGGCGTCAGGGCGGCTCCGCCACATAATCTCGCCCGACGCATAAGAACGGATCGGCCCCCATTGTCTCTCGCACCAGCGCCGCCAATCCCTCCGCACCCTTGCGGAAGTCGACGGGCTTCGTCGCCACCATGACCTTGACCGCACCCGTCGGCCCGATCACGACGTCGCCTTCAGCGCGCGGATCACTGCGGCCACCGTCTTGGTATCGGCGCCCCGGCCGACGCGAATCGCGATGCCGTCGATCTCAAGCTCGATCATGCCGGCATCTCGGGTGGCTTGATCCGCTGCTTCGGTGAACGGCTGGCTACAGGTTCCGCCGCCGCCAAAACCGCCGGCACAAAGGCAAGAGAATCTTGCTGCACCGAAGCGGCCTGTTTGCGCGCTTCGCGGCGCCAGGCGAAGACCTGCTGCGGCATCCGACCATCCTACGCCCCACGGCGTCATTCTTCTGCTCGACAAAGGCCTGGTCATTCTTGCGGTAGGGGCGGCAGCGCGTGAAGACGACGTTGGCGGCGTCGCAGTAGGCCTTCAGCTTCTCGTTCATGAAAGCGGTGTCGTTGTCCGTATCCAGGCCGAGAAGCGCGAAGGGCAGTTGCTTGCGCAATTCTGTGGCACCGTGCTCAACAGCGTCTGTTCGCGAACCAGCAGCGGCGCACATTCCGTCCAGCCGGTCGCAATGTCGGTGAGCACGAGGGTTTTGGATGAAGCTGCCGCGAGCCGAAGGGCCGCTATGAGCTACGAGGTCCGCCTCAACGAAGCCTGGCGCTGGATCGTCCCAATCCGCCGACGTTCTAATGGGAATGCTCCGTCGCAGGGCGTGCGCCGCGGGCCGTCGTCGAGGACGTCCCAAGCCTTCTCGGATCGGTCCCAGCGTCCTGTCGAACGTGGCCGCGCTCACCGCCAGCAATTTGCCCGGATTTCGGGCGCCAGGTTGAAATGACCGTGCCGTTCCATCGCCTTGAGAAGGACGGGCAGCAACGCCTTCAGCCGCTTGCCGCAGACGCGGTCCGACGCCTCCCAGAGCAATATGAGCGCATTGCGTTCCGCTTCATCATAAATCCGCGGCCGCGCTCGCCTGCCTACAACCGGCCCCTCACGGGTCGTATCAGCCGCATCGCATGCATGCGGTGAAAGCCGGTGATGACGACGAACTCATCCAAAATTCTCGCCTTCTCCGCTCGCGTCGAAGCAAAATAGCGCTCTGAAACCGCCGTCGTCAGTTCTTTCCGTGTCGCCAGGCTCAGCCGTCCCATCGTCGCCCCTGCTCATACCCCTCGGTAGGAGCAACTTATGTGAGGCAGGTTGAACATTCAGGAACATTTTCGACGAGGCAATGCGCGCTCTCACTTTGATTGCCGCGCCGCAGACATCGTCGTGATGGCCTATGACACGTGTTTAACGACGTCGTTTGCGACGTGTCTTGTGCGAGGTTTGCGATTCTTGTGCTGAACGACTGCCGATCGAGCGGTTCCGACGCACGGAAGCCAGGGCGCTGCGGCCGCTGGATGGGCGTGCACCATTCCGGCAGGTCCGGGATCTGACCCGGCGGGTTCAATCCGATTGCTGCATCGAGCTCGACACGAATGCCTACAGTGTGCCCTGGCACCTGCTCGGCGAGCTGGTCCGGGTGGTCGTCTGTGGCGGCCGCATCAGCATTCAGCACGAGGGAAAGGAGGTTGCCGTCCATCCAGAGAGCGCCGGGCGCCGGCAGAGGCTGAACGAACCGGCTCACTTCGCCGGGATCTCCAGGGTTCCGGCGCTGGCGCAGCCGGCCGCACTGCCGTCCGGTCCGCCGGATCCGGCGCTTTTGCGTCCGCTGAGGGAATATGAACTTCTGGTCGGGGGAGGCTGGTGATGGTCGACCACGATGCGCTGATCGAGATGCTGACACGGCTCAAGCTAACGGCGATCCGTACCAGCTCGACAATCTTCTGGACGAAGTGGCGCGGCGGGAACTCACCGTGCGGGAAGCCGTGGCCTTCCTTTGCGAGCGCGAGGTCGCTCGCAAGGAGGAGCGCCGGATCGAGATGGCCAGCAAGATCGCCCTTTCCCACCGTGCGCGATCTTAGCGGCTTCGACTTCTCAGCCCAGCCCTCGCTCGATCCCGGGCAGATTCGTGATCTGGCGGTCTGTCGCTGGATCGCGCACGGCGACACGCTGCTGCTGCTCGGCCCACCCGGTGTGGGCAAGACGCATCTGGCCATTGCGCTAGGCCGCGAAGCCATCCGCGAAGGATACTCGGTGCTGTTCGTCGCCGCCCAGGCCTTGGTTGCCGCCCTCGCCAAGGCGCATCAGGAGGGCCGCTTCGAAGAGCGCCTGGCGTTCTATGCAAAGCCCAAGCTGCTGATCGTCGACGAACTCGGGTATTTGCCGTTCGACCCCAACGCGGCGCACCTGTTCTTCCAGCTCGTCTCCAGACGTTACGAGCGCGGCAGTCGGCTCATCACCTCGAACCGGTCCGTCGGCGAATGGGGCGAGGTGTTCGGCGATCCGGTCGTGGCCACAGCCATCCTCGACCGGTTGCTCCATCACAGCCATGTCATCACGATCCGCGGCGACAGCTACCGCCTGCGCGAGAAGCGCCGTGCCGGTATCTTCAACTCAGCCAACCTCAACATGGAGAAGGCTCATGACGCACGATAGCCGACAGATTTGTGCCCCGGCTTGCCGGCACCCGGGAGCCCACAGGTACCTCCCGCGCTCCGCTCCGCCAGCCGCGCGGAGGCGCTCCGCTACGCGGGTCCCTCCTGTGGACTCCGGGACCGAGCCACAGTCCATCAACCAAGCGGGGGCAGTTTTAAGTGTCGCCGAGGGGCGCATTGCCTCAAGCAAAATGTTACCAATAGTGTCGCTGTTCCGGATGGGATGGTCAGGTGTTGTCATCCCGATTCGGAGGATGGATGGCAAGGCGGATCAGCATGGCGACACGGTCGGAATTGGTGGAAGCAATTGTCGAGCGGTATCGATCGGGGAGCCGAAGCGATAAGCGCCTCATCCTCGATGAGTTCGTCGCGGTGACCGGTTATCATCGCAAGCATGCGACCGAGTGCTCCGTCAACGCGTCGAAGATACCTGGCAACAAGAGGCACAGCCTTCGCTACGGCGGCGATGTTCGCGAAGCGCTCGTGGTGTTTGTGGGAGGCATCGGAGCGGCTGTGTTCCAAACGGCTGCGGCCGTTGATACC
>NZ_SRTD01000278.1:0-329 GCF_004792105.1 Mesorhizobium sp. M8A.F.Ca.ET.161.01.1.1 | reverse complement strand
GGTGAATTGATCGCACCAGACGATGGCGCCTTGGCCGCGCGCCAGGGCCGACTTGAGCCCGTCGAGACCTTCCAGCCGGATCGCCGGCGACCAGCGGCTGGCGACCAGATGCGCCGCAAGTTGCATGCGGCGGCGATGGCGCGCCGCAAGCTGGTCTTCGAAGATCTTGCGCGTATCGGCCCCCGCGCCAAGCACCGCATGAACGGCGTCGGCGTAGGTCGGGAACTCCTTGCGCATGTGGCGCTTCAGGCGGATTCTGGACACTTGCCGGCAGATCGGGGGCCACGAGCGAACCGGCAACACCGCCGCGACCATGAGATAGAAGGCGG
>NZ_SRTD01000277.1:0-329 GCF_004792105.1 Mesorhizobium sp. M8A.F.Ca.ET.161.01.1.1 | reverse complement strand
GTCACCACGCTCAAGAAGCACGACATCACGCCCGGCATTCTGCAGATAAAGCGCTGCCATGGAACCGATAATGCCGGTGCCGACCACCAGCACGTCGCATTTCAGGGTTTTGGTCATCGGCGCTCCTGCAATACAAATCTCTCAAGCCCGCCATAACAATGAATGCAGAGGGTATGAAAGGTCGCATCACGCTGCGGCGATAGAAATATCAGCACTGTGGCAAATAAGCGGTTCTGCGGTGGGGGGTGGCCGCCATGCACATCAGTGCGTTTTGCCCATCGGCTAGGTCGCGGCTTAGATAGTTATGAGTCATTATTAATCGCTATTTA
>NZ_SRTD01000276.1:0-329 GCF_004792105.1 Mesorhizobium sp. M8A.F.Ca.ET.161.01.1.1 | reverse complement strand
CGCCTGCATTCTTCCGCAGCGTCACTGTCTCAGGCAGCCCGAAGAACGGAAACACCCTCGAAGTAACATCGGGCACAACTGACCGCCCCTGGCGCTTCGAGGCGAGGATTTCCACCTGATTGTCATCGCTTCGAACCCGTTCTTCGTCGGGGCGAGGCGCTTCGAAATTGTCGTCGCCGATCACGTCGCAGATGGAACGGGAATAGGCGAGTACCTCGCCACCCTGAAGACTTCGCTCCAGAGTGAGAACCTCATCCTCGGCGTTCCTGAATTCGAGCCAAACCGTCTCGTAGTCGGCAGCTTCATCAATCGCCTTTTTTAGCTCATCT
>NZ_SRTD01000275.1:0-329 GCF_004792105.1 Mesorhizobium sp. M8A.F.Ca.ET.161.01.1.1 | reverse complement strand
GGAAAATACCGTGGGATCGGTGGGTGATACGGCCGGCTCCGTGGTGGACGATCAGGCGCTTCAGTCGTCAAGGATCAACTGCGATGCCGCTGCCAATCGAAACCGGGCGGAATGCCGCAATCGCTAAACTGCGATGCGTTAGGGGCAGCGGGAACGCTAGGCGCTTTTTGTCACAGAGCGGCGCAAATTTGTATACAGCTTGTATTTTTATCTGTATGGTCGGTCGACAACCCTTTTCGGAGTAAGACCCCATGCGTTGGAAACGCACCCTTCAGCTTCTCGATGTTCATTGCGAAGGCGAAATCGGCCGTGTCGTCACCGGCGGCGCG
>NZ_SRTD01000274.1:0-330 GCF_004792105.1 Mesorhizobium sp. M8A.F.Ca.ET.161.01.1.1 | reverse complement strand
GCCCGCTCTTGAGGAGCCAGTGCACGCTGATGCCGTCGCGAAAATGCTCGAACGCCAGATCGCGCCAGCCACCATCGAGCAGGCCGGCAAAAGCGAGATTAGGCATTGGCAATTCCCTCGAGCACCTGGTCGGTTGTCGCCGTCCAGCCGACGATGGCACCCTGCGCCCTGAGCATAGCGATCGCCGCCGCCTTGAACTCGGGAAAATAACTTTCCGTCGCGTCCTCGGCGAGCAGGCACTCATAGCCGCGATCGTTGGCCTCGCGCATCGTCGTCTGCACGCAGACCTCGGTTGTGACGCCGGCAAAGACCAGCTGCTCGGCGCCGAGC
>NZ_SRTD01000273.1:0-330 GCF_004792105.1 Mesorhizobium sp. M8A.F.Ca.ET.161.01.1.1 | reverse complement strand
GTAACCCAATTCAACGGCGCGCTTTTTTTGATGGGTTGATGCATCTTGCGCTAATCGAGGCGGGAACCGTTGTGCAAGAACGCACAGTTGAAGGTGATGAGGATTGGGCGTTGAACGGGGCGGCGCAGTTTAAGCCAAACGGTCTCACATGGGTAGATCATCAATTCGGCATGATACCCAAACGATTTCGCCTGCCAAAAGTCCCGGTCTCCGAGCGAGGTATGGTGTCCCTGGATCGCTTCAATCGTAAGTCGACCGTTTCCGTGGAGGGGAGGGTTTTCGAGACGCTTCGAAATGCAACGTGGACCGATACCAAGGGTGATGCATTCA
>NZ_SRTD01000272.1:0-330 GCF_004792105.1 Mesorhizobium sp. M8A.F.Ca.ET.161.01.1.1 | reverse complement strand
GAACAGATTTCCTCATCTCCTTCTCCTAGTGTTAAAGTGCTCTAGCAACAGGGCTCCTAGCGAAGCACCAGGAACAGCTTTTCTCCACCGCGAAACAGATCCAGGGCGATCGTTCCGCTAGCCTCGCGCAACGCGGCTGTTAACTCGGCCACGGTGGCAAGCGGTTTCCGGTTGATCGGAACGATGACGTCGCCGGCGCGCAATCCTGCCCTGGCCGCGGCGCTGCCCTCCTCGACGCGCGAGACAACCACGTTGCCGGCCGCGTCCGCGAATTGCGCGCCTTCCAGACGATCCGGCAGCGCTGGCGCGGACAGTGCCGCGTTCTCTGGC
>NZ_SRTD01000271.1:0-330 GCF_004792105.1 Mesorhizobium sp. M8A.F.Ca.ET.161.01.1.1 | reverse complement strand
CTTCCCCTGGAGCGCCGCGAGCGTTGTCACGCGAACATCGCCCTTCAGCAGGATGTTACCGCCCTCTGGCGGCAGACTATTGATCAGTAGGGCGAGCCGCGCCGTCTGGTCGGTGGCGTCGCCAGGAATGCCGTTGTTCCATGCCTCCACTACAGGCAATTCCGTGAAGGCGATCGATTGTAGTTTCGTGCGCACAGCTGCGAACGTCTTCGCCTCACGTGCCGTGCCTACAGCGTTGTCGATCAACATGGTGTTCGCGGTTACCGGCGGCAGGTTTACACCAGCCGCCGCGGCAATGGCTGCATCCCTGGCCGTTTCCGCCTGGGCTAT
>NZ_SRTD01000270.1:0-331 GCF_004792105.1 Mesorhizobium sp. M8A.F.Ca.ET.161.01.1.1 | reverse complement strand
GGCCGACCGCCTCGGCATCGGCCGCTCGGCCGTCAGCCGCAGCGTGCAGAAGCTGGAAAGCCAGCTGGGCGTGCGGTTGTTCCTGCGCACAACGCGCTCGACCACGCTGACCCGGGAAGGCGAGCTGTTCCTGGAGGGCTGCAACCCGGGCGTGACCTGCACCATCGTGCGGCAGGCGCCGGCGCAGCCGGCTCCCAAGCCCGATCCGGTCGTCCAGCAGGTGCAGGGCATCCTGAAGGACCTCAACTTCTACGACGGCACCGTCGACGGCCTCACAGGCCCGGCCACGCGGAAGGCCATCCAGGCGTATCAGCTCAAGGTCGGGCTGCCG
>NZ_SRTD01000269.1:0-331 GCF_004792105.1 Mesorhizobium sp. M8A.F.Ca.ET.161.01.1.1 | reverse complement strand
TTCGTCCGTCACCTCAAACCTCGAATGATCCGTAGCAAATCGCAACCACATCCGCAAACAGGCTTATCCGACTTGGCCATTGATTCCAAATACCCGTGAAGTGGTGGACATCGTATTGGTAGACAAAATCGGGGCTGGCTTCTGTCTCGCGCCAAGGGAACATCGTCGGGTCAGCTTGGTTGAAATCTGTGACCACATCCGATCATATAAGATTAGTTAGAGACCGAAGCTCCCATGATCCTATCAATATCCGGCCTCAGAAAGACCTATCAGACCGCCGAAGGGACGATACCGGTTCTCAATGGCGTTGATCTGAGCGTTGACGCGGGAG
>NZ_SRTD01000026.1:0-54860 GCF_004792105.1 Mesorhizobium sp. M8A.F.Ca.ET.161.01.1.1 | reverse complement strand
TGAAACACATTCTTGGCCAGATCGATTCCAAATCTGATAGCTTGCATGACGGACGGTCTCCTCCGCTGGTGTTTCAACACGACCAGCTTGGCACATTCGATGCCGCAAGGGGCCGTCCACCCATCATTCTAGGGCGGAGCAAGGAGCGCAGCGACGCGGCGCAGACCCTAGAATCCATGCCGTGACATTTGCCAAAGAATGCAGCGGTTCAGAACAGGCACCCCGACGTGGCTAGTACACTGACCGTATCACAGACGGAAACTGCACCGCCGCGACGTTCGAAAGGCCCGGCATGGATCCTAGGGTCTCCGCGACGTCGCTTCGCGACTGCTTCGCCCTAGGATGACGAAGTGGAAAGGAATTCGCCTTCCTTCGATCTACCCCTTCCGCAAGGTCTCGACATCGGTCTTGCCGACATACCAGTCGCGGGCGTTGACTTCCTCAAAGACTACCCAGACGTCGTCATTGCCGAGTCCGGTGGCGTCCATGATGGCCGCCGTGACTTTCCTGGCGATGTCAGCCTTCTTGCCTGCCGGATCGGCGGCGATCACTTCCTTGACGATGCGGATGTTGACGAATGGCATGACGTCCTCCCATTGATTTGTGCCTGATACCATCGGCGGACTGCTTCGAACTCCGCTCCGGCGGAGCAAATAATGGCGGCTGCGGAAGCCGCGGCGAAGCGGGTGCCGCGGCTATCCGCAGAAGCGCCAACAAGGGCCGCCAGAGAAAAGTTGCGAGCAGCCTCAAAAAGTCTTGGCCCCATTCACCATCAGCCGCACCGAATAGAGCGAGGTGGTGCCGGCGATGTAGAGGCAGTTCAGCTTGGTGCCGCCGAACACGCAATTGGCGGTCACCTCCGGCACCTTGACCTTGCCGATCAGCGTGCCGTCCGGATCGTAGCAGTGGATGCCGTCGGCAGCGCTGGTCCAGATGCGTCCGTCGGCGTCGAGCCGGAACCCGTCGAACAGGCCTGATGTGCAGTCGGCGAAGACCTTGCCGCCGGAAACCTTCTTGCCGTGCTTGCCGACGTTGAACACCCGCATATGCGCCGGGTTCTCAGCGCCATGCGTGCGGCCGGTGTCGACGACATAGAGCAGGCTTTCGTCGAGCGAGAAGGCAAGCCCGTTCGGCCTGACCATGTCGGTGATCACGGCCTCGACCTCGCCCGTGTCGGGATCCACCCGGTAGACGTTGCAGGCGCCGATCTCGCTCTCGGCCTTGTCGCCCTCATAGTCGGTGTCGATGCCGTAGCTGGGGTCGGTGAACCAGACCGAGCCGTCGGATTTCACCACCGCGTCGTTGGGCGAGTTCAGCCGCTTGCCCTTCCATTTGGCGGCGATGGTGGTGACCGAGCCATCATGCTCGGTGCGGCTGACGCGGCGGCCCGAATGCTCGCAGGTGACGAGCCGGCCCTGCCGGTCGACGGTGTTGCCGTTGGAATTGCCCGAGGGCTGGCGGAACACGCTGACGCTGCCGTCGGTTTCGTCATAACGCAGCATGCGGTTGTTCGGAATGTCCGACCACACGACATAGCGGCCGGCGGCGAACCAGGCCGGCCCTTCGGCCCAGCGGCAGCCGGTGAACAGTTTCTCCACTTGCGCGCTGCCATTGAACAGGCGCGCGAAACGCGGATCGAGAATTTCGTAATAGTCTGCGGCCGCCATGCATTTCCTCCCGGCATCACGTGACGCCGGATCAAGCCAGCCCGCGATCGATCTGGCAAGACGGGGTATCAGCAATTTGTAAGACAAAACGGCGGGACGTTCCTTAGGACGCCATTAACCGGCTATGCGCGCAGTGCAATGGTGCATTGCAACATCTTCTTTTTGCAATGCACCATTACTATGTCATGCTCCGTATCGATCAAGGGAGGAAGAACCCGCCGCGAGAATGCGGCACAGAAGGAACCTTGCTATGATCTTGAATGACCTGATGACCCGCGCTCGCAGCAGCATCGCCAAGCGCAAGCACTACAACCGCCTCGTCGCCGAAATCGACAGCTTCTCCAGCCGCGACCTCGCCGACATGCGCGCCGACCGCTCGGAAATGCTCTACCAGATCCACAAGCAGATCTACGGCTGAGCCCCACCGCGTTTCGTCATCCTCGGGCTTGACCCGAGGATCCATGCCGCGACTTCAAACGAAGCATGCAGCGGCTCGGAATAGCGGTTCTATCAGCGGCGAAGAGTCCCTTATCCTGATCCGCCTTGCCTGTCACTAATATCACGGCATGGATCCCTTGGGCTGCAAAGCAGCTCCAGGGGTCTGCGCCGCGTCGCTTCGCTCCTTGCTTCGCCCTAGGATGACGAAGGCGAGTTGGAGTTGTCAGTTCGGTACGGCCAGCGCTTTTTCAATCTGTGGCAGCAAGAGATCCCTCGCCGACTCCGCCGTCAGCGGGCCGACATGCTTGTAGGCTATCTTGCCATCCTTGCCGATGACGAAGGTTTCCGGCACGCCATAGACGCCCCAGTCGATCGCCGTGCGGCCGGCTTCGTCGACGCCGATCGCCTGGAACGGATTGCCGAGGTCGCCGAGGAAGCGGCGGGCGTTTTCCGGCCGGTCCTTGTAATTCAGCGCCGCCATCGTGAACCGCTTGTCCTGCGCCAGCGCCAACAGAACCGGGTGCTCTTCCCGGCACGGCGCGCACCACGACGCAAAGACGTTGACCAGAGTGACCTTGCCGGCGAAGGCTTTCGAATCGAGCCCCGGCAGGTTTGACCCCTCCAGCGCCGGCAGACTGGTCTGCGGCGCCGGCAGGCCGATGAGCGCCGATGGCACTTCCGAGACATCGCGTCCCGACAGAAGCTGCGACAGGAACAGGCCGGCCAGGCCGAGGAAAACCAGCAGCGGCAAGAACACGAACAGGCGGCGACGCGTCGGCGTTTCGATTTCGCTGCTCACGGCTTTCCCGCCCCGGTCTTGTCGGAGCGCCGCCGCACCCCGGCCGCCTCGAGTTCGGCGAGTTCGCGCTTGCGTGCCCGCTGGTCAAGCAGGATCCAGCCGATCAGCCCGGCCAGCACGATCGCGGTGATGGCATAGGCGGCGGTGACGTAGAGTGCGTGCGGGCTCATGCCGGCCGCCTCCCTGGCATGCCGCTCGCCAACCCGGTCCGTTCGCTGCGCTCGCTCATGCCTTCCCTTAACCTCGCGCCACGGGCCGCGCAATCTGCCGCCGCGCCGCAGCCTCTGCCGCTCGCGGCCGCCTCAATCCGTGCCATGGCGCAGCGCCAGCGCCGCGGCCACGGGGCCCAGCACCGCAAGAAACAACGTCAGCGCGGCAAGAATGAGGAAAGGCTGCAGGAACGGATCGGGATTCGCCGTCGCCCCGTAGCTTGCCGAAACACCGAAGATCAACACCGGAATGGTCAGCGGCAGCACCAACACCGAGATCAACAGCCCGCCGCGCGGCAGCGCCACCGCCACCGCGGCGCCGACGGCGCCGATGAAGGTGATGGCCGGCGTGCCGACCAGAAGCGTCAGTGCCGTGGCGCCGATGGCGACCGGTTCCATGTTCATGAACAGGCCGAGCAGGGGCGCGGCGACCACCAGCGGCAAGACGCTTCCCGCCCAATGCGCGACGCATTTCACCAGCACCGTCAGCGCCAGCATGTGCCGGTCGTGGCCGAGCACCAGCAGATCGAGCGCGCCGTCCTCGCGGTCGGCCTGGAACAGCCGGTCGAGGCCGAGCAGGCAGGCAAGCAAGGCGCCGATCCACAGGATCGCAGGGCCGATGCGGGCCAAGAGCTTGAGGTCCGGCCCGACCCCGAAGGGGATGGTGGCGATGACGGCAAGGAAGAAGATGACGCCGGTCAGCGCGCCACCGCCGGCACGGATATTGAGGCGGATGTCGCGGGCTAAGAGGGACCACATTACGATGTGGTCCCCGGTTGAAGAAGGCGTTCCGTCACGCCCCCCTCTGTCCTGCCGGACATCTCCCCCACGAGGGGGGAGATCAGCCGTCGGTTCGGCTTTCGCCAATCACTAGCGTCGCCAAGATGAGCGAGGCGCCGAAGCCACCAATCTCCCCCCTCGTGGGGGAGATGGCCGGCAGGCCAGAGGGGCGCGCCGTAGAGCACGGAAATCAATGGCCTACCCTCATTTGCAGCTCGCGCGCCCCCTCCAATCCCAGCGGCAGATGCGTTGCCGCGACGACCATCCCTCCATCCCCCAAGTGCTCGCGCATCAACCCCGCGAACCTTCCCTCCGAAGCCTTGTCCAGGCCCGCCGTCGGCTCGTCCAGCAGCCACAGCGGCCTATGGCTGACCAAAAGCTTGGCGATCGCCGCGCGGCGCCTCTGCCCGGTCGAGAGATAGCCGAACGGCAAATGACCGATGCCGCCCAGCCCGACCGTTTCCAGCGCCTCCTCGACACCGAGCCGGCCTTCGCCCTGAAACTCCAGCCAGAAGCGCAAGTTCTCCGCCACGCTCAGCGCCGTCTTCATCGCGTTCTGATGGCCGAGATAATGGCAGGCCGAGGCAATCGACGGGAATTCGTCGCCGCCGCCTTCGAGCAGCAGGCGGCCCTCCGCTTTCGGCAGCAGCCCGGCGATCACCCTGAGCAGCGTCGATTTTCCCGAGCCGTTCGGCCCGGTCACCACCAGCGCCTGCCCCGCCTCCAGGGCAAACCCGATGCAGGAAAACACCGCCTCGCCGCCGCGCTCGCCGCCCAGATTTTCGGCGATCAGCCGCATCCCTTGCCTGTCCCTCGAACGAAGCGGCACGGCCGCTGCCGCATCGCACAAATTTGCTTTGCAACTGTCTAGAACTATTCCAGAAAATTCTCTATATGCGGGTCATCCGTGCCAGCGGTCGGCACGGGAACAGAATTAGCGCCGAACCAGCGCACGCGCCGCCTTGAACGGCTCGGGTTGCTTGGGAGCGGACAGCGGAAATGGCCGTACCCGCACCTTTGCGCGTGATTGCATGCCATCGGCGTCCGTTCCCTTTCAGGCTGAACAGACAAGGATCGCACGTGTCAAAATCCCTCGACAGTTTCAATTGCCGCCGCACGCTGAAAGCGGGCGACGCCGAGTATGTCTATTTCGACCTCGTCGAGGCCGAGAAGAACGGCCTCACCGGCATTGCCCAGCTGCCCTATTCGATGAAGGTGCTGCTGGAAAACCTGCTGCGCAACGAGGATGGCCGCTCCGTCACCAAGGAATCGATCCAGGCGGTGGCCGGCTGGCTGACCGACAAGGGCACCGCCGGCGTCGAGATCGCCTACCGCCCGGCCCGCGTCTTGATGCAGGATTTCACCGGCGTCCCGGCCGTGGTCGATCTCGCCGCCATGCGCGACGCCATGGCCTCGCTCGGCGGCGATCCGCAGAAGATCAACCCGCTGGTCCCGGTCGACCTCGTCATCGACCATTCCGTCATCGTCGACGAGTTCGGCACGCCGATGGCCTTCGCCCGCAATGTCGAACTCGAATATGAGCGCAACGAAGAGCGCTACAAATTCCTGAAATGGGGCCAGCAGGCGTTCCGCAACTTCCGCGTCGTGCCGCCCGGCACCGGCATCTGCCACCAGGTCAACCTCGAATATCTCGGCCAGGTCGTGTGGACCAGCACCGAGGACGGCGAAACCACAGCCTATCCCGACACCTGCGTCGGCACCGATTCGCACACCACCATGATCAACGGCCTTGGCGTGCTCGGCTGGGGCGTCGGCGGCATCGAGGCCGAGGCGGCCATGCTCGGCCAGCCGGTTTCCATGCTGTTGCCCGAAGTCATCGGCTTCCGCCTCACCGGCAAGCTCAAGGAGGGCGTCACCGCCACCGACCTCGTGCTCACCGTCACCCAGATGCTGCGCAAGAAGGGCGTCGTCGGCAAGTTCGTCGAGTTCTTCGGGCCCGGTCTGTCCAACATGACGCTGGCCGACCGCGCCACCATCGGCAACATGGCGCCCGAATACGGCGCCACCTGCGGTTTCTTCCCGGTCGATTCGGAAACCATCCGCTACCTCACAATGTCGGGCCGCAGCGAGGACCGCATCGCCTTGGTCGAGGCCTATTCCAAGGCGCAAGGCATGTGGCGCGAGGCCGGTTCCGCCGATCCGGTCTTCACCGACCTGCTCGAACTGGAACTCGACAGCGTCGTGCCGTCCATGGCCGGCCCCAAGCGCCCGGAAGGCCGTGTGGCGCTCGAAGGCATTCCGGCCGGCTTCGCCAAGGCGATGGACACCGAGTACAAGAAGGCGGCGGAAATCTCCAAGCGCTACGCCGTTGAAGGCACCGACCATGACCTCGGCCATGGCGACGTCGTCATCGCCGCCATCACGTCGTGCACCAACACCTCGAATCCGAGCGTGCTGATCGGCGCCGGCTTGCTTGCCCGCAACGCCAACCGCCTCGGTTTGAAGCAGAAGCCGTGGGTAAAAACCTCGCTGGCCCCCGGCAGTCAGGTGGTGGCCGAATATCTGGAAAAGTCGGGCCTGCAGAAGGAGCTCGACCAGATCGGCTTCAACCTGGTGGGCTTCGGCTGCACCACCTGTATCGGCAATTCCGGCCCGCTGCCGGCGCCGATCTCCAAGACCATCAACGACAAAGGCCTGATCGCTGCCGCCGTGCTCTCCGGCAACCGCAACTTCGAAGGTCGAGTCTCTCCCGACGTGCAGGCGAACTACCTCGCCTCGCCACCGCTGGTCGTGGCCCACGCGCTCGCCGGCACCGTCACCAAGGACCTGACATCAGAGCCGCTCGGCGACGACAAGAATGGCAATCCGGTTTATCTCAAGGATATCTGGCCAAGCTCGGCCGAGATCCAGGAGTTCATCGAGAAGAACGTCACCCGCGAGCTGTTCGCCCGCAAATATGCCGACGTCTTCAAGGGCGACGAGTACTGGCAGAACGTCAAGGCGCCGGAAGGCCAGACCTATGCCTGGGACAACAATTCGACCTATGTGCAGAACCCGCCCTACTTCGCCGGCATGACATCAGGTTTCGGCAAGATCGGCGACATCAAGGGCGCCCGCGTGCTCGGCCTGTTCGGCGACAAGATCACCACCGATCACATCTCGCCCGCCGGGTCGATCAAGGCCGCCTCGCCGGCCGGCAAATACCTCACCGACCATGGCGTCGGCGTCGCCGACTTCAACCAGTACGGCACGCGGCGCGGCAACCATGAGGTGATGATGCGCGGCACCTTCGCCAACATCCGCATCCGCAACCACATGCTGGGCGAGAATGGCCGCGAGGGCGGTTACACCATCCACTATCCCACGAAGGAAGAGGAATCGATCTACGACGCGGCGATGGAATACAAGAAGGAAGGCGTGCCGCTGGTCATCTTCGCCGGCGTCGAATACGGCAACGGCTCGTCGCGCGACTGGGCGGCCAAGGGCACGAACCTGCTTGGTGTCCGCGCCGTCATCGCCCAGTCCTTCGAGCGCATCCACCGCTCGAACCTGGTCGGCATGGGCGTCATCCCCTTCGTCTTCGAGGAAGGCACCTCCTGGGCCTCGCTCAACCTCAAGGGCGACGAGCTGGTCGAGATCGATGGCTTGAGCGCCATCAAGCCGCGCCAGACGATGACCGCCAAGATCACCTATGGCGACGGCACGGTGAAGAACGTGCCGATCATCTGCCGCATCGATACGCTGGATGAGCTCGACTACTTCAAGAACGGCGGCATCCTGCAATACGTGCTGCGCGATCTGGCAGCGTAGAAAGTAGGGGAGTAGGGAACTAGCTGGGGATGGGTAACCTACTCCCCTACTCCCCTACTCCCCTACTCCCCTACTCCCCTACTCCCCTACTCCCCTACTCCCCTACTCCCCTACTCCCCTACTCCCCTACTCCCCTACTCCCCCGTCCTGCGGCGATGAAGGCAAGGTTCGTCAAAGCATTGACCGGCTCGGACCAAAGTTCACGGCCGGTTCGCTCGCAATAGAGATCGACGGGGGTGAGGAGAACCTGCCACATGGGGATGATGCCGCCGCCGAATCGAACCACGCCCTGAAATGCAGTGGCTTCCCCTATTGCGGCCTTACCCCACGGTTGCGGCGGTAAAATTTCACCGCAACGTGACTTCCCGTTGACTTCCCGTTCTGCCACATATTTCGGCAAAGCAGAACAAAGCCGGCATCACCGGCGGGAATTGGAATGGTCATGGCCTCGCGACGATCATTGTGGCTGGCAGCCTTCGCGCTGGCCTTCCCGGCTTTTGCCGGCGCTGGCCATGCCGGCGAGACCGAGAGGGCCCAGGCAGACAAGCCCCAGCTGGAGAAGCCGCTCGGCGTGGTTGAGCTTTTCACCAGCCAGGGCTGCAGTTCCTGTCCGCCGGCCGATGCCTTCTTCGCCGAACTTGCTGTCCAGGAAGACCTCGTCGCGCTCTCCTATCACGTCGACTATTGGGACTATCTCGGCTGGCGGGACACGCTGAGCCACAAAGAGAATACCGAGCGCCAGAACGACTATATGCGCGCCTTCGGCAGCCGCTCCGTGTACACGCCGCAAGCGGTCATCAATGGCCGTGTCCACGTCAACGGCGCCAACCGCGGCGAAGTCGACGGCGCGCTTGCCCGCATGGCCCGGGGCGGCGAAGGGATGCGCGTCGCCATCAAGGTCAGCCGGACCAGCGACCGCGTGATCATAGACGCCGGCGATGCCGGGGCGGGCCCCAGCGACGCCCATGTCGTCATCGTCTATTTCGAGCCTCCGCAGACGGTCAAGATCGCCGAGGGTGAGAACTCCGGCCGCAAGATGACCTACTGGAACGCGGTGACCGGGATCCAGACCGCCGGCATGTGGCACGGCAAGGCGCAGCGCTACGAATTGCCGCTGAGCGAGATCACCAAGAAGGGCGGTTGCGCCGTGCTTCTGCAGTCGGTCGGCAAGGATGGCCTGCCAGGTCCCATCCTGGGTGCGGCTTTCATCCACAAGCCCGGATCCGAGACCTCTCTCGATCGAAAACTGTAACGTCACGCGGTTCGGCGCGGTTCCAGACGGAAACCGCTGCACATCGTCAGTGCCCGGTCAGGCGATCGGCAAAGGCCGCAAGGCGTGAGGTCCGGCCCAGGCCGTTTGCTTCACGCCGGTCGGCGATGCGATAGAGCTGGTACATGGTGTGCACACCGAGCCAGCGCAGCGGTTCCGGCTCCCATTTCTTGACCGTACGGTTGACCCAGGGCAGCCGGGTCAACTCGGTGTCGTGGCCGAGCACCAGGTCGCACAAGGTGCGGCCCGACAGGTTGGAGCTCGACACACCGAGCCCGACATAGCCGCCGGCCCAGCCGATGCCGCTTTCCCTATCGAAACCCGAAGTCGTGCACCAGTCGCGCGGCACGCCGAGCGTGCCGCACCAGGCATGGTCGAGACGCGCGCCCTTGGTCTGCGGCAACAGCCTGGTCAGCACCTCCTGCAGCTGGTCTATGGTCGCCTGCTGGGTCCGGCCCCGCACATCGGTGCGTGAACCGAAGCGGTAGGGCACGCCGCGGCCACCCATGGCGATGCGGCCTTCGCGCGTGCGCTGCGCGTAGCAATAGGTGTGGGCGGCATCGCCCAGCACCTCGTAGCCGTTCCAGCCGATCGCGTCCCAGAGCTTCTGCGGCAGCTTCTCCGTCACCACGATGGCGCTGTTGAGCGGCAGCCAGAGACGCTCATAGCCGGGAATGCCCGCCGTGAAGCCTTCGGTGGCGCGGACGATCTTCTGCGCCCGCACGATGCCCCTGGCGGTGGTGACCTTGCCCTTCTCGATCGCCAGCACCTGTGTCTGCTCGTAGATCGGCACGCCGAGCCGCACGACCGCCGCCGCCAGACCCTGGACCAGCTTGGCCGGCTGCACGCGCGCGACGTTGCGCACGACGAAAGCACCCAGCACCTTGTCGATGGCGATGCGCTGGCGCGCCTCCCGCGCGTCGAGGAAGGCCAGCCGCTCCGGCGGCATCTCCCAGCTCAGCAGCTCCTCGTATTCGGCCCTGGCGCGCTGCAATTGCGCGGCGTTGGTGGCGACGGTGATGTTGTCGACACGGCGGATATCGGCGTCGATGCCCTCGGCTTCCGTCACCGCGATCACCTCGTCGACCGTGCCGAACATGGCCCGCTGCATGTCGATCACCGCGCCGCGCGACGAGGTTTTTGCGTATTTCTCGCGCGACCAGCTGAAGCCGCCCGACAGCCAGCCGCCATTGCGGCCCGAAGCGCCGAAGCCGGCGAACTCCTTCTCGACGATGGCGATGCGCAGCGCGGGCTGCGCCTTCTTCAGATAGTAGGCGGTCCACAGGCCGGTGTAGCCGGCGCCGACGATACAGACATCGGCCTCGATGTCGCCGGGCAGGGACGGGCGATAGGCCGGCACGCCGCCGATATCGGCATACCAGAACGACACGTCGCCATTGTGCTTGGCTTGCATTTTTTGAAATCCGTTCCGAAATCAGGTGAGCGTAAGGTCGGCCTTGTCGTCATCGGCGAGCAGCTTCACGTCGGCGCCGGCGAACAGCACATCGACCTCGTCGCCGATGGCAAAACTGTCTGCTTCCAGCGTCGAGCGCACGATCGCTTTCGACCCGTCGGCCAGATCGACCTCGTATTTGGAGCCCGAACCGAGGTAGATCGCTTCGCCGATGCGCCCCGTGAGCCGGTTGCGGCCGTCACCGGCAACGCCGCGACGGGCGAGCGCCAGTTTTTCCATTGCAGACTCGCTTTTGATTTCATTCACCCGGATGCGAGCGGTTTCCGGGCCTGTATTGATCGAGTTCGAACGCGCCGGCGGTCGGCGGGGCGATGATCCACAGCACCTCCGCCGGCGTGTCGCCGACATTGACCGTGCGATGCGGCACCGAGGTCGCGTATTCGACGCTGTCGCCTTCGTGCATGACGTGGCGCTCATCGGCGAGTGTCAGTTCAACGGTGCCCTTGAGCACCATGAACATTTCGTGCTCGCCGCTATGGGCATAGGTCTCGTCGCCGGTCGAGCCGCCCACCTCGAAATGGCCGGCATAGGCCTCGAATTGGTGGATCGGCCGCCGCGACAGGAGCATCTTGCGGCCGTACCTGCCGACCGGGACGACCGGCCGTTCCTCACGCCGCAGCACCTTGTGCAAGGGGCGGGCATTGTCCTCGAACAGATCGTTGATGCCAAGGTCTAGAGCGCCGGCGATCTTGAGCAGCGTGCCGGTGTTGGCGCCGCACAGATTGCGCTCGAGCTGGCTGATGAAGCTCGCCGTCGTGCCGGTCATGTCGGCGAGCTGCCGCAGCGAGACGCGCCGTGCCGTGCGCAACGCCTTGATGCGAGGGCCGACGCCGCCGGCCTCCGGCGCGGCCGCTACACCATCCAACTGTTTTGCCATGGAGTCCGATGCGCGTGGCATTGCTGTCTCCGTTCCACTTAACACCCTATTAAGTGAGACGGCAGATGGCAAGCAGGGTCGGCGGAATTGAGTCGCGATGTGAGGGCTGGCCGCTTCGAGCCTGCGCCGGCTTCCCACGCTCGCCACGATCCGGGTTAAAAAAGGTCCAAAAACGAAAAAACCGACGTCAGCTTGCTTCTGACGCCGGTCATTTAGGTTTTGGGATCGTCGCACCTGGTTTTTCCGAGGAAAAGACCGAGGTTGGTTCGATCCGACGCAGACCCGTGGGCGGGGGGCTTGGGGTTTACGAGCCGGTGCCGGACCGAACCGTCTCAGGCAACGCCGGTAAATTCGTCGGACATTGGGGCATGAGCGCGGATAAAAAAAGGCAGAAATGTGGCGAAGCATCACCAATTCCAACATGCGTTTCACAAACGTGACTGGACGCGACGGAAACGGCGCACCGCCGCCTCCGCTTCGCCGGCTCTTGCAATTGCGGTGCGAAGGGGCCAACTTTGGTTGGCAAAGATTCATTTCGAGGGATCGAGGCATGACTGATGACGGCGGCGGGATGGGGGATGGAGACGCATCCGCAATATTGATCCCGCTACACGAGGCGCGACGTGAACGCCTCAACCAGCCGGTCCGCTTCGACCGGCGTGAACTGGATCTGATCCTGAGGCTCTACGGACGCATGGTCGCCGCCAATGAATGGCGCGACTACGCCATCGATCATCTCACCGACCGCGCCGTCTTTTCCGTCTTTCGCCGCGCCAGCGAAGTGCCGCTGTTCCAGATCGTCAAGGATCCGAAACTGGCACGTAAACAGGGCGCCTTCGCCGTCATCGCGGCGGGCGGCCGTATCCTCAAACGCGGCCAGGAGCTTGGCCGCGTGCTTGGCGTCTTCGATCCGAAGCTGAAGGTGGTCGAGGCGTGAAGGGGAACTGAGGAATCGAAGAAATGAGGAATTGGAGAAAAGAGCGCTAAGCGCCTGACATTTCTCCAGTTCTTCAATTCCTCAATTCTTCAATTCCCATTCTTCTCATTTCCCTCCGAGCCTGAACCTCCGCTCCGGCAGCGAATCCGGATCGGGCGCGACCGATGCCCCGCCGTTCAGCGATAGCTGCATGAACACCGTGTCCAGCCAGCGCCCATGCTTATAGCCGGAGCCTTCGAGCCGGCCGGAATGGCGAAAGCCGAGCTTCTCGTGCAACCTGACCGAGGCGCTGTCGGCGCGGCCGTCGCCGATCACCGCGACGATCTGGCGAAAGCCCGCCCCCTCGACCGCGGCGACCAGGCTTTGCATCAGCTTGAGACCGACGCCCTGGCCCTTGGCGTCAGGCGCGACATAGACCGAATCCTCGACGATGAAGCGATAGGCCGGGCGCGGCCGGAAGGGGCCGGCATAGGCATAGCCGAGCACGGCGCCGTCCTTCTCCGCCACCAGATAGGGAAAGCCGCCGGCCGCGAGCGTGGCGAATCGCGTCCCCATCTCGGCACGGCTGGGCGGCTCCAGTTCATAGCTCGCCGTGCCGTTGGCGACCGCGTCGGCATAGATTTCGGTGATGGTGTCGAGGTCGGCCGGGGTCGCCGGCCTGATCACGATGTTGCTCATTCTTTATGCAAACCTCTTTTGTGCCTCCAACAACAGCAGAGGCCCGCACAAAAGAAAAGGGCGGCCATTGGGCCGCCCTTGCGAAAGTTGATGGTCCAATACCCTTAGCGGCGGTCGCCCATGAACTGGAGCAGGAACATGAACAGGTTGATGAAGTCGAGGTAGAGCGACAGCGCGCCCATGATCGCCTTGCGGCCGGCGACATCGGAAGCGTCACCTTCGAAATACATCTCCTTGATCTTCTGCGTGTCGTAGGCGGTGAGGCCGGCGAACACCAGCACGCCGATCGCCGATACGGCGAAGGTGAGCGCCGACGACTGCAGGAAGATGTTGATCACCGAGGCGATGATGATGCCGAACACGCCCATGATCAGGAACGAGCCCATCGCCGACAGGTCGCGCTTGGTGGTGTAGCCGAACAGCGACAGCGCCCCGAAAGCGGCGGCGGTGGCGAAGAAGGTCTGCGAGATGCTTGCCGTGGTGTATACCAGGAAGATCGAAGACAGCGACAGGCCGACCAGGCCGGCATAGACCCAGAAGGTCGTCTGCGCGGCGGCGACGCTCATCGACCGGATCCTGAACGACAGGAAGAACACGGCGGCCAGCGGGGCCAGCATGACAACCCAGCGCAGCGGCGAACCGAAGATCGCGTAGCCGAACGAGGTCAGCATCTCGCCGCTCGGCAGCGTCGCGACGGCCGAGGCCGGGTCGGTGGTGGTGGCCAGCATGATCGTGCCGATGGCGGCAAGGCCGGTGATGAGCAGACCGAGCCCCATCAGATTGTAGACCTTGATCATATACGCGCGCAGACCCTGGTCGATGTCGGCACGGACGCCGGGCACCGCCGACGTCTGATAATTGCGAATGGGATCAGCCATTGGAAATCCTCTGTTGCTTCTGCCCCGTCCGGTGTCGGGCCTCTTGCGGACCCAGGCGCCGCTGGCGGGGCTCCAGCATGCCTGCGCGGAATATGATGGTTCTTGGCGTCAAGAACAAGTCCGTAACCTGTTGTAACGGTTCGTGACAGGCTAAAATGCCGCTTCGCCGGCCGTTTCGGACGGTATTCTTACCAAGATTTAACCCGGGGCAGGCCGCGCCGGACCGGCGAATCAGAGGTTGCGCAGCACGGGCGCCGCCTTGTGGCCGAGCACCCGCCAGGTGCCGGCAAGGCCGATGCCGACCGTGATCACCAGCGAAAAGGCGATTGTGGCGACCGCGACCTCCGGCATGAAATGCGACGGCAAGGCCATGATGCGCGCGACGATGTACCAGGCGGCTGCACCGCCGGCGGCGAGCGCGAAGATCGCGGTGGCGAGCCCGATCAGCATGTATTCCAGCGAGAAGGCCGATATCAGCGTCGTGCGCGTCGCGCCGAGCGTTTTCAGCACCACTGCGTCGTGGATGCGCGCCCGGTTGCCGGCGGCAAGCGCGCCGGCAAGCACCAGAACCGAGGCGATCAGCGCCACGCCGGCCGCCGCCCGGATCGCCGTGCCGAGCTGGCCCACCAGCCGGTTGACGATGTCGAGCGCGTCCTTGACCCGCACCGTCGTCACGGCCGGAAAAGCGCGGGTGACGGCGTTGAGGACGCGCGCGTCATCGGCCGTCGACGCGCTCTTTTCTGTGAGCGTCGCTATCCAGCCATGTGGGGCGCCCGCGAATGTGTTGGGCGAAAACACCATGACGAAGTTGATGCCCATCGTCTCCCATTCGACCTGGCGGAAATTGGCGATCCGGGCCGTGACGTTGCGGCCAAGCACATTGACGGTGACGGTGTCGCCGAGCTTCAGCCCGATTTCCTTGCCTTCCTTGTCGGAAAACGAAACCAGCGGCTCGCCGGCATAATTGTCCGGCCACCATTTGCCCTCGGTCAGTGTCGTGTTTTCCGGCTGCCTGGCGTCATAGGTCAAGCCGCGATCGCCCTTCAGCACCCAGGCGCCCTCGGCCGGCACCTTGACCTTGTCGACATCGACGCCGTTGAGCGCCATCACCCGGCCACGCAGCATCGGCACCCTGGCCAGCGCTCCCCGCGGCGCCTCCTTTGCGATCAGCGCGGAGAAGGCATCGACCTCGCTGCCCTGGATGTCGACGAAGAAGAAGTTGGGCGCCCGCGCCGGCAGGTTGCCGGAGATCTGGCGCCTGAGATTCCCGTCGATCAGCGCCAGCGTCACCAGGAGTGTCAGTCCAAGCCCCAGCGACAGCACCACGGACGGCGTCAGCGCACCGGGCCGGTGGATGTTGCCGATGGCGAGCCTGAGCGCGACAAAGCGCACGCGCGGACTTTTCCTGGCCGCCCATTGCACCAGCGCGCCGACGAGACGCAGCACCAGGAAAGCAAAAATCGTGGCGCCGACGAAGATCGAGGCGATGCGCTGGTCGCCCGAAAACAGGATCGCCAGGGCCGCCAGGAAAAGCGCGATGCCGAGCGCGCAGACGACATAGACGGCGCGCGGCAGGCCACGGCCTTCCAGCCCCATCTCCCGGAACAGCGCGGTCGCCGGCACATCACGGGCGCGGCCGAGCGGCAGCAGCGCGAAAGCGAGCGTCACCAGCAGGCCGAACAGGGCCGCCATGGCGAGTGCGCCGGGATAGAAGCCGCCTCGCGCCGGCACCGGAATGACGGACTGCAGGGCCGCACTTGCGGCAAAGGGCATCAGCGCACCCAGCACCAGGCCGGCGCCGATGCCGATCAGGGCGATGATCAGGATCTGTACGAGGTAGACGGCAAAGACGAAGCCGCCGGATGCCCCCAGGCTCTTGAAAGTGGCGATGACACCGCGCTTGCCGTCGAGATAGGCACGCACCGCGTTGGCGACGCCGACGCCGCCGACCACCAGCGCGGTGAGCCCGACCAGCGTCAGGAACTGCGAGAAGCGTTCGATGTTGGAAGACAACGCCGGGGCGGCATTGCCGCGCGTGCGGATCGACCAGCCGGCCTCCGGAAAATCCCTGGCCGCCTGGTCCTGGATGGCCTTGAGCCGCGCCTCGTCGGCATCGGCGGGCAGCCGGACCTTGTAGGCATTCTCGACCAGGCTGCCCGGCTGGATCAGCCCTGTGGCGGTCAGGCCCTCTGTCGAGATCATCAGCCTTGGCGCGAAGCCGAAGCCGTCGGAGACCGCGTCGGGCTCGGTCACCAGCCTGGCGCGCAGTTCGAAGATGGCGGTGCCGAGCTTCAGCCGGTCGCCGATCTTGAGATGCAGCCGTTCGAACAGAAGGTCGGGTGCCGCAGCGCCGAAAACGCCGAACTGCCCGCTGAACAGTTCCTGCTTCGTCAGCGCCGGTTCGGTTTCCAGCGCGCCATAGAGCGGATAGGCATCGTCGACCGCCTTGGCCTCGACCAGCGCCTGGTCGGATCCGTCGGCCAGGCGCGCCATCGAGCGCATGCCGGCGGTGTGCGAAACGACGCCCAGCCCGTCGAGAAAGCCAAGTTCGGCCTGGCTGGCGTCGCGCTGGTTGATCTGGAAGCGAAGGTCGCCGCCAAGCAGCGTCTGGCCCTGATCGGCGACACCGGCGGTGATGGAGCGGGCCACCGAATTGACGCCGCCGATGGCCGCGACGCCGAGTGCTATGCAGGCGAGGAAGATGAGAAACCCGGACAGGCCGCCGCGCATCTCGCGCAGCGAGAAACGGATGGCGAGCTTCAATGTCCGCGCCAGCGGCATCAGGCAATGACCTTGATCGGCGCCGGCGCTTCGATCCTGCCGGAGCGCATCGACACCTGGCGCGAACAGCGCGCCGCGAGCGCCGGATCATGGGTGACCAGCACCAGCGTCATGCCGCGCTCGGCCGCCTTGGCAAACAGCAGGTCGGCGACCTGCCGCCCCGTCGCCTGGTCGAGATTGCCGGTCGGCTCGTCGGCGATCAGGATGCGCGGCGATGGCGCCAGCGCCCGCGCGATCGCCACGCGCTGCTGCTCGCCACCGGAGAGCTCGCCGGGGTAGTGGGTGACGCGGTCGCTGAGGCCCACGGCCGCCAGTTCCCGCTCCGCCACCGAAAACGGATCCGCGTGGCCGGCCAATTCCAGCGGCACCGCGACATTTTCGAGCGCCGTCATGTTGGGGATAAGGTGGAAGGACTGAAACACGATGCCAATGTTTCGGCCACGAAACGAAGCGATTTGATCCTCGGTCTTGCCGTTGAGCAGTTCGCCGGCGATTCGTACCGTACCCGAATCGACCCGCTCCAGCCCTGCCAGAACCATCAGCAATGTGGACTTGCCGGACCCCGACGGGCCGACGATACCAGTCGCCTCGCCGCGCGCCACCTCGAGGCTGACGCCCTTCAGCACATGGACGGACGAAGCGCCTTCGCCGAGTGTCAGGGATACATCTTTCAGCGCGATGACGGCTTCTGTCAAAATGAAAGCGTCCTATATGGGGAGGGAGGCTCTGCCTGTCGCAAGCCATCGCCGGAAGAATTCTATGTCATATGGGGCTTGCCGCATGTCTTTCAAACGCCGCTTTGCCGCAGGCCTGATCGTTTTCCTCGCCATTTGCGGCGCCATTTCGTCGGCGCGCGCCGAGCCATTCAAGATCGTCGGCTTCGGTGACAGCCTGATGGCGGGGTTCGGTCTTGGCCCGGGCCAGGGTTTTACAGACAAATTGCAGGCCGCCCTTCGCGCCAGGGGCCATGACGTCACCGTCGCCGATGCCGGCGTCTCCGGCGACACCTCCAGCGGCGGCCTGGCGCGGCTCGACTGGTCGGTGCCCGACGGCACGCAACTGGTGATCCTCGAACTCGGTGCCAACGACATGCTGCGCGGCGTTTCGCCCGACATCACCCGGAAGAACCTTGACGCCATGCTGGGCAAGCTCAAGGAGCGCAAGATCGCCGTGCTCCTGACCGGCATGCGCGCCGCGCCCAATCTCGGCGCCGACTACCAGAACGCCTTCGACGCCATCTTTCCGAACCTGGCCGGCAAATACGCTGTGCCGCTCTACCCGTTCTTCCTCGACGGCGTCGCGGGGCAGCCCACCCTGGAGCTCGAGGATGGCCTGCATCCTAACGCGGGGGGTGTCGACCTGATGGTCGAGCGCATCCTGCCGACGGTCGAGAAGGCCATCGCGGCGGCCCCAGGAGGGTCGTGAGGCCGCCAGGAATCGCTTTCCGTTAGGGAAGTTTTTAGCAATGACTGTGACCAATAAACCTCTTGCTCGATCAGGCTATCGATGATTCGCTACAGGTGACAGTTCGATTCGAGGAAGGGAGGCTCTTCATGCCGCGTCTTTTCACCGCCCTCGAAATTCCGCGTGATGCTGCCCTTTCGCTGTCCCTGCTCCGGGGCGGCCTGCCCGGGGCCCGCTGGATCGATGTCGAAAACTACCATCTGACGCTGCGCTTCATCGGCGATGTCGAGGGTCATGTCGCCGACGAGATCGCCAACGCGCTGGACCGGGTGCACCGCCCGTCCTTCTCGCTGACGCTGTCGGGTGTCGGCGCTTTCGGCCAGAAGAAGCCGCACGCCGTGTGGGCCGGCGTCGCCCCATCACCGGATCTGAGCGCCCTGCAGGGCGAGATCGACCGCATCTGCCAGCGGCTCGGCTTGGCCGCCGATCCGCGCAAGTTCACGCCGCACATCACCCTGGCGAGGCTGCGCAATTCGAGCCCGCTCGACGTCGCCCAATATCTGTCGGCGCGCGGCAATTTCTCGACGCTGCCCTTCCGCATCGGCCGCTTCGTGCTGATGTCGTCGCGCGATTCGGTCGGCGGCGGCCCCTATATCGTCGAGGAAGCCTGGCCGCTGTCAGGCGTCGATACCCGCGCCGCCAGCCGTGTCGCCAGCGCCTCGGACGCCTCGCGGATCATGCGGTAGACCGAAGCAAACGCTTCCTGGTCCTCATAATAGGGATCCGGCACATCGCGCGGCTCTCCCTCGGCGAATTCCAGAAACAGGTGGACGCGGTCGCGCACCGCCGCCGGCGCCAGCGCCTTCAGGTCGGCGACGTTGGACCGGTCCATGCCGAGGATCAGGTCGAAGCGGTGAAAATCCGCCGGTGTGATCCTGCGCGCCCGCTGCCCTGAAAGGTCGATGCCGTGGCTCGTCGCGACCGCGATCGAGCGCGGATCCGGGGCGGAGCCGACCTCCCAGCCGCTGGTGGCGGCCGAGTCGAGCACCATATCCCCGCCGTATCCGCGCTCCGCCAGCACGGCGCGAAGGACGCCTTCGGCCAGAGGCGACCGGCAGATGTTGCCGAGGCAGACGAAAAGAATGGAATTTATGGGCTTCGCGATCATGGATCCGGCGCTATGGTGGCGACTTCAGCGCATGCGCAATAGCACGGGAAGCGGACATGACGAGAGAGAAACTGGGTAGGGAAGCCGCCGAAGCAGCGCTGACTGGACTTGACGGCTGGGCGCTGGCACAGGACGGCGCCTCGATCGGCCGCACCTTTACCTTCAATAATTTCTCCGAGGCCTTCGCCTTCATGACCCGCGTCGCGCTCGCCGCCGAGAAGATGGACCATCATCCCGACTGGTCGAATGTCTACAAGACGGTCGACGTGACCTTGAACACGCATGACGCTGGCGGCGTGACGGCGCTCGATATCGAGCTGGCCAAGAAGATGAACCGCTATTTCGGCGGCTGAACACCGGCTGTCCATGCTCTGGGCCGGGCGCGGACCCGCCAAATCGGCACCGGCATCTTGCAGCCGGGTTCGGCTTTCACCACATTTTGATCCGCGAGCATGCGCCAGTCCGCGCATGGGACCCGCAAGGAGAGATTGATGGCGCAACAACCCGGTTTTGACTTCTTCGGCTTTGGCGACAGGCTGGGCGGCGAGGGCGAAGTGCGCGAAAAGTTCTGGCGCACGGCCAAGAAGGCCGCGCGGCAGATTCCGTTCATGGAAGACGTCGTCGCCGCCTATTACTGCGCCATGGACAAGAACACGCCGCTTCGAGCCAAGGGCATATTGGTGGCCGCGCTCGGCTATTTCGTCCTGCCGGTCGACCTCATCCCCGACTTCATCTTCGGTCTCGGCTTCACCGACGACATCGCCGTGCTGACCGCCGCGATCACCGCCGTCAGCGCCCATATCACGCCCGCGCACCGGCAGGCCGCCAAGGACGCCATCGCCGACAAGGGCTGAAGTCCCGCCGCCTCGGCCCGGCTTCTGGATCGGGCGTTCAGCGGCGCGTCAAAAGTCAAACTCTTGCCGTTTTCGTGGCCTCCAAGTCACCAAAGGGACGCCGTGCCGGCCGCTGACAAGGCGGCGGCGCGGAAATGGCGGCGGTTTCCTGGGGTGAGGGTCCTTTTCTCTTGGGAACTTCACCGTTTGGTAACCCAGATTAAATCAAAATGAACCGACGGCAGGACGCCATGCGGCCCGCCTCCGCACCATTTGGAATACGGGAAAAACGATGCGCGGATTGATTGCACTAGTTTCGAGCCTGGTCCTGGCCGCCTCGGCAGCGCCGGCGCTGGCGCAGCAGGCGACCAAGATCGGCCAGCACAATGCCTGGGGCACCTACAGTTACCAGGCGTCGGGCGGCAAGGTCTGCTACGTGCTGACCGTGCCGACCGACAAGCAGCCGCCGACGCTCGACCATGGCGACATGTTCTTCTTCGTCAGCCAGCGGCCCGGCCAGCAGGTATCCTATGAGCCGCAGTTCATCGCCGGCTACAATTTCCAGGAAGGCTCCAAGGCCACCGTCACCATCGACAAGAAGACCTTCTCGATGTTCACGCGCGGAAAATCGGCCTGGGTCGAGAACGCCGCCGAGGAGCCGGTGCTGATCGCGGCGATGAAGACCGGCACCGACATGAAGGTGTCGGCGAAATCGGGCCGCGGCAATCCCACGAACTATGTCTTCTCGCTGAAGGGTATTTCGGCGGCGCTGTCCTCGATCGCCAAGTGCAAATAGGCTATCTTCGTTTTTGAACCAAGGCCGGGCCGCAACGCCCGGCTTTTTGCTTTTCAGCCCAGGCCTGATTCCGGTGCGGCTTCCGCCCGCCGCCGCCGGATCGCATCGGCGACGAAGACCCGCGACAGCGCGTGATAGAGCGGCTCGTGCGAAATCAGGCGCGCCGTGCCGTAGCCCAGCATCGAGGCCAGCATCAGGCCGATGACATTGTCGTGATTGCCGGTCATTTCGAGGATGATGACGAAGGCCGTCATCGGCGCCTGCACGACCCCGGCGAAATAGCCGGCCATGCCGAGCAGCGCCGCGACGCCGGCGCTGCTGCCGAACACCAGGCCGAGCGAACTGCCGATGCCGGCGCCGACCGCCAGCGAGGGCGCGAAGATACCGCCAGGAATTCCTGAAATCATCGATAGCAGGCCGGCTGCGAATTTCTCGGCAAAGAAGAACCAGGGCAGGGGCGTGCCTTCGACGGCGCTGCGCGCCTGCACGTAGCCGGTGCCGAAGGTCAGCCCGCCCGAGACGATGCCGATCACCGCCACGGCCAGCCCGCAGACGGCCGCCACCAGCAGCGCGCGCCACAGCGGCTGCAGCGCGTTCCAGCGCCGGATGCGCCGCGTCGCCTTCAGCGCCAGCAACGAGAACAGGGCGCCAAAGCCGCCGCCGATGACGCCGCAGACGATCACCAGCGGCCAGTCGGCGGCAAACGAGATCGTGTCCTTGGACACGCCGAAATAGGTGTAGTTGCCGAGCACGCCAAGCGAGGCGAGGCCGGCCAGGATGACCGCCGTCAGCACCAGCCCGTTGGTGCGCGCCTCATAGGTGCGGCCCATCTCCTCGATGGCGAAGACGATGCCGGCAAGCGGCGTGTTGAACGCGGCGGCGATGCCGGCGGCCGATCCGGCCAGGATCAGGCCGCGCGCCTGCGCCATGCCGCCCCAGCGTGCCGCCTGCAGCATCAGCGACGCGCCGACCTGCACGGTCGGCCCTTCGCGGCCGATGGAAGCGCCGCAGAACAGGCCGACCAGCGTGAGGGCTATCTTGCCCGCCACCAGCCGCAGCGACAGGATATGGCTGCGGTCATCATCGTCGCGCAGATGCCGGGCGGCGATCGCTTGCGGAATGCCGCTGCCTTGCGAGCCCGGAAAGAAGGCGTGCGCCAGCCATGCGCACAGGACAAAGCCGAGCGGCGTGATCGCCAGCGGCAGATAGAAACGCCAGCCGCCATCATTGCCGATCACCGCATGGAACAGCGCCTGTGCCTTGTCGGCCAGCACGGCAAACAACACGCTGATCAGGCCGATCGAGATCGCACCCGCCCAGAACACCAGGCGCGGCTGCCAGACACGCCGCGATGCCCACATGGCGCGCGAACGCCGCAGCATGGGATGTCTTCGCGATTGGCCGGCCATGTCTGTCCTCGTGGGGAAACCCCAGCCGTAACACAGGCACGATGCCAATCAAGCAATAGTCTGATGATCGGACCGGGACCAAAGGGCCGCGATGTTGGGCGTCCGCTCGCGGGCATGGTTCACAAAGCGCATAAGCCCCCGTTCCATCGAAGTGAGAACTGCCCGTCCCGCCGGCCTCCAAGCCGGCGGGCAAGCGCTCGCGAGATCGTCACATGGCCATTTTTTCACATTCGGCCTGGGCCTTCTTGGTCGACGTATCGATCATGTAGGCCTTGCCCTTGGCGTCGGTCATCATCATCATGCAATGCTTGATGGGCTTGGCCATTTTCATCATGTCGGCGCTCATCTTCGCGTCCGGCATCATGGTGCCCATGTGCCCGTCCGGCATGATCGCCGTCACCTGGCCCCCTTTCATCATGGTCATGGTGCCCATCGTATCCTCGGCAAACGCCTGCGAGGCGCAAAGAGCGGCGACGCCGGCAATGACGGCGAGTTTGATCGATTTCATTCTGCATACTCCCATTGTGCGGGGGCACAGTTGCCCCATTTCAGGGTTCGCCGATGGCTCGCCAGCCGTTACGCCAACACGAATATGTGATCGATCGCGCGCCGGCAAACAGCACCAGCCAGGCGCGGCTTGTCCACCGCGACCCGGCGGCGGGACAGGCCGCCCGATCGCCCGCGGCATGACTCTGCCGCCAAGCTGTGCTATGCGCCGCGCTTGACATCGGGCCGATGGATGAAATCGGCCGTAAACCGCTTATATCAGTGGAACCATGACCCTTTCACTCGACCTTACCGCCGAAGGCGCCCGCGACGCCTTGCGCGCTCGCCCCGTGCAGACAGAAAAGCCCTCGCTGATTGGCCTGACACGAGCCGAACTCGGCGAGGCTCTCGTCGCTTCAGGCATCGTGCCGGAGCGTCAGGCAAAAATGCGCGCCCAGCAGCTCTGGCACTGGATGTATGTGCGCGGCGTTTCCGACTTTGCCGGCATGTTCAACATCTCCAAGGACCTGCGCGCCGAGCTCGACAGGCATTTCACCGTCGCCCGGCCAGAAATCGTCGAGGAGCAGATTTCCGCCGACGGCACCAGAAAGTGGCTGTTCCGCTTCCCGCCGCGCGGCGCCGGCCGGCCGGTCGAGATCGAAACCGTCTATATCCCCGAGGAAGGCCGAGGCACGCTCTGCATCTCCTCGCAGGTCGGCTGTACCTTGACCTGCTCGTTCTGCCACACCGGCACGCAGAAGCTGGTGCGCAACCTGACGGCGGAAGAAATCCTGGCGCAGTTGCTTACCGCGCGCGACCGGCTCGGCGACTTCCCCGACCGCGACACGCCCGACGGCGCCATCGTGCCGGCCGAAGGCCGCAAAGTCTCCAACATCGTCATGATGGGCATGGGCGAGCCGCTCTACAATTTCGAGGCGGTGAAGAAGGCGCTGCTGATCGCCTCCGACGGCGACGGCCTGTCCCTGTCGAAGCGCCGCATCACGCTGTCGACCTCCGGTGTCGTGCCGGAAATTTTCCGCACCGGCGAGGAGATCGGCGTCATGCTGGCAATCTCGCTGCATGCCACCAATGACGATCTGCGCGACTTGCTGGTGCCGATCAACAAGAAGTATCCGCTGAAGGAGCTGATCGCCGCCTGTCGTGCCTATCCCGGCCTGTCGAACGCCAGGCGCATCACTTTCGAATATGTGATGCTGAAGGACGTCAACGATTCCATCGAGGACGCCAAGGGCCTGATCAAGCTGCTCAAGGGCATTCCGGCCAAGATCAACCTGATCCCCTTCAACCCGTGGCCGGGCACCAATTACCAGTGCTCGGACTGGGAGACGATCGAGAAATTCGCCGACTACATCAACAATGCCGGCTATGCCTCGCCGATCCGCACGCCGCGCGGCCGCGACATCCTGGCCGCCTGCGGCCAGCTGAAGTCGGAATCGGAGCGCATGCGCAAGGTCGACCGGCTGGCGCTGGAGGCCATGATGATCGCGGGGCACGGCGAGGTGTGAGCCGTCTCGTCGCCGGCCTCACGCGCCTCGCCATAATAGCAGTCGGCTACGTCGCCGCCGTGCTGACCTCTATCCTGGTGCCTGTGCTGCTGATCGTTCTTCTGGCCGGGATCGAGGACGGCAACTGGTCGATCATTTTCACATTCGACTGGCTGGCCTCCTTCCCGCTCGCCGTGCTGACCGTGGCGATCTGCGCGCTGCTGATCGTCGGTCCCGCGATCTTCCTCGCCGAACGGCTGGCGCTGCGAGGATGGTTCTACTTCGCCGTCACGGGTGCGGTCACGTCGATCGCCTTCGGTGTTTTTGTCCCTGGCTCGGCAGGAGGCTTCGTTTTCAACCCGGGCTTCCTCGGTTTTCTGGCCGCGGCCGGTGTTGCCGCCGGCTGGGTCTACTGGCTTCTGGCTGGACACAAGTCCGGGCATCTCACGGGACGCGACCCCCCATGACCCGTCTCGTCGCCTATATCGTGCGCTTCGCCGTCATCCTGTTCGGCTACGCCGTCGCCGCGCTGGCGGCGAGCGCCTTCCTCAACATCCTGTTCCTGGCCTCGCTCGGCTACGCGCCGGCGCAAGCCCATCCGGCGGCGGCGGCATCGCTCTATTTTTCCATTCCTTTCGTCGCCCTGTTCGTCGCTTATTTCGGCTTCATGCCGGCCGCCGTCGTCATCCTGATTGCCGAAATCCTGGGCCGGCGCGACTGGCTGTTCTACGCGCTGGCGGGCGCGCTGGTGGCGGGGGTTTTCCTCGGCCTCGTCGACAATGTCCGCGAATCCGCTTTCGCGGTCACCGAGACCAGCGCCATCATGGCCGTCATTGGCGGCGGCATGGTCGGCGGCATCTTCTACTGGCTCAGCGCCGGGCGCTGGGCGGGAAGCTGGTGGGTCGAGAAAGCCCCTACTTCGCCTGGGCCGTCAGGATCTTGAGCGCGAAGGCCGAGAACACGCCGGCGAAGAGATAGTCGACCACCCGCGTCACGCGCGGGCTGGCCTTCATCGCCGCCGAGAATTTTTCCGCCGCCAGCACCATCGGCACCGTCACCGGGATCGACAGGACGATGAACATGGCGCCGAGGAAGAACAGCTTCCCGGGCGCGTTCGGATCGTGCGCGGAGACGAATTGCGGCAGGAAGGTCATGAAGAACAGAATGACCTTCGGGTTGAGCAGGTTGACGCCGATCCCCGCCGCCCAACTGCGCAGCAGCGAAATCCGCGGGCCTGTCTTCTTCTCCGGCGAGAAGGCCGAGCCCTTGGCGATCGCCTGCCAGGCCAGGAAGACGAGATAGCCGGCGCCAAAGATCTTCAGCACGAAGAAAGCCATCGGCGAGGCGACGATCAGCGCCGAGACGCCGACCACCACCAGCGTGGTGTGGATCAGCGTGCCGCACAACGCGCCGGCCATCGAGGCAAATCCGGTGGCCCGCCCCTGGCTCAGCGTGCGCGAGACGAACAGCGTCATGTCGGGGCCCGGCGTGATCGCCAGGATCACGGTGGCGATCGCGAACTGGATCAGCGTGGTCGTATCGGGAATGAAGGACATGCAAGGCCTCGGGAAGGTCCCGAGCCTATACAAGATACGCCGCGCCGACGCCAGATGCGCAGGCGGGAGTATCCTCCCGCGGCGGGGTTTTCTAAGCCGCCGACAGATCGATCTCGGCCAGCGAATGGGCGGCCGCTCCGGTCAGCAAAATCTGGTCGATCGGCTTGGGGCGGCCGAGGAAGTAGCCTTGCGCCTCGTTGCAGCCTTCCACTTGCAGGATGGTGAGCTGGACATGCGTCTCGACACCTTCGGCAAGCACCGGAATGTCGAGGCTGCGCCCCAGTGTTAGCACCGCGCGGATGATCGCCTTGGCCTGTGGACTGCGCTCGACATCGGCCATGAAGGAACGGTCAAGCTTGATCTTGTCGAACGGAAACGAGCGCAGCGTGTCGAGCGACGAATAGCCGGTGCCGAAATCGTCGATCGCGATCGTCACGCCCAGCGCCTTGATCTGGCGCAGCACGTGCAGCGTGCGGACCTTGTCGGCGACGATCGTCGATTCGGTCAGCTCCAGTTCGAGGCGCCTCGGCGACAGGCCGGTTTCGACCAGGATCTGGTGGACGAGCTTGGCGAGATCGGCATGGGCGAGCTGCACCGGCGACAGGTTGACCGCGATCTTGTGACCCTTGTCCCAGGACGCTGCCTGGCGGCACGCGGTGCGCAGCACCCATTCGCCGATCGCCAGGATCGAGCTATTCTCCTCGGCGATCGGAATGAATTCGGCGGGCGGGATCATGCCATGCACCGGATGGGTCCAGCGCAGCAACGCCTCGTAGCCGCAGGTGGCGCCGGTCGAGACCGAAGTCTGCACCTGGTAGTGGAGCGTGAGTTCGCCACGTTCGATGGCCTGGCGAAGGTCGGTGGCCAGGGCGCGCCGTGCCCGCGCCGTCTCGTCCATGGCCGATTCGTAGAAACAGACGGCCCGCGCCACGTCGTTCTTGGCCCGGTACATGGCCAGATCCGCATTGCTGACCAGCCTCTCCCGGTCGGCCCCGTCACGCGGATAGACGGCGACGCCGATGCTGGCGCCGGTAACGGTCTCGAAATCGTCGAGCAGCAGCGGCTCGAACAGGGACTTCTCCAGGCGTGAAACCAGGCCGAGCAGCTCGTTCTGGTCCTTGAATTGCTTGATGGCGGCGAATTCGTCGCCGCCGAGCCTGGCGACGAACTCGCCGTCGCCGGTCAGTTTCGCCAGCCTGCGGGCGATGATCTTGAGTGCCTGGTCGCCGGCCGCATGGCCCCTGAGATCGTTGATCTCCTTGAAGCGGTCGAGATCGATGACGATGACGGCCGTCATCGCGCCTCCCTCGCGTGCCCGCTCGATCTCATGGTCGAGGCGGTCGTTGAAGGAGACCCGGTTGGCGAGACCTGTCAGCGCATCGTTGAGGGCAAGGTGCTGCAGTCGCTCGAAGCTCTCGAGCCGGCCGCGTTCGTCGATCAGGTAGCTGGCAAAGCCTGTGGCCGCGACGATCAGGCCGACCACGGCGACGGCGACGGCCATCGCTTCGAGGATATCGGGATTGGTGCCCGTGGTGATGAAGGAGAGCGGCGTCACCGCCACCGCGGCCATGGCCGTGAAATGCAGGCCGACGATCGCCAGCACCAGCAATCCAATGCCGAGATAGTGCGACCAGCGATATGGCCGGCGCTCCGCCTGGCCGATCGCCACGGCGGAGAACGCCATCGCGATCAGCAGCGAAGCGACCACATAGCGGGCGTCCCATTCGACGATGCCGGCCACGTGATAGGCGATCATGCCGGTATAGTGCATGGCACAGATTGCCAGCCCGACAAGGCATCCGCCCCATTCCGGCGCTAGGCCGCGGCTTTTGTCGAGGGCAAGACCGAAACCCGCCCCGGTTCCAACCATGGCGATGACCAGGGATATCATGGTGAGCGCCGGATCGAAGGTGATCGGCGCGCCGGGCTGATAGGCCAGCATGGCGATGAAATGCGTACACCAGATCGAAGAGCCGGCCGCGACCGCGGTCAGGAACAGCCAGCCCCGCATCTGCATGCCGACGGTCTTCCTGGCGCGATCCAGGAGACCGATCGTCACCCAGCAGCCGGTGACGCACATCAGCGCGGCCAGCAGGACAAGCCACAGATTATGCTCCGTGACGATGCAGGATATAACGCGCATCGAGGATGACCCAAGCCCGAGGATACCCGCGACGAACGGGCAAAAGCCGCTTCGGCGCCAACATGCGGCCAGGCGGCTCTGTCTTGGTTGTTTAGCGGCTGGGGGTGAAAACTTGATTAAATACGGTATATAAATGCAGCCACTGATTGTAGCAGGTTGTTTCCCCAACCCGTTCGGCTGCCCCGCCATTGGCTGGATCAGAAGGCTGGCGCCGCCTGCGCTTGCTCGCTTTGCGGTTCCTGCTAAAAGGCGCTCCGACAATCCGTGACGCCATTGCCTCAAGCGTCCGCTTTTCGACGGAGCAGAAATGTCCAAGACCAAAGACGTCAAGAAGGTCGTGCTCGCCTATTCCGGCGGCCTCGACACATCCATCATCCTGAAATGGCTGCAGACCGAACTCGGCGCCGAAGTCGTCACCTTCACCGCCGATCTCGGCCAGGGCGGCGAATTGGAGCCGGCGCGCAAGAAGGCCGAGATGATGGGCATCAAGGACATCCGCATCGTCGACGTGCGCGAGGAATTCGTCGCCGACTTCGTCTTCCCGATGTTCCGCGCCAACACCGTCTACGAAGGCACCTATCTCTTGGGAACCTCGATCGCGCGGCCGCTGATCTCCAAGCACCTGGTCGACATCGCCAGGGAGACCGGCGCCGACGCCATCGCGCATGGCGCCACCGGCAAGGGCAACGACCAGGTCCGCTTCGAGCTTTCGGCCTATGCGCTCAACCCCGACATCAAGGTGATCGCGCCATGGCGCGACTGGTCGTTCAAGTCGCGCACCGACCTGATCAACTTCGCCGAACAGCATCAGATTCCCGTGGCCAAGGACAAGCGCGGCGACGCGCCGTTCTCGGTCGACGCCAATCTTCTGCACTCCTCTTCCGAGGGCAAGGTGCTGGAAGATCCATGGAGCGAGCCGCCGGAATTCGTCCACCAGCGCACCGTGTCGCCGATGGACGCCCCGGACGCCGTCACCGAGATCGAAATCGAGTTCCTCAAGGGCGATCCGGTCGCGCTCAACGGCAAGAAGCTGTCGCCGGCCACCATGCTGGCCGCCCTCAACGATCTCGGCCGCGACAATGGCATCGGCCGACTCGACCTGGTCGAGAACCGTTTCGTCGGCATGAAATCGCGGGGCGTGTATGAAACGCCCGGCGGCGCCATCCTGATCGTGGCCCATCGCGCCATCGAATCGATTACGCTCGACCGGGGTGCGGCGCACCTCAAGGACGAGTTCATGCCGCGCTACGCGGAACTCATCTACAACGGCTTCTGGTTCTCGCCCGAGCGTCTGATGCTGCAGGCGATGATCGACAAGAGCCAGGAAGACGTCGAAGGCACGGTGCGGCTGAAGCTCTACAAGGGCAACGTCATGGTCACCGGCCGCAAGTCGAAGAAGACGCTCTATTCCGACGCGCTGGTCACCTTCGAGGACGACCGTGGCGCCTACGACCAGAAGGACGCCGCCGGCTTCATCCGCCTCAACGCGCTGAGGCTGCGGACTTTGGCCGCGCGCAACCGCAACAGCTAGACGGAATGCGCTGTCCCGGCCGATGCCTGGTGCCGCTGGTCCTTCTGGCGGCCCCAGCCATGGCCGGGGATTTCGACCCTGGCCCGCTCGACCTTGCCGCGCTGATCGAGTGCCGGGTCGACGTGCCCAGCTACAACGGCTTTGCCCTCTGGCTGGCAGGCGAGCCCAGCGTGGCGGACACGCTCGGCTGGAAAGAAGTTCCGTCAGGCAATCCGTTCCTGCGCCAATACAGCTTGCCCGCCCCGGTCCACGTCTTCGGGCGCGAGACCGGAGCGATCGTCTTTACCGCGACGGGCCCGATGGCGGTGCTTGACGGCATCGCCGCGCCCGACCTCGCCCGCCAGCTCGACGTCCCTGCGACGGTCTCGACGCCTGGCAAATTCCTCGGCGAGAAGGTCGTGGCCGAAAACACAGAGGAAGCCGGCGGCGTGAGCCTTGTCACGCGCATCACGCTCAACGTCTCGACGGTCGAGTCCCATCCCGGCAAGGCGCTGGCCGGCTGCTCCTATGCGCTCGACGTGAAATGAAAAACCCAGCGCGGAGGCCGGGTTCTTCGTTCAATACCGTAAGTTCGATCAGTTGGCGTCGATCGCGTCGGCGATGCGGGCGATGGCTTGCTGATAGACGTTTGCCGAATTCCAGCCGGCAATCGCGCCCATATTGGCGCTCGCGCTCGCGCCGGCCCGCCAGCCATGACCCTTGAGGTAGTTGGCGGTGGAAGCCAGCGCGGTGGCCTTGTCGCGCAGGTTTCCGTTGCCGACCGCATATTTCAAGACATTTCCGGGCAGGAACTGCGTGTGGCCGACCTCGCCATGCATGGCGCCGACCGACGACGAGGTCAACGCGCCGCGGTCAACCAGCTTCAGGGCCGCGATGGCATGCGGGTGGAAATAGTCCGGACGGCGGCAATCATAGGCAAGCGTCAAGATGGCGGAGACCGTGTTCTGGTTGCCCATCGAGGCACCGAAGCCGGTTTCCATGCCCCAGATGGCGAGCAACACGCCCGGCGACACGCCGTAATTGGCTTCGATCTGGTTGAACAGCGCCGCGTTCGACTTCTTCAGCGAACGGCCCTTGGAAATGATCGCCGACCCGCCACGGCGTTTCATGAAATCGTCCACCGAGCCGCTGAAAGCCTTGTGGATGGCGCGGTCCGCGGAGATCGTCCTCGTTGCGTAGGTCGCGCCCGCCAGAGCGGCCAGGCCCCTCGACCCGACACCCTCGGACTTGGCCTCGGCGGCGAAATCCTGCTTCCAGGCGTCGAAGCCGGCGCCGGTCTTGCCGCAACTGGCCGCCGCCTGCGCGCCCGTTGCCAGCCCAAGCACCGCCACCATTGCGGCCGCTAAAATCCTACCCTTGGCAAGAAATGCCATGTTGTTCTCCTGATTGCCTGATTCACGTCCCGATTGCGAATTTGCCAGCGAAACGCGCATTTGTCACCGTCTGTGGCGCGATGCTGGCGAATGCCGGGGAATTTGCCTACGATCAAGTGATTATTATGGCGAGGCCAGGCATGAGAGACGTTGATGCCGGCCGTGGACAGCATCGGCGGGGCGGCCGGACCGGCGAAGCGAAATAGTCTCGATGGAGTGCGGAACGCCGGCCGGTGGTTCGCGTTTGGGCACGGGCCGCCATGCATCCTATGCCTTCCTGATGAATTGAGACCGACATGAAACTTTTCGACTGCCCGCATTGCGGCCACCGTCTCTATTTCGAGAACGCCCAATGCCTGAACTGCCGCAGTCTCGTGCTCTACGATCCCGAAGGCGCGCACTTTGTCTTGTCCGGCGTCGATGGCGCCATCCAGTGCACCAACGCCGACGAATGCGCCTGCAACTGGATGGCCGAGCCGGGGCAGGTCTTCTGCCGTGCCTGCGTGCTGAACCAGCTGATCCCCGACCTCTCCGTCGACGGCAACCGCCGCCGCTGGATCCGTGTCGAGGCGGCGAAGAAGCGCGCCATCTATTCGCTGCTCGCCTTCGGCCTGCCGGTCGCGCCCAAGCAGAGCCCGACGGACGAAATCGGGCTGGCCTTCGACTTCCTCGCCGATCCGATCGGTGGCGGCCCGGGCGGCGAACGGATTCTCACCGGTCACGACAACGGCCTGATCACGCTGAACGTCGCGGAGGCCGATTCAGCCGAGCGTGAAAGACGTCGCATCGAGATGGGCGAGAACTACCGCACCTTGCTCGGCCATTTCCGCCACGAGCTCGGCCATTATTACTGGGACCGGCTGATCCGCGACGATCCGCAAAGGCTGGAGGCCTTCCGCGCTCTGTTCGGTGACGAACGCGCCGACTACGAACAGGCGCTGAAGGTTTACTACGCCAACGGCGCCGCGCCCGACTGGCAGCAAAACCACATCTCGGCCTACGCCACCTCGCATCCATGGGAGGACTGGGCCGAGACCTGGGCTCACCACCTGCACATCACCGACACGCTGGAGATGGTCCATGCCCTGAATTTCCCGCTCGGCCGGCTGGAGACGGTGGAGGCGAACGAATTGCCGCAGGGCGACACCGGCGGCGGGCTGCAGGCTGCGCCTTCGGAGCCTGCAAGCACGCCCGAGCCCTTCGACAGGATCCTTGTCCGTTGGCTGGTGCTGTCGGAAGCCTCCAATTCGATCAACCGCTGCATGGGCCTGCCCGATCTCTACCCCTTCGTCATTTCGGACGTGACGGCGCAAAAACTGGCCTTTGTTCACGACCTTGTGACCGATTTGCCGAAAGGCGCGGGAACAAATCGTGAGTTGGCTCGCGCACTTTAGCCGGAACGCATGCGCCGCTGCCCCGTTTTCACAGCCGAGGGGTCACGAAAACGGAGAGTACCCATGAAATCCTTATTGTTTCCCGCAATAGCCGGGATGCTGACCGCAATGTCTGGCGCCGCATTGGCCGATACCGCTGTCTCGGCGGTCACCGATCTCAATGTGCGCGCCGGTCCGGGTCCGCAATATCCGGTGATCGGCGTGCTCGCCGCGGGCCAGTCGGCGACGCTCAACGGCTGCATCGAAAACAGCAAATGGTGCACCATCGCCGAAGCCGGCGGCCAGGGCTGGGTTTATTCCGACTACGTCACCGCCGATTTCGGCGGCAGCCGTGTGGTGCTAACGCAGCGCCGCTCCGCTGTCGCCGTCGTCTCGCCGCCGGAGGACATCGGCAACTACTCCACCGACTATACCGGCGCGATCATTTCCAGTGATCCTGTCGTAGGCGAGTTCCCCGCGCCGCCGGCCGCGGTGCGGACCTATGTCGACACCCACCGGCTGGACCCCGTCTATCTCGACGGCGAGGTGGTCACCGGCGCGACCCTGCCAGACACGGTCGAGCTGCGCGAAATTCCTGACTACAACTACCGTTATGTCTATGTGAACGGCCAGCGCGCGCTGATCGATCCGCAGACACGGCGCATCATGTACGTGGTGCGTTGATAGACGCCGGCGGTCGCCGTCGCGGCCGCTGGCGACACCTGGGTTGGCGATCGGGGCAAGCCGGCCAGCGCCGGGTGTCGCGGCCGCCGGTTTGCGCCTGTCCCTGCTGATATCGATTCCGATTCCCGAGGCCATCGGCTAGATCAAGCAGCTATGGATTGGGATCGAGGACAAGCGTGACAATCGACGACACCGCCTTCGAGCGCTATCGCAACACCCCGAACGCCAGGACGACCTTGCCACGCCTGTTGCTGGGAACGCTGATCGTCGTCCCGTTCTGGGGCGCCACGACCGCGGCGGTGCTGTTCGGCGGCAGCCATGTTTACTTCGCCTGGCAGGCGGCGGCTTCGCCATACGGCATGGAGGGCTTCCTTGCTTCGCCCGTCGGCATCCTCAGCGCGCTCACCTCTTTCGCCGGTATCTGGATCGGCCTGTGGATCGCCATGCGCTGGGTGCATGGCGAGCCGCTGTCGGCCCTCCTCGGCACTGGCCGCCGCGTATCGCGACCGGGCTTCCTCAAGGGGCTGATCGCGGTGCTGATCACCTCGGCTTTGTCCGAAATCCTGCTCTATTTGCTGGAGCCGGGGATCGTTCGCGGCACGATCAGCCTGTCGTCCTGGCTGTTGTTCGCGATCCCGATCGTCGCGCTCGTCGTGCTGCAGACCTCGTCGGAAGAGGTGCTGTTTCGTGGCTACCTGCTGCGCGGCCTGGCCAACCGGTTCCGCAACCCTTTCATCTGGGGGCTGCTGCCCGGCCTGCTGTTCACCTCGCTGCACTGGAGCGGCGGCTCCTCGGCCGCCATCAACGCCTGCGTCCTGGTCTCGATCGCCGCTTTCGCGCTGCTTCTGACGCTCGTGGTCTATGCCACCGGCAATCTCGGCGCGGCACTTGGCGTTCATCTCGGCAACAACCTGACCGGCTTCCTGCTGATCTCGCATCAGGAGAGCTACAATTCCTTCGCCTTGTTCACCGCCAAGCCGCTCGAAGGGCCGGGCTGGATGATGTCGGATGCCATTCTCATTGCCCTCATCGGCATCGCCTGCAGCCTGCTGACGATTGTCTTGCTGCTGCATCCGCGCTCGCCGCTGAGGGTTACGGCCGAGGTTACGGACGGCGCGCGTGCGGCCTGATCGCGGCCCGGGAAACGGCGTGACGCGGGCCTTGCCTTGACTCTCGCGCCGATTTCCTGTCTACAGCCCTCGAATTCCGCGACGAGTATCCCTCCGAGCAAGCCGACCAGGACGCCGAAGCCTCTTTGAGGCCAAGTGCTGTAAACAGATCCTGGAGGCCAACACCCGGCAGCGCTGTGCGCCCCCGGGTGCTTTTTGGTTTTGGGCTTTTGCTTGGACTGGCTTTTGCTTGGAGACTGGGCGCGAACGCATTACCTCTCGGATCGAATGAACCGGGATCGAAGGAAGCAAGATGTTTGAATCGCTGCAGGAGCGCCTTGGCTCCATCCTGAACGGCCTGACCGGCCGCGGCGCGCTGTCGGAGGCGGATGTCTCGGCGGCGTTGCGCGAGGTGCGCCGTGCGCTGCTCGAGGCCGACGTGGCGCTGGAAGTGGTGCGTTCCTTCACCGACAAGGTGCGCGAGAAGGCCGTCGGCGCGGCGGTGCTGAAGTCGATCAAGCCGGGACAGATGGTCGTCAAGATCGTCCATGACGAGCTGGTCGACATGCTCGGCGCCGAGGGCGTCGCCATAGACCTCAACGCGCCGGCCCCGGTCGTCGTCATGATGGTCGGCCTGCAGGGCTCCGGCAAGACGACGACTTCGGCCAAGATCGCCAAGCGCCTGACCGAGCGGCAGAACAAGAAGGTCCTGATGGCCTCGCTCGACACGCGGCGCCCCGCCGCGCAGGAGCAGCTGCGCCAGCTCGGCGAGCAGGTCAAGGTCGCGACGCTGCCTGTGATATCAGGCCAGAACCCGCTCGATATCGCCAAGCGCGCCGTGCAGGCGGCCAAGCTCGGCGGCCATGACGTCGTCATCCTCGACACCGCCGGCCGCACCCATATCGACGAGCCGCTGATGGTCGAGATGGCCGACATCAAGAAGGTGTCGAGCCCGCACGAAATCCTGCTGGTCGCCGACTCCCTGACCGGCCAGGACGCCGTCAACCTGGCGAAAAGCTTCGACGAGCGCGTCGGCATCACCGGCCTGGTGCTGACCCGTATGGACGGCGACGGCCGTGGCGGCGCCGCGCTTTCGATGCGCGCCGTCACCGGCAAGCCGATCAAGCTGATCGGCACCGGCGAGAAGATGGACGGGCTGGAGGAATTCCACCCCAAGCGCATCGCCGACCGCATCCTGGGCATGGGCGACATCGTCTCGCTCGTCGAGAAGGCGGCGGAAAACATCGACGCCGAGCAGGCGGCGGCGATGGCCAAGAAGATGCAGTCGGGCAAGTTCGACCTGAACGACCTTGCCCAGCAGCTTCAGCAGATGTCGAAAATGGGCGGCATGGGCGGCATCATGGGCATGATGCCCGGCATGGGCAAGATGAAGGACCAGATGGCCGCCGCCGGTCTCGACGACAAGATGTTCGGCCGCCAGCTCGCCATCATCTCCTCGATGACCAAGGCCGAGCGCGCCAATCCCGACATGCTGAAACACTCGCGCAAGAAGCGCATCGCCGCCGGCTCCGGCACCGATGCCGCCGAGATCAACAAGCTGCTCAAGATGCATCGCGGCATGGCCGACATGATGAAGGCGATGGGCGGCAAGGGCAAAGGCGGCGGCTTGATGCGCGGCATGATGGGCGGTCTTGCCTCCAAGATGGGCCTCGGCGGCATGATGCCTGGTGGCATGGGCGGCATGATGGGCGGCGGCATCCCCGATCTGTCGAAGATGGACCCCAAGCAGCTCGAAGCCTTGCAGAAGCAGGCGCAGGCCGCCGGCCTCGGCGGCATGAAGGGCTTGCCCGCCCCGGGCGGCGCTGGCCTGCCGGGCTTGCCCGGCGGCATGAAACTTCCGGGGCTGCCCGGCCTTGGCGGCGGTGGCGGTCTGCCGGGTCTGGGCAAGAAGAAGTGAGGACAAGGATGAACGAAGAAAAGGACATGGCCGACGCCCGCATCATCCTGGCCGGCTACCGCGCCTCGATCGACAACATCGATGCAGCCCTCATCCATATGCTGGCCGAGCGCTTCCGCTGCACCAAGGCGGTCGGCGTGCTCAAGGCCGAGCATGGCCTGCCGCCAGCCGACCCGGCGCGCGAGCAGCAGCAGATCGCGCGTCTCCGCCAGCTGGCGCATGACGCGCATCTCGACCCCGATTTCGCGGAGAAATTCCTCAACTTCGTCGTCCGCGAAGTGATCCGCCACCACGAACAGATCGCCGCTTCGAGCAGCGGCGGGTCAAAAAACGCGCTGCCAACGGCGTGACGAAAACCGGCTGATGACCAGCCTCGATTAATCAACGAAATCAGAGCTTTTAGGAGAAAAGAAAATGGCACTGAAGATCCGACTGGCCCGTGCGGGCTCGAAGAAGCGTCCTTACTACCACGTCGTCGTCGCCGACGCCCGTTCGCCCCGCGACGGCCGGTTCATCGAGTCGCTCGGCTCGTGGAATCCGCTGCTGCCGAAGGACGGCGAGCGCATCAAGGTCGACGCCGACCGCGTCAAGCATTGGCTGTCGCACGGCGCCCAGCCGACCGACCGCGTGCTGCGCTTCCTCGATGAAGCCGGCCTTGCCAAGCGCGAAGCCCGCTCCAACCCGAAGAAGGCCGAGCCGGGCAAGAAGGCGCAGGAGCGCGCCGCGCTGCTGAAGAAGGCGCAGGAAGACGCCGCTGCCGCCGTCGCCGCGGCCACTGCCGCACCGGCCGAAGCGGAAGCCGCCACGGCGGAGTAATCGCTTCCTATTCCTTGCGGAAACAGAACGGCGGGCCTGTGCCCGCCGTTTTGCTGTGTTCAATCTTGGTCGCCGATCAATAGCCGCTTGGGCAGCGATCGACATAGGTGCGACCGTAGCGGTCGCGGTACCGGCATTGGCCGCTTTCGCTGGCATGGCCGATCAGCGCCCCGGCCACCGCGCCGACAGCGCCGCCGACGACTGCGCCCTGCACCGGGTCACCAGCCACCGCTGCGCCGACCGCGGCACCGCCAAGGCCACCGACGGCCGCGCCTTTCTCCGTTTGCGAACAGGCGCCGAGCGCCGTCGTCAGCACCAGAATGGTCAGGATTTTCTTCATTTGTCGTTCCTCTCACATGCGGGTCGCCGTCTCGCCGCCAAGGGCTTAACTCTCAGGCGGCTAATTTGATCCCGAGAGAATCAAGATCGCCACGGCAGCCAGCAGCGGGTGGCGCGGAACCGCTATCGGCTGAGCGGGATCAGAGCGCGCACCCTGGGATCGCGCAGATAGAGGCCGCCCCACAGGATGATGCCGAGATAAACGCCGAACAGCGTGTGCGAAAACAGCGGATTGCCGATACGCGCATTGGTGGCGATGGCGCCGCCCATATAGGCGGTGAGCAGGATGGCGCCGAGCACGGAGGTGCGCGGCAGTGCGTAGAGCGCGGTCGAGACCAGGCCGATAACACCCAGCAGGCGCGCGACGTTGGCGTCGGCCGGCCAGCCGAGCGGCACCATCGTCTGGGTGACGATATCGAGCGGCGGCAACTTGATGGCGCCGTCGAAGATCATGAACAGGACGATGAGGCCGCTGAGCACGCGGCCGGTCCACAAGGCGCCGGATGAGACGGGCGCGATTTCGGAAATGCTCATTGGTTTCCCTCCGGTTGGTTAGCCCCTTTTCAGCGGGGTCGAACCAAGGACGTGCCGTGAGGCGTCGGTCCGACAAGTGTCCGGATTCTTTGACGATGCGGCCCTACGAGAAGTAAAACTTTTCGGCCGGCAGCATCTTTGGCGGCGTTTCGCCCAGGGCCTCGAACACAGAGATTTCACAGACCCGGCACAGGCCGTCGAGCGCGAGGTCGTTGGCTTCGGTGCCGAACGGATCCTCGAGTTCTTCCGAAAGCGCGTCGAGGCCGAAGAAGGTGTAGGCGATCAGCGCGGTGAACAATGGCGTCGCCCAGCCGGTGGTCGAGATCAGGCCGATCGGCAACAGCAGGCACACGATGTAGGCCGTGCGGTGGACCAGCAGCGTGTAGGCGAAGGGCAAGGGCGTGCCGGCGATCCGCTCGCAGCCGGCCTGGATGGCGGTGATTGATGCCAGCCTCTCATCCAGGATGCGGAAACCAATCGTGTCGAACTCGCCAATTTGGCGCTGCGCGTTGGCGCGGCGGCCCATGCGCCTGACCATCTCGTCCGCCGGATTGGCGAAACGCGCCGCCGTCTCGGCTTCTGCCTCGATGAAGGCACGGACGTCCTTGACGCTGTCGATCCTGCGCAACTGGCCGCGCAGGAAATGACAGAAGGCCAACGCCTCCATCAGCAGGGCGCGTTGCTCGGTCCGATCGGGGATGAGGCTGGTCGTGGCGCGGGCCAGATTGCGGATTTCGAAGACCAGCGCGCCCCACAGCTTGCGCGCCTCCCACCAGCGGTCATAGGCGGCGTTGTTGCGAAACGACAGATAGATCGACAAGGTGACGCCGACCAAGCCGAAGGGTGTGATGTTGAAGACGCCGAGATCGAGCTGGAACCAGCGCGCCACGACGAGGATGACGACCGAATAGATCGCGAAGCCGAAAATCTGCGGCAGGATGCGTGGCACCACCGAGCCGCGCATGATGAAGAACAGCTGCAGGAAGGTGGGGCGCGGACGGACGATCATTGGGGGGCCTTTCACGGGCCGGCGTCGGCCCTCAGATCCTCTATTGTGCGATGCGCCAGATGCGCAAGCTCAGCCGCCAGCGACGTCGTCATGTCGTCCATACGGTGTGCGGACTACCGGTGTGTGCTGGTTACGGATATTGAGAAACCTGCGGCCCTCCCGATACAGGCGAGAAAAATGACCGGCGAGACCGATCTGAGGACTCTGTTGGCGTCGATGACGCCGGAATTGCTTGATGGCACCTATGTCTTTGCCACGCTGGAGCCCGGCGTTGCGCAGCCCGAAGGCCTGGAGCCGGTGATGGTGTTTCGCGAGCGCGAAGGCACGACCCTGATCGTGACCGAGGAAGCCGCCCGGACGATGGGGCTGGCGGCCTCGTTCCGCTGCCGGATGATCACGCTGAACATCCACTCCTCGCTGGAAGCGGTCGGCTTCCTTGCCGCCATCACCGCGCGCCTCGCCGCCGCCGGCATGGGCGTCAATCCGGTCTCGGCTTTCTATCACGACCATCTGTTCGTGCCGGCCGAGCGGGCGGAAGAGGCGATGGCATTGTTGCTAAGGCTGGCGGAGGACAGCGCGACCTGAAATCAGCGCCTGCGGACATAAAGAATGTCCGGCAACCCTTCCTCGTTGGTCGTGCCATCGCCGAATGCCTTCGCCTGGAACCCATGACGCTCATAGAACCGCCGGGCGCCGGTATTGGCCTGGAAGCAATGGAGTTTGACTTGAGGCAGCGCGGCGGTCGCGTCCATCAGCAGCCGGCGGCCGATGCCTTGCCCGGTCGATGCCGGGTCGAGATAGAGCTGTTCCACCCAATCGCCGATGACGGCGATGAAGCCGACAATGTCGGCGCCGTCCTCAGCGACCGTGACCTGCTGGTTGGGCAACACGATATCACGGACGAAGAAAAGGTCTTCCTCCGGTGTGTGCAACACTGGCATCCAGTCGAACGCGTTGAGCGACGCGCGCATGGTCTTGGCGATGGCGGCGGCATCGGAAGCGGTGGCCGCTCGCAGCAAGACTTCAGGAAAATTGGACATCCCGGCCCGGCCCCTCATCCGCCCTTCGGGCACCTTCTCCCCGTGAACGGGGAGAAGGGAGCTAACGGCCGAAGGCCGAGCCCGCGACCGCGGGCAGCGGTCGTCCGGCGCCCCCGCGGAGGGCCAGCCGCGGCAGCGGCGGTGCGGCCCGTGAGCGAAAAATTATGCCGCCTTCTTCTTCGGCTGGATCAGGCCGCGCTCGACCAGCAGCTCGGCGATCTGCACCGCGTTCAGGGCCGCGCCCTTGCGCAGATTGTCGGAGACGATCCACATCGACAGGCCGTTGTCGATGGTCGAATCCTCACGGATGCGCGAGATGAAGGTGGCGTCCTCGCCGGCCGATTCGAGCGGCGTGATGTAGCCGCCGTCCTCGCGCTTGTCCAAGACCTGGCAGCCCGGCGCCTCGCGCAGGATGTCGCGCGCCTCGTCGGCGGTGATCGGCTTTTCGAACTCGATGTTGACCGCTTCCGAATGGCCGATGAACACCGGCACGCGCACGCAGGTCGCCGTCAGCTTGATCTTGGGGTCGAGCATCTTCTTGGTCTCGGCGACCATCTTCCATTCTTCCTTGGTGGAACCGTCGTCGAGGAAGACATCGATATGCGGAATGACATTGAAGGCGATGCGCTTGGTGAACTTCTTGACGTCGACCTGGTCGGCGACGAACACCGCGCGTGTCTGCGTGAACAGTTCGTCCATGCCTTCCTTGCCGGCGCCCGACACCGACTGGTAGGTGGCGACGACGACGCGCTTGATGGTGGCGGCGTCATGCAGCGGCTTCAGCGCCACGACGAGCTGCGCCGTCGAGCAGTTCGGGTTGGCGATGATGTTCTTGCGCGTGAACAGCGAGATCGCGTCCGGATTCACTTCCGGCACGATCAGCGGCACGTCCTGGTCGTAGCGGAAGGCCGACGAATTATCGATGACGACGCAGCCCTGCTTGCCGATCTTCGGCGACCATTCCTTGGAGACATTGCCGCCGGCCGACATGATACAGATGTCCGTGTCGGAAAAATCATACTGGTCGAGCGGCCTGACCTTCAGCGTGCGGTCACCGAACGACACTTCCGTGCCCATGCTTCGCCGCGAGGCCAGCGCCACGACTTCGCTGACCGGAAAGCCGCGCTCTTCCAGTATGTTGAGCATTTCCCGGCCCACATTGCCCGTGGCGCCGACGACTGCAACCTTGAAACTCATAGAAATCTCCTGTCCCTCTCCGCTTGGTTTTTGGAGAAAACCCGCCGGCCAAGTGCGGGTTCCGTCCCCCGGGCCGGACCCGGGAGAGGGTGGTTAGGCCAAGGGAATCACACCGTTTTGGTGGTGGTTTTTTTGGCCATGGTTTTGCTGGAACGAGCGGACGCGCCGACACGCCCGGCCCAATGGTTCGCATTGAGGCTGGGGGCATCGAATGCAAGATGAGCCATCAAAAGGCCGCGCATCGAAAACGATCCCGTTCGAAGCGGGCTTTTACGCGGTTTCGATAAAGAGTCAATTGGGGCGCCCTTCCTTCTCCCCGTCACTATACGGGGAGAAGGTGCCCGAAGGGAGGATGAGGGGCGGCGCTGACGTTGGCAGATAGCTCGTCCGGAGTGAGCCTCCTCGCCTTACCTATCAGCATTCGCGCCGCCCCTCACCTGCCTGCCGGCATCCTCTCCCCGTATAGTGACGGGGAGAGGGGCGCTCCCTCCAGCGGTTTCGCCAATCGCCGTGCTACGCAGCACCCTGTACAAGAAGGGCGGCAGGAAGTACGAACGGCCAAGATTGTTCGGCTGGCGCGGCGCCAGCCCCGTCATGTGCTCCATGATGAGCGCAGAACCCTGAATTCCGAAAGAACGAGATGTCCAACTTCGATGGTATTGTTCCCGCGCTGGCCCAAGCGCTGGAAAAACGCGGCTATTCCGACCTGACGCCGGTGCAGAAGGCGGTACTGGAACTCGGCCAGGCCGACGCGCTGGTGTCGGCCCAGACCGGCTCGGGCAAGACCGTGGCCTTCGGCCTTGCCATGGCGCCGACGCTGCTCGACGGCGCGGAACGGTTCGGCCCGGCCGCGGCGCCGCTGGCATTGGCGGTGGCGCCGACGCGCGAGCTGGCGCTGCAGGTGACGCGCGAGCTCGAATGGCTCTACGAGCCGACCGGCGCCACGGTGGCGTCCTGCGTCGGCGGCATGGACATGCGCACCGAACGGCGCGCGCTGGAGCGCGGCGCCCATATCGTCGTCGGTACGCCCGGCAGGCTGCGCGACCACATCACCCGCAATTCGCTCGACATGTCGACGCTCAAGGCCGTGGTTCTCGACGAGGCCGACGAGATGCTCGATCTTGGCTTTCGCGAAGACCTCGAATTCATCCTCGACGCCGCGCCGGCCGACCGTCGCACGCTGATGTTCTCGGCCACCGTGCCGCGCTCCATCGCCACGCTCGCCCAGGGCTATCAGCGCGATGCCGTACGCATCTCGGCCGCCGGCGAGGAAAAGCAGCATCTCGACATCGAGTACCGGGCGCTGAATGTCGCCCAGGCCGACCGCGAGAACGCCATCATCAACGTTCTGCGCTTCTACGAGGCCAAGAACGCGCTGGTGTTCTGCAACACCCGCGCCGCCGTCAACCATCTGACCGCGCGCTTCAACAACCGCAATTTTTCGGTCGTGGCGCTTTCGGGCGAGCTCAGCCAGAACGAACGCAGCCACGCGCTGCAGGCGATGCGCGACGGCCGCGCCAAAGTCTGCATCGCCACTGATGTCGCGGCGCGCGGCATCGACCTGCCCAACCTCGAGCTGGTGATTCACGCCGACCTGCCGACCAATCCGGAAACGCTCCTGCACCGCAGCGGCCGCACCGGGCGTGCCGGGCGCAAGGGCGTCAGCGCACTGATTGTGCCGGGCAGCGCCCGCAGGCGCACCGAGCGGCTGCTGCAAAGCGCCAAGCTGACGGCGACATGGGCGAGCCCGCCCTCGGCCGACGACGTGATGCGGCGCGACGACGAGCGCATCCTTGCCGATCCGGCTTTCGACGAACCGGTGAAGGATGACGAGCGTGCATTCATCGACGCGCTGCTCGCCAGGCACGGTGCCGAACAGGTGGCGGCCGCCTTCGTGCGCCAGTGCCGCTCCAGCCGCTCGGCGCCCGAGGACCTCATGGACGTCGCGCCGTTCACACCTTCGCGCGAAAGACTGGCGGGCGAGAAGTTCGCGCACCGCGACGAGGCGCCCAGCCGCCGGGACGATTTCGGCGCCAGCGTCTGGTTCTCGCTCTCGGTGGGGCGCCGGCAGAATGCCGAGCCGCGCTGGCTGATCCCGATGCTGTGCCGTGCGGGCAGCATCTCGAAGCGCGAGATCGGCGCCATCAAGATGCAGCCGGAAGAGACGTTCGTGCAGATCGCCGCCGACTGGGCGGACCGGTTCGTGGCGGCAATCGGCCCCGACCGCAAATTGCAGGGCACCATCCTGGTGAAGCGGCTGGACGGCACGCCGGACCTGTCGCGGGCCGGCTATCAGCCGCCGAGCCCGGACAAGAAGCCGCATCGCGGCAAGGCGCCGTTCGATCCGAACGCGCCGAAGCGCAAATTCGACAAGCGTGCTCCGGCCTCGGTCGACCAGCGCCCGGCCGCCGCGCATGAGGCAAAGCCGTGGGCGAAAAAACCCAACAAGCCGAAATTCGAAAATACCGGCGCGCCGAAGCACAAGAAGACGAAGAAGCGACCGTCGTAAGACCGACGCGATGGCGGGGCCGCTGATTTCGCGTCAGGGTGCGGCAGTCTCGGAATGCTGGCGGGCCGCGCTCTCCTTCAGGCCGGCCTTGATGGCGGCCCAGCTTGCCGATGCCGGCGCCGGCCGGTGGTTTTGGGCGATGCGCCCTGACAGCGCGGATCGCCAGGCATGGTCTTCCGCCATTTTGCGGATCGCAGCGTACCAGCCGGCCTGGTCGTCGGGGTCGATCGCCGGCATCATTCCGCCGGTCGCCTCGATCAGCGACGGCGCGGTCGAGACGATGACCGGAACGCCGAAATCGAGGCATTCCGAAGCGCCGTAGCCCCAGCCCTCTATGTGCGAGGGAAAGACGCCGAAAGCAGCGCTGCGATAATAGCCGATGAGATCCTCGTCGCTGACCAGCCCGGTGAACGTGACCGACTGGAGCAGCTCGGGATGCGCCGCGAGATAGGCGCGCAGCGGCTCGATCATCCAGCCCCAGCGCCCGGCGCAGACAAGCCGCGGCAGTTTTACGCCTTCTTCCAGTGCCTGCTGCCAGATCCGGGCCAGCAGGATGTGGTTCTTGCGCACTTCGATGGTCGAACAATAGATGACGAACGGTTCGCCGGTCTCGATGCGCGAGGTCGCGCCCATGCGCGAAGCGGTTTCGTGCAAGATCGAAGGCATCGGAAACCGGTACACCACCGGCGCGGCGACGCCGGCCTTGCGCATGTGATCGGTCAGCGTCGCGCCAACCTCTTCGGAAGCGCAGAACGCCGGCGCGCCGCTGCGCACCAACTGCTCGAGATAAGAGCCGAAACGGGTTTCGCCGATGCCCGAACCGACCAGGTCCGGGCGCAGCGCCGGGATGAGATCGTGGCAAAGCAAGGCAAGCTTGCCTGCGGCGCTTGCAACCGCGGACCGGTCTTGCTGGGTCAGGACATGATGGCTGATCAGCACGAGGCCCGGCTCCGCCTCGGCGCTCTGGCCCGGTGCATCGGGCTCCGCGCCCAACCGGATCCGTGCTCGCTGATACAGACGATAGGCGCGGATCAGCAGCCGCGTCGCCTGGTAGGCGACCCCTTTGCGGCCGTTCGTCACCGTCTTGGCAAGATGACGGTCCGTCTCGCGCTTGTTCCATGGCTGCTGCCTCACCGCAGCCAAAGCCTGCGACAGGGCCGTGCGTCTTCCCGGCCACCGTTTGAGGCGGTGCGGGGAAATCCGGCCAGCCGCGACGTGATCCAGTTCATAGGGGGCAAGCGGCCGAAACTTGCCCTCGTTCGGCCTGAACGCCACCACCTCCACACAAGGATCGGGATCCGCCAGCGCCGCGTTGACGAGAAAGCTCTCCACGCGCGGAATGCCCGCCAGGCCCTTGCCGGCCGGCCAGAACATCAGCCCGGTGGCGTCGATGGCCAGAGAGACCCGTCCCGGTGGCATGGTCACCTCGCCATCCGCGGTCATCGCGCCGGCATCGGAACGTTCGACTGTCATTGTCTGCCTTGGCCAAAACGGTTGCACTCGATGTCTTATGCTTCATTTGCCGCGAAGGCGGTAGCCACGGGCGGCTTGCCCATCGGCTCGGCCCTGTGCCACATCTTGGCAGGGACGTGGCGACAAGGGGGTGGGCGATGCGCGGCGAAGTGCTCCACTATGACGAGGATCAGGGCTTCGGCTTCATCACCGGAGCCGACGGCAGCCGCTACACCTTCGCCCGCGAGAACCTGCGCCGGCAGACCCCCATGCCCAAAGGCACGGTGGTCGAGTTCCAGGCAGGCGGTGGTCAGGCGCGCGACGTTTTCTCGATCGCCGCCCAGGCCGCAAACCCGGCCACCGACGCCGCCACAGGCACCGCACCGGCTCAAGCTGGCCCCGCACCCGCGGCCGCCGCATCGCACGCGCAGCATTTCGGCCGGATGTCCGAGCCAACCGAACCCAGTGATCTCTGGGGCTATTTCTGGCGTGGACTGACGCAGAACTACTTCAACTTCGCCGGCCGCGCCCGTCGCAAGGAATATTGGGGCTACTGCCTGTTCTGGGTGGTCTGCCTGCTGATCATCTTCGGCATCGGCATCTTCACCGATATCGAAATGGGCAATTTCGACTCCGACGTCTCGGCGGCGGTCACGGTCGGCCTGTGCGGCACCTTCCTGCTGGCGACGTTCCTGCCCGGCCTCGGCATGACCGTACGGCGGCTGCACGACATCGGCCTGTCGGGCTGGCTCTATCTGCTGATCCTCATTCCGAGCATCGGCAGCCTGATCATCCTGGTCTTCGCGCTGATCCCGACCCAGGCGCGGGAAAACCAGTGGGGACCGGTACCGGCGGGGGTCAGAATCTAGCCCAGCGTGCATATTGCGGAGGATTAAGTCGCTCCAGGATCCCACCGGTGGGCCGGAGGTCATCACGGCGGAAGATTTTTCTTGCCATTTAGTCCGTGCACAGATAGTCTGTGCACGGATCGAATGATCGATCAGGCAAAACGGATGGAGCAAGACGATGTGGACCAACGAATACACCGCGACTTCCCCGCTTCCGGCGCAAGCCATCTGGAACGCGCTCAAGGCATTGCATGAAGGCCGCCTGACCTATGAGGGCTCCGACACCTTCGTGCTGCACGGGCCGTTCGCCAAGGGCACTCGCGTCTCGGTGACACCGGTCGGTCAGGACACGTTCGAATCGGTCATCGTCGATCTCGTCGACAACGTGACCTATGCCGACGAAACCTCGTTCGGCGACACGACGCTGCTGTTCCGGCACACGCTGGTGCCGGTCGAAGGCGGCACGCAGGTGACGCACCGGCTCGATATCTCGGGCCCTTCGGCCGCCGAGGTCGGCCCGGAACTCGGGCCGCAGATCAGTGGCGATTTCGACGTCTCGATGGCCAGGCTGTTCGAGCAAGCGGAGGCGTTGGCGAAAAATGGCTGACGGTCAGGATTTGAACACCCGCTTCAGCGGACCTTCGGAGAGCCCCGGGTTGCTGCTCTGGCGAACCAGCATGCGCTGGCAGCGCGTCATGACGGCGGCACTCGCCCCCCTCGACCTGACCCATGTCCAGTTCGTGCTGCTGGCATCGGCGATGTGGCTCGGCCGCGATGGCGAGGCCCCCAACCAGGTGCAACTCGCCGCCCAGGCCGGCACCGAGGTGAAGATGACGTCGGATGTCGTCGCCCGGCTGGAAGCCAAGGGATTGATCGCACGCGAGGCCGATCCCCGGGATTCCCGGGCCAAGGTCATCCGCGTCACATCAGCCGGGGCCGCCGCCGCACAGCGCGCCATTGTCGCCGTCGAGGCCGCCGACGCGGCGTTTTTCGAACCGGTGGACGAGGCCCAGCTCGTCGGCATGCTGCGTCAGCTTGCCGGCGAGATCCGCTGAGGCCGAACGAGCGTTACGCCAGGAACTTGGCGATAATCGCGTCGCCCATCGCGACCGTACCGACCTCGGTCATGCCGGGCGAGAAGATATCCTTGGTGCGCAGGCCCTGGTCGAGCACGGCGGCGATTGAAGCTTCGAGCTTGTCGGCTTCATCGACCATGCCGAAGGAATAGCGCAGGCACATGGCGAAGGAGGCGATCATGGCGATCGGGTTGGCGATGCCCTTGCCGGCAATGTCGGGCGCCGAGCCGTGCACCGGCTCGTACAGCGCCTTGCGCTTCTTGGTCTTGGCATCAGGCGCGCCGAGCGAAGCCGACGGCAGCATGCCGATCGAGCCGGTCAGCATGGCGGCGATGTCGGACAGCATGTCGCCGAACAGATTGTCGGTGACGATGACATCGAACTGCTTTGGCCAGCGCACCAGCTGCATGCCGCCGGCGTCCGCCAGCATATGGTCGAGCTTGACGTCGGAATAGCGCGCCTTGTGGGTCTGGGTGACGACTTCGTTCCACAGCACGCCAGACTTCATGACGTTGCGCTTTTCCATTGAGGTGACGTGGTTCTTGCGGGTCCGCGCCAGCTCGAAAGCGACGCCCGAAATGCGCTCGATCTCGAACGTGTCGTAGACCTGCGTGTCGATGCCGCGCTTCTGGCCGTTGCCGAGATCGATGATCTGCTTGGGCTCGCCGAAATAGACGCCGCCGGTCAGCTCGCGCACGATGAGGATGTCGAGGCCTTCGACCACTTCCTGCTTCAACGAGGAAGATGCCGCCAGCGCCGGATAGCAGATTGCGGGCCTGAGATTGGCGAACAGCTCCATGTCCTTGCGCAGGCGCAAGAGCCCGGCCTCGGGGCGCACCTCGTAAGGCACCGCATCCCACTTCGGCCCGCCGACGGCACCGAACAGCACCGCGTCCGCCGCCATCGCCTTTTCCATGTCGGCATCGGAGATCGCCGCGCCATGCGCATCGTAGGCACAGCCGCCGACAAGGCCCTCATCGGTGACGAAGCCGCTGCCGAGCTTTTCGTTCATCGCCGCGATCAGCTTCTTGACCTCGGCCATGGCCTCGGGGCCGATGCCGTCGCCGGGGAGCAGGAAAAGATGCTTCGTTGCCATGGAGAAAACCGTCCCAGAAAGATTTGAACCGCGGCCTTGCTAAACGCCAAGTGGTTGCAGCGCAAGCCGTAACGGGAGGGAGAACGCCGCGATGCGAACAAGGGCACCATCGGCGATCCTTCGCGCCCCCCCTCTGTCCTGCCGGACATCTCCCCCACGAGGGGGGACATTGGCTATCATATCGGCCTTCGCAAATGTCAGGCGTTTACAGATAGCGCCGTTAGCAAAGCTGCCGATCTCCCCCCTCGTGGGGGAGATGCCCGGCAGGGCAGAGGGGGGCGCTGCCCCGCCGGGATGCCCAAGTTACTGCCCCATGGAAGATGCCATCACCGATGCGAGAGAATGTTGACCAGCCGGCCGAGGGGATCGCGCACATAGAAGCGCCGCACGCCCCAGGGTTCGTCGGCAGGCCCATATTCGATGGCGAAACCGGCGGCCTGCATCGCTTCGAGCGCCGCATCGACATCGTCGACTTCGATCGACAGGTCCGGCACCGGCGTGCCGGACCCGCCTTGCGCCATGAAGCTGACCTGCACCTGCATCGTCTCCCCGGAGCCGTAGGTGGCGATCCAGCCCTGGTCCATGAGCAGATCGAGGCCGAGCACATCGTGGTAGAAACGGCTGGCCGCCGCAGCGTCCCGTGTCTCGATATTGGCCACGACGCGCCGGACCTTCATCGCCTTGGTCCCCTCAGGCCGTACGCCGCAGCGCCGTCACCTCGATCTCGATCTTCATTTCCGGTTTGTTCAGCTGGCAGACGATCATCGTCGCCGCCGGCCTGATGTCGCCGAACGTCTCGCCGAGGATCGGGAAGACGACATCCACGAAGGCCTGGTCGGTGATGTAGTAATGCGCCCGCACCACATCCGCCATTTCGAAGCCGCCATCCCCGAGCGCCTTGCCGATCGTCGCCAGGCAGTTACGCGTCTGCGCCTCGACCGTTTCCGGCATCGTCATGGTCGCATAATCATAGCCGGTCGTCCCGGACACGAAGCACCAGTCGCCCTGCACCACGGCACGCGAATAGCCGGCGGTCTTTTCGAAGGGTGAGCCGGTGGAGATGAGTTTGCGCATGAGGAGCCTCGCCATGATTGCAACCATTCTGTGGCGAAAACGCCGATCCTGCCATGGGCCATACGAATGGATCGGCAGTGCAGTATCTGTGGCGTCGACGTGCCGCGCGATCGCGCGCACGCCGGGCGACGCCGGCCTCTATGATCCGGCATTCCACGACGCCTATCCGGCACCGGCCCAGAGGTCTGCATTGCCCGCCATGCGTCAGCCGGGTTGGTCCTTGGCCGATCCAGCCGTTTCTCCAGTGAAGACAACCCTTGTGCCTTTGTGCACCTCAAGGGCGAGATCTTCGGCATCCCAATTGGTCAACCTGATGCAACCATGCGAGAAGGTCTTCCCGATCTTGCCTGGTTCGGGCGTACCGTGAATCCCGTAACTTTCAATGGACAGATCGATCCAGACCGATCCGACAGGATTGTTGGGTCCGGCAGCGATGGTGAAGGGCCTTTTGGTTCTCACCCCCTTGAAGGCGAAGTGGGGATCATAGTGATAGGTGGGTTTGTGGACCACGCGTGTGACTTGTGCCTCACCGCTCGGCGCCGGCTTCTCTTCGCTTCCAATCGAGGCGGGGTAGACCGAAACCACTTTGCCGGAATCGTCGAGAACGCGAACTTCGCGCGCGGCCTTGTCGACTTCGAGGCTGGCAACGGCTGAGGCGGGATCGTCTCGGGCGATAGCCGGCACCAGCAACTTTGCGCCCGCCGTCCTGAAGCTGATGCCCGGGTTGAGCCTTCGCAGCAATTGTTCGCTGATGTGGAAGCGCTCTGCGATCCGTTCCAGCGAACTGCGATAGCCGAGCCTGCGCAGGTGAGCCATTCTTTCCATGCTGGCCGGAATGCGCTTGGTAAACGGTCCACGCACGTCCTTGCGCGTCAGCTCGTAGTTCACAAGAACCGTGCCGCCTTGCGAGGTTGCTACCAGCTTGTCCCAGGTCTCCCGGTTGAGCTTGCCATCGGCGGGCAGAGCGTTGGCCGCTTGAAATGCCCGCACCGCCTTGGTGAAGTTCTCCGCCTGGTGGCCGTCAATGAGGCCCGGCGAGAACCGCGCGCGATCCAAAAGGATCTGTGCCTTCAGCACGGTCGCATCGACGCCCTTCGTTGCGGCGTCGCCAAATTGAGCATTGTTGACGGTGGCTGCGTCCAGCTTTGCCGCCTCTGTGGCGCCAGCCGCGAAGGCGAACAAAACAAGCGCCAGAAGACCGAGACTGACCATCAATGTTACTCCAGGCACTGCCGCGCGAAGCTGCTTCTATGACGCCGCGCGGCCGATCTGGTTCCATTTGTCCCAGCGAATATCGCCGTTGAGTCTGGTTGGGCAGAAGGCCATCCTTGATCTCCGTGCCGGTGACCGGCGGCGCTCAAAGGAAAGAACGGCGTATAAACCGCGGTCCCGCGCGTCGGCATCCGCGGTGGCCGCATGTGGTGCGAATTTGACCTGCTTGATCGGCTTGGCGTCTGATTCGCCTGCTGCGTGAAACAAAGGGACAGAGACTGGAGTGCGCCGTGTTTTCGCCGGAAATGCCCCGGTTAGTTCGCCGACCCCAGCGCCTTGTCCAGCGCTTTCTTCACATCGGCCGGCCATGTCGCCACCGGCGGCCAGGCGTTCGGTTGGCCATTGTCGCCGCGACGGGCGAAGTAGAGCTGGTGCTTGGCCGGGTCAACCGCCATGAAGCCGTCATTGCCGCCGCAATCATGCGGTACGCAGCCGCTGGCATAGAAGGCGCCCGATGCGGTCTTTTCCGTGCCGCCGCCGACCAGCAGGCTGGTCGCCATGTCGGGCATGTCCTTGCCGAGCAGTTTCTGGGCTTCCTTGTAGACGGCCTCATTGTGGAAGGCGTCGATGATGTTGTCGTATTTCGACGGGTCGATATCCTTCCAGTCCGTGCCGGGCTCCGGCATGTAGGCCAGATTGCCCGAAATGGTCAGTCCGCTCGCTGGCGACCATTGCAAAGCCGGCTTTTCATCGCCGGGCAAAAGATACGGCACGAAATAGATGGCGTTGTCGGACACCGCCGAGGGCGGCGCGCCGCACTCGTCCTGCTCGACCGTGATGCTCTGGATGGCGCCGCCCTCCGGCTTCCAGACGATCACCTTGGCCGGGCCGCACTGGTTGCCGCCATCGCCGACATCGACCAGCGCCACATTGACGTCGCCGATCTTGACGATCTTGTCGAAAAAGACGTCATAGTTGCTGGCCAGCTGTTTGCCGTCATAGGACAGCACCTTCTCGCCGTCCTGCTCCGGCTGCGTGATGGTGAGTTGGCCGCCTTCGAACGGGATCGGCGCCTGCTTGTCGTCCTCGGAAGCGTCGGCAGCGTTCGTTCCCGTGTCCTCGTCGGTGGCTGGCTTTTCGGCCGCCGGCGCCTGCTCCGCGGCGGGCGTCTGTGTCTGGGTTTGCGCAAACGCGGTGGGTGCCAACAACAAGGCCACCCCGCAGGCGCCGGCCAGAAGCTGGTGTCTCATGACTGTCCCTCCCTCAGTCGCCGCCCGGCAGGAAAGGCCGGGCCTATCGGCTGCTCAGGCCCAGGGGCGCAGTTCGGCGTTCTTCTTCTCGAACGAGGCGATGGCGCCGGCCTTTTCCATGGTCAGGCCGATGTCGTCGAGCCCGTTGAGCATGCAATGCCGCTTGAAGTCGTCGAGATCGAAGGTCACGACGCCGCCGTCCGGGCCACGGATTTCCTTGGCTTCGAGATCGACCGACAGAGTTGCGTTGGAGCCGCGCGAGGCGTCGTCCATCAGCTTCTCCAGGTCCTCGGGGCTGACGGTGATCGGCAGCACGCCGTTCTTGAAGCAGTTGTTGTAGAAGATGTCGGCGAACGAGGTCGAGATGACGCAGCGTATGCCGAAATCGAGCAGCGCCCATGGCGCGTGCTCCCGGCTCGAGCCGCAGCCGAAATTGTCGCCGGCGACCAGGATCTGCGCCTTGCGGTAGGCCGGCTTGTTGAGCACGAAGTCCGGATTTTCCGAACCGTCGTCCTTGTAGCGCATCTCGGCAAACAGGCCGGTGCCAAGCCCTGTACGCTTGATCGTCTTGAGATAATCCTTCGGGATGATCATGTCGGTGTCGACATTGACGATCGGCATGGGGGCGGCGACGCCGGTGAGCTTGGTGAATTTTTCCATGGCTTTGGCCCGTGTTTTCGTTGCGGGGGATTTTCTGGAGCCCGGTTTACACAAAGCCGCGGGCAAATAAAAGGCAGCTGTTCGTGCGCGCCGGCGCCAGGGTGCCGACGAAACGGCTTCGAATTCACCGCCCGATGGTGCACTCTGGCTGTGATGGCAGAAAACTCCCACGTCCTCTACGCCCGCGAAGCATCCCTCGATACCGCGCAGTTCCGCCGCGTGCTGGCCGAATCCGGCCTCGGCGAAGTCAGGCCCGTCGATGACGAGGCCAGACTGAAGGCGATGCTGGAGGGCGCCGATTTGATCGTGACCGCCCGTCTCGACATGGAAGGCAAGCCGCTGATTGGCGTTGCCCGCTGCCTGACCGACTTTTCCTGGGTCTGCTACATCTCCGACCTCGCCGTATCGGCCAAGGCGCAGGGACTTGGCATCGGCAAGGGCCTGATGGACGAGGTGGCCCGGCAGCTCGGACGTCGGTCGCCATCAGCCTGATTTCGATGCCCGATGCCGTCGGCTTCTACGAACGCATCGGCATGAAGCGCATGCCGGACGCCTTCTGGATCTCCCGCAAGCGCTGATTCTTTATCTGCCGCGATCTATCCGGTCGCCAACGGCGTGCGATCTTGCCGCTTGACATGCAACCAAATGGTTGCATATTAGAGCAATGAGCATGGATGCAGTCTTTCGCGCCCTGGCGGACCCGACACGCCGGCAATTGCTGGACAGCCTCCATGCCAGGAATGGGCAGACGCTGAATGCGCTGTGCGCCGAGATGGCCATGACCCGCCAGGCGGTGACCAAGCACCTGGTGATCCTGGAGGAAGCAAACCTCGTCGCCACCATCCGCCGGGGTCGAGAGAAGGAGCACTACCTCAACCCGGTTCCGATCAACGAGATCGCCGACCGCTGGATTGGCAAATTCGAGCGGGGGCGGCTGACTGCCCTCAGCGACCTGAAGAAACGCCTCGAAAGGGAAGACTGATGAGCAACAGCTTCGTTTATGTGACCTATATTCGCACCACGGCCGAAAAGCTCTGGGAAGCGTTGACCGACCCGGAGTTCAACCGGCAGTTCTTCCTCTGCTCCTATCAGGAGAGCGAATGGAAGGTGGGCTCCAGCTGGAAGCTGATCTTCCCCGACGGGCGGGTCGCCGACAGCGGCGAGATCCTCGAGATCGATCCGCCGCGGCGCCTGGTCATCAAATGGCGCAATGAATGGATGCCCGAGATCAGGGAAGACGGCTACACGCGCTGCACCTTCACCTTCGAGCCGGACGGCGAGCTGATGAAGCTTGCCGTAACCCATGAAGCGGACGGGCCGCACAGGCTGATCGGCAACGTCGCCAAGGGGTGGCCGCTGGTGCTGGCCAGCCTGAAGAGCCTGCTCGAGACCGGCAAGGGCTTCGAGCGTCCGCCATCAAAGGGTTGAAGGCTCGTTTCGTCGACGAAACAAATTTGATGTGGAGGCATCCATGATCCACGCTCCCAGGGTACGGAGCATGACCAATGGCGACACCGTCATGGCATCGGCCGAGATCGAAGCGCCTCCGGAACGCATCTTCGAGGCACTGGTCGGCGAGGAAATCGGGCAATGGTGGGGGTCGGCCGACACCGAACGGATGGTCGACTGGTCAGCCGACCTGCGCGTCGGCGGCCATTGGACCGCTATTGTCCGAACGGCCGACGGCACGGACCTGCCGGCCAGCGGCGAATTCCTCGAGATCGAGGCGCCGCGCCGGATCGTCCAGACGCGGGCCTATGCATGGGACCATCCCGCGCTTGGCCGACGGCAAACCACGGTAGCCTGGCTGCTGCAGCCGGTTGCCAGGGGCACGCGCCTTACCATCTGCCATGGCGGTTTTGCCGGGCTGCACGAAGCGGCGGCGGAACATGCAGAGGGCTGGGCGCGGGTGCTTGCCTGGCTGCAGGCACATGTCGAGGCTGGAAGACTGGCCGCGGCGTGAGCGGCGGGCCGTTGCTTTGCGTAGCCTCTCTCCGCCTTGACCCACACCTCATCCGGCCCACATCCCATACATGGGAAAACAGGCATGTTTCATAGGCACGGCCGGTTGGGGCGTTCCGACACGATACGGCCAAGACTTCCCACAACCCGGTTCGCATCTCGAACGCTATTCCCGGCACTTTCCGGTCGCCGAGATCAATACATCCTTCTACAAGCCGCACCGCCGCGAGACCTATGAGCGCTGGGCACGCGCCGTGCCGGAGCACTTCCGCTTCGCCGTCAAGCTGCCGAAGGCCATCACCCATGAGCACCGCCTCGCCGGCTGCGACGACCTCCTTGAGAGCTTTCTCCTGCAGGCCGAAGGTCTCGGCGCAAAGCTGAGCGTGCTTCTGGTGCAGCTGCCTCCGAGCCTATCCTTCGAGCCGGATGTCGCGAGCGGTTTCTTCGACATGGTCGGCAAGCGAACCCAAGCAAGGCTGGTTTGCGAACCGCGCCATCCCAGCTGGTTCGAAGCCGACGCTGAAGCGCTTCTGGCCGATCGCCGGATCGCGCGTGTCGCCGCCGACCCCGCTCCGGTGCCATCTGCTGCGGCGCCGGCAGGCTGGCCCGGCCTCGCCTATTTCCGCTGGCACGGCGCGCCGCGCGCCTATTACTCCGACTACGATGCCGATAGCCTCGCCAGATTTGGCCGGCAAATGGAGGCGGCGGCGGCTTTCGGTGCCGAGGTCTGGGGCATCTTCGACAACACGGCCGCCGGCCATGCGCTGGGCAACGCGCTTGCCGTCGAATCGACGATCGCCCAGACGCTTCTTCCTTCTCCCCTTGTGGGAGAAGGTGTCGCCGAAGGCGACGGATGAGCAACTGTGTTTTCAGGCTTTGTCTGGATACCAGGGTTGGTTGTGTCGAAGCATGGCGCTGAGGATGGTCATAATCTTTCGG
>NZ_SRTD01000268.1:0-331 GCF_004792105.1 Mesorhizobium sp. M8A.F.Ca.ET.161.01.1.1 | reverse complement strand
TCCTTTTGCTTGTGGCTGGAACCTACATGACGGACTTGCAGAGAGCGAGAATTGGCATTGCGCAAAAAATACTATGAATAGAAACGAGTTCCAATAATGTTGTCAGGCAGAAAAAATATCCTAATAATTTAAAATCGTAGAATCTTGTTCTTTAGGTTTTAGTGGTGTGCGGCTTGTTTCAACCAAGAGGCGAGAAGCAAGCCGCACTGCCTTTCAATTATCGTCCGGCATTATAGGCCGCGATTGCTGCCATGTTGACGATATCGCTGTCCTTGGCCCCCATCGAGGTTATCTGCACCGACTTGTCGAGGCCAACGAGAAGAGGGCCGAT
>NZ_SRTD01000267.1:0-331 GCF_004792105.1 Mesorhizobium sp. M8A.F.Ca.ET.161.01.1.1 | reverse complement strand
AGGCCTCGGCGTCCGCCGTCGAACCCGTCGCTTCGAGCGCCAGAAGGTAGCGGCTCGAGGCATCCATCACCGTCAACGGATCGCAGCGCCACCCGTCGGCAGTCCGGAACCACCCCTTGTGATCGCCAGTCCACACCGCATTCGGCCCTTGCGGCTCCGGCCACGGTCCGTTGCCACAGGCTCGCAGACGTGGCCGCTTGCGGACGCCGACAAGCCCATGCCGTGCAAGGATCGCGCCCACCGTCGAGGCCGACGGCCAAACCAGCTCGGGAGCCGTGCGCTTGAGACGCGCCACGATCTTCTTTGGCCCCCACAGCGGATGCACCTCCTT
>NZ_SRTD01000266.1:0-332 GCF_004792105.1 Mesorhizobium sp. M8A.F.Ca.ET.161.01.1.1 | reverse complement strand
TAACAGGAGACGCATCACAAAAGAAAAAAGCCCCCGAACGTTGCCGCGCGGAAGCCTTTCTTTGATTTAAGCACCCGAAGAATCTCATTTCCGCGAATCATAGTCAAGAGTCTTGGCATCGAATTTTTCGGTGAGCGATTTTCTTTTGCCTTGTGAAAGGTGAAAGACATGGACAGCACATGTGTAACGACGCCCTTTGGGCGGCGGCCGATGACGCTTGGGCTGATTTCACGCCAGGTTTCGGTGAAGATAGTAGATCATGACGCTAAGGTCTCGAAGTGGCAGTGTTTCCACGACATACGCGAGGCTAAGGAAGCGCTTGGGGCAATGGA
>NZ_SRTD01000265.1:0-332 GCF_004792105.1 Mesorhizobium sp. M8A.F.Ca.ET.161.01.1.1 | reverse complement strand
GGTGAAATTCCGCCCGGATCGATATCCGGGCGGAAAAAAATCAGAAGTTCAGGCCGCTTTCGCGGGCTGCATCTGCCAGAGCCTTGATACGGCCGTGATAGATGAACGCGCCACGGTCGAATACAACATCCTTGACGCCAGCCTTGACGCCGCGCTCGGCAACCAGCTTGCCGACAACAGCTGCTGCTGCAACGTCGGCGCCAGTCTTGAGCGAGCCGCGCAGATCGGCTTCGAGCGTGGAGGCAGACGCAAGCGTCTTGCCAGCAACGTCATCGATGATCTGGGCGTAGATGTTCTTCGACGAGCGATGAACCGACAGGCGCGGGCGGCCG
>NZ_SRTD01000264.1:0-333 GCF_004792105.1 Mesorhizobium sp. M8A.F.Ca.ET.161.01.1.1 | reverse complement strand
ACAAACAGCGCGCCGAACGGATCGCCCTGTCATGGCAGCCCTTCCATGCCGCCATCGAGCGCATTGTCGAGGACAGGCTGGCGCGCGGGCAGGAGACCCGGCTGGTGTCGGTGCATTCCTTCACGCCGGTCTACAAGGGCCGCAACCGGCCCTGGCACATCGGCATCATCCATGATGAGGATCGTCGCCTGGCGGCGCCGCTGATCGGAGCGCTGCAGCGGCTTGCCGGCGTGACCGTCGGCGTCAACGAACCCTATTTGTCTGCCGACCGCGTCTATTTCACGCTGGAACGGCATGCGCGTTCGCGCGGGCTGCCTTACAAGATAATAAAAA
>NZ_SRTD01000263.1:0-333 GCF_004792105.1 Mesorhizobium sp. M8A.F.Ca.ET.161.01.1.1 | reverse complement strand
GGAAGAACACCGGCGCGGCGAAGCACACCGAATCCAGCCGGTCGAGCATGCCGCCATGGCCCTCGATCATGTGCCCCCAGTCCTTGATGCCGCGATCGCGCTTGATCGCCGACATCACCAGGCCGCCCCAGAACCCCATCAGGTTGATCAGCAGCGACAGGCCGAACGCCTGCAGCGGGGTGAACGGGGTGATCCACCACAACGCCGCGCCCAGCGCGCTGGCGCTCAGCACGCCGCCCACGAAGCCTTCCACCGTCTTCGACGGCGACAGCTTCGGTGCGATCAGGTGCCGGCCCAGCAGCTTGCCCCAGATGTACTGCAGCACGTCCGAAG
>NZ_SRTD01000262.1:0-334 GCF_004792105.1 Mesorhizobium sp. M8A.F.Ca.ET.161.01.1.1 | reverse complement strand
GCGGCAATCGCCTCGCCGTCATCGAATATCTCGACGGTGACTTCCGCATCGTCCAGACCGGCTCGCATGTCATCTGCGCCATGACAGGCAAGAGCATTCCGCTCGATGAGCTGCGCTACTGGAGCGTGGCGCGGCAGGAGGCCTATGTGGATGCCGCGGCTTCTCTGGAAGCCGCAAAGAAGGCTGGTACTTTGCCGGCATAAGGAGGGACGAGACGCGTCGAGTGTCGCGTGTTTGCCTCCCTCGTCCCTATGCTCGTCACGTCAGTGAGGAGAAACCGGCGCACGACGGTTTGTCTTTTTCGGTACCTTAACGCGACGTCCTCGAATTATCC
>NZ_SRTD01000261.1:0-334 GCF_004792105.1 Mesorhizobium sp. M8A.F.Ca.ET.161.01.1.1 | reverse complement strand
GTTCTTCTTGTATTCACGGAGATCGATAACGGTGGAGCTGTCGCGTGAAGCGGTTTTAGCCTGCTGCACATCCGGTTGATCGGTCATCCAGTACCTCCGATTCCACCCAAATCATCAGATCAATGTGAGCTTGGCGGCTCGAAATTGCAAGTGTTGTCGACTTACGGCGCTCACAGGAACCAGATGGGGTTTCTCGGCTTAGAAAGCTCAGCAGGCAGAAAAACAATGCGACAACGAGCATCTGCCCCAACATCACCGACAAACCGTCCCGCGCAAGAGCAGGGTAGAACGGTAACCATTTAGGCACCCATTTTACGGGCGCCTGCCGTATTTC
>NZ_SRTD01000260.1:0-334 GCF_004792105.1 Mesorhizobium sp. M8A.F.Ca.ET.161.01.1.1 | reverse complement strand
CGAAAAGCGACGGCCAAGATTAAAGAAATGCGGGTTTGAAATCCGTCGAGAAAGCACCGTCGGCGATTTCTCCGTCTCGTAGCAGCAACGCGCCAAGCCGTCCGATCTCATCGGAGCTCTTGGCCGCCATGCCGTTACCACCGGTCAGAACGGCGATGCGCGGCGAGGCTGTGAAACCGATGGCGGGATAACCGCTGCCGGTTTTGGAGACGACACAGGCGGCCATCGAGACACGCGAGAGATCGATGGCAGGCACCAGCGTTCCGACGATGTCAGCGAGATGATCCCGCACGCTTTCACGTCCGCCGGAACGGAACCATTCCCGGATTTCCGG
>NZ_SRTD01000259.1:0-335 GCF_004792105.1 Mesorhizobium sp. M8A.F.Ca.ET.161.01.1.1 | reverse complement strand
CCAGAACGCACTGTTCCTCGGCCGCAAGCGGCTGAGCGAACTCGTCATCCCGTGGTGCACCTATACCGATCCGGAGATCGCCCATGTCGGCCTCTATCCGGCCGCGGCGCGCCAGAACGGCATTCCGGTCAAGACCTACACGGTGCTGATGCACGATGTCGCCCGCGCCGTCATGGACGGCGAGGAAGAGGGTTTCGTCAAAATCCATGTCAGGGAGGGATCGGATACCATTCTGGGCGCGACCGTCGTCGCCAGTCATGCCGGTGAGATGATCAACGCGGTGTCGCTGGCGATCAAATCGGGCATGGGGCTGCAGGCGCTCGCCGACGTCATCC
>NZ_SRTD01000025.1:0-55867 GCF_004792105.1 Mesorhizobium sp. M8A.F.Ca.ET.161.01.1.1 | reverse complement strand
CGCTCACGGAGATCGTTTGAAAGCGCTCGCGTCATCAGATGCTGGCCTCCAATCCAGCCAGCATCTTGAATCACAAACCAGCTGCTTTGGGAATCCTACGATTCTCTCAAAACAGGAACCGCTCTAGTTCGTGACGACAATGCGCGTATTGCCGAATCCGACTTCGCGCACCATCGAATAGAAGGCCGCGGCATTGGCCGTATGCAGCCTTACGCAGCCATGCGAAGCTGGGCGGCCGAGTTGCCTGACGGCGCCTGTTCCATGGATGGCATAACCACCATGGAAGAACACGGAATAAGGCATCGGCGACATTTCGTACTTGCGCGAATACCACATCCGCGCCGTGCGCTGCGGCCGGTAGGTGCCGCGTGGCGTGAAATAGCCCGGACGGGCGGTCGACACGGCCCACCGATAGACCGAATCACCATAGCGGACCGTCATTGTCTGCGACGACACGTCGATATTCGCCACCAACGTGGCCGCCTCGCTCGCGACCGATGCGCCAAACAGCGCGACGGCCAGCACCGTTGCCTTAAGGAACGACATTTTCATGCGATCAAACCCCTTTGATTGCCCCTTGCCTGCCCGCCATCACGTTATTTTTCACCTTTTTAATGGCAGTGAACAGATAGCACACACTCCTTGACCAATTCGCCAATCCAATGCAGCGAATTTGAACGATTTCCCGCGATAGTTGCCGCCAGGACACGTTGCACCGATTTAGTCGACGGGCTTGCAAAACCGTGGGGTTCGCTGCTCAACTCGTGGCATGAACGAGAGACTCCTCAAGGCAATCGACAGCAAGCGCGACGAGTTGGTGGCGCTGACCGCCGACCTGATCCGCTTTCCGACCATCAATCCACCCGGCGAAGCCTACAGGCCATGCGCCGACTATATTGGTGCGCGGCTAAGGAAACGCGGCTTCGAAACCGAGTTCATCCGCGCCGAAGGCACGCCCGGCGACACCGATCGCTATCCGCGCGTCAATGTCGTTGCTCGTTTCGATGGCCGGTCACCGGGCGCCTGCGTCCACTTCAATTCGCATATCGACGTGGTCGAGGCCGGCGAAGGCTGGACGGTGGATCCCTTTGCCGGCGTCATCAAGGACGGCAAGGTCTATGGCCGAGGCGCCTGCGACATGAAGGGCGGCCTCGCCGCCTCCATCATCGCCGTCGAAGCCTTCATGGAAGTCTTTCCCGACTTTCCCGGCGCCATCGAGATCTCGGGCACGGTCGACGAGGAGTCCGGCGGCTTTGGTGGCGTCGCCCATCTGGCCGGGCTTGGCTATTTCTCGAAGCCCAGGGTCGACCACGTCATCATCCCCGAGCCCTTGAACAAGGACCGCATCTGCCTTGGCCATCGCGGCGTCTGGTGGGCGGAGATCGAGACCAAGGGCGAGATCGCGCACGGCTCGATGCCGTTTCTCGGCGACAATGCGGTGCGCCATATGGGCGCCGTCCTCAGGGCATTCGAGGACGAATTGTTCCCCGCACTCGACCGCAAGATCACGCGCATGCCGGTCGTGCCGGAGGGCGCCAGGCGCTCGACCATGAACATCAACTCCATCCATGGCGGCCAGACCGAGGATTTCCGGCCCGGCCTGCCCTCGCCCAACGTGCCCGATTCCTGTCGTTTGACCATCGACCGCCGCTTCCTGCTCGAGGAGGATCTCGCCACGGTCAAAAGCGAAGTGACCGGCATTCTCGACCGGCTGAAGCGGGAGCGCAAAAAATTCGACTACGAGATACGCGACCTGATGGAAGTGCTGCCGCTGATGACCGAGCGCGACGCGCCGGTGGTCAAGGCGGTGGCGCAAGGCATTCATGCCATCTTCGACCGCGAGCCCGACTATGTCATATCCCCCGGCACCTACGACCAGAAGCATATTGCCCGCATCGGCCACATCTATGACTGCATCGCCTACGGACCCGGCATTCTCGACCTCGCCCACCGGCCGGACGAATGGGTCGGCATATCGGACATGGTGGAATCGGCCAAGGTGATGGCGATCGGGCTCGACGTGCTGCTGCGTGGCACCGCCACGGAATAACCCTCCATCGCGACAAGCTTCGACCTCCTACACGGCTGGCACGGCAAAAACATTCCCAGCCATCCTGCCTGACAGCACGAAACGCAATTTACTCCCGCGCGAAATCACGCTTCTATCGCCCGGTTTGAGCACGTGTCCTGAACGCATGGGGAGTTGCACGATGAGACTGTGGAAAACCATTCTGGCCGCGGCGGTCCTTGCGCTGGCCGCTGGAAGTCAGGCCTTTGCGGCCCGGACCGACCTGGTCATCGGCATTCCGCTCGAACCTCCGCATCTCGATCCGACCGCGGGCGCCGCGGCGGCGATCAAGGAAGTGCTCTACGCCAATGTCTTCGAGGGCCTGACCCGGATTGGCCCCAATGGCGAGGTGCTGCCGGATCTGGCCGAGAGCTGGACCATTTCCGATGACGGCAAGGTCTACACCTTCAAGCTGCACACCGGAGTCAAATTCCATGACGGCGCCGATTTCAGCGCCGACGACGTGAAATTCTCGCTCGACCGGGCCCGCGCCGACAATTCGGTAAATGCGCAAAAAGGCCTGTTCGCGGCCATCGACAAGGTCGAAATCGTCGATCCGGCAACGGTCAAGGTCACGCTGAAGAACCCGCAAGGATCTTTCCTCTACAATATGGGCTGGGGCGACGCGGTGATGGTGTCGCCGAAATCAGCCGACACCAACAAGGAGAAGCCGATCGGCACCGGCCCGTTCAAGTTCCAGAACTGGGCCAAGGGATCGTCGATCACCCTGGTAAAGGCCGACCATTACTGGGGCGCTCCGGTGTTCCTCGACAAGGTCGAGTTCCGCATCGTGCCGGATGCCGCGGCCTATGTGCCGGCCCTGCTGTCCGGCGACATCCAGGCCTTCCCCTTCTTCGATCCCGACAGTCTCGCACAGGTCAAGGACGATCCGCGTTTCAAGGTGGTGATCGGCTCGACCGAAGGCGAGACCATCCTGTCGATCAACAACAAGAAGCCGCCTTTCGACAAGCTGCAGGTCAGGCAGGCGATCTCCTACGCGCTCGACCGCAAGGCGATCATCGACGGCGCCTCGGCCGGCCTTGGCCTGCCGATCGGCTCGCACATGTCGCCGGCCAACAAGGACTATGTCGACCTCACCGGCCTCTATCCGCACAATGTCGACAAGGCCAAGGAACTGTTGAAGGAGGCCGGGCTGGAGAACGGCTTCAAGGCGACTTTGAAACTGCCGCCACCCAGCTATGCCAGGCTCGGCGGCGAGATCATCGCCTCGCAACTTCGCGACGTCGGCATCAATCTCGAGATCATCCCGGTCGAATGGGCGCAGTGGCTGGACCAGGTGTTCACCAAGAAGGACTACGACCTAACCATCGTCTCCCACACCGAGCCCAACGACATCGATATCTATTCGCGCAAGGACTACTACTTCAACTACGACAATCCGACCTTCGACAAGGTGATCGCCGACCTCAACCTCACCTCCGACGAGGCCAAGCGCAAGGAACTGCTCGGCGAGGCGCAGAAGATCCTGGCCGACGACGCCGTGGTCGGTTTCCTCTACGAATTGCCCAAGGTCGGTGTCTGGGACGCCAAATTGCAGGGCCTGTGGGAAAACGCGCCGATCCAGGCCAATGATCTCACCAAGGTGAAGTGGAGCGAATGAGGTCTGTGGTGCGAGCGCCGCTCCTTCGCCTCCCATGACCGCCTACCTCCTCAAGCGCCTTGCCATCGCCCTTGCCACGCTGGTGCTTGCCTCGATGGTGGTCTTCGCCGTGCTGGAAATCCTCCCCGGCGACCCTGCGCGGCTGATGCTGGGCATGAACGCCAGCGCCGACCAGGTGGAACTGCTGCGCAACCAGATGGGCCTCAACGCGCCGCTCGTCCTGCGCTATTTGCACTGGGCCGGCGGCCTGCTCAGCCTCGATTTCGGCCGCTCCTATACCTATTCGGTGCCGGTCATCGATCTTGTGCGTGAGCGGCTCGCCGTCTCGTTGCCGCTGGCGCTGATCGCGCTGGCGCTCTCCACCATCATCGCCGTTCCGGTCGGGCTTTATTCCGCCAGCCGGCGCGGACGGGCCGGCGACACGATTTCAATGGGCGTGGCGCAGCTTGGCGTCGCCGTGCCCAATTTCTGGTTCGCGCTGATGCTGATCTATGTCTTTGCCGTCTGGCTGCGGCTGGTCCCGGCCGGTGGTTTTCCGGGCTGGTCTGCCGGCGCCTGGCCGGCGCTGAAATCGCTGCTGTTACCGGCGGTGGCGCTTGCCCTACCGCAGGCCGCTATCCTGGCGCGCGTCACCCGCTCGGCGCTGATCGAGGTGCTGAACGAGGACTATATCCGCACCGCCCGCGCCAAGGGTCTGCCCTATCGGGCCGTGCTGTGGCGGCACGCACTGCGCAACGCGATGATCCCGGTGCTGACCATCCTTGGCCTGCAATTCGCCTTCCTGCTCGCCGGCACCATCATCATCGAGAATGTCTTCTACTTGCCCGGGCTCGGCCGGCTGGTGTTCCAGGCGATCACCCAGCGCGACCTGATCGTCGTCGAAAGCGTCGTCATGCTGCTGGTCGCAGCCGTCATTGCCGTCAACCTCGTCGTCGACCTTTCCTATGCGGTGGTAGACCCGCGCCTGAGAAGCCGGCAATGACGCTGCGCATCGACATCCCCGAGGAGACGTTCCGCAGCATCCTGGCCAAGGCGTTTGGAAATACCGCCTTCGTCACCGGCTTCGCCATCACCGTGCTGATCCTAGCGATGGCTTTGATCTCTTACGTCTGGACACCCTACGATGTGACCAAGCTGGTCATAGCCGACAAGACGCAAGGCCCCTCGCTGACCCATTGGTTCGGCACCGACCATTTCGGCCGCGACATCCTGTCGATGATCATGGTCGGCGCCCGCAACTCGATTGCCGTGGCGCTGGTCGCGGTCGGCATCGGCATGGGTGTCGGCGTGCCGCTCGGCACCTTTGCCGCCGCGCGCGGCGGCCTCGTCGACGAGGCGCTGATGCGCGTCAACGACCTCGTCTTCGCCTTCCCGGCGCTGCTCTCGGCGATCATGATCACCGCCATTTTCGGGCCCGGCGCCGTCAACGCCATCATCGCCATCGGCATCTTCAACATCCCGGTCTTTGCCCGCGTCGCCCGCGCCGGCGCGCTTGCCGTCTGGCCGCGCGAATTCATCCTGGCCGCGCGCGCCGCCGGCAAGAGCAGCACGCAGATATCGATCGAACATGTGCTGCCCAACATTGCCACGCTGCTGCTGGTGCAAGGCACCATCCAGTTCGCGCTGGGCATCCTGGCCGAAGCGGGGCTTTCCTATCTCGGCCTCGGCGCGCAGCCGCCAATGCCGAGCTGGGGCCGCATGCTGTTCGACGCCCAGACGCGCATGGTGGTGGCACCGTGGATGGCGATCTTCCCCGGCATGGCGATCGTCGTCACCGTGCTCGGCCTGAACCTTTTGGGCGACGGCATCGCCGATATTCTCGACCCGAAATCGCGGCGGCAGCGATGAGCCTGCTGGAGATCGAAAACCTATCGTTGACCATCGGCGACACGCCGATCCTGAAGGAGATCGAGCTCTCCGTCGCGCCCGGCGAGATCATGGGATTGGTCGGCGAATCCGGCTCCGGCAAATCGATGACCGCGCTGACGGTGATGCGGCTCCTGCCCCATGCCGCTCGCGCCACCGGGCGCGTCACATTCGACGGCATCGATATCCTCGCGGCAACCGAGGACCAGATGTGCGCCCTGCGCGGCGACGACATCGGCATGGTGTTCCAGGAGCCGATGACGGCGCTCAATCCGGTCAAGACGATCGGCGAACAGGTCGCCGAAGGCATACGCTGGCACACCAGCGCAAGCCGTGCCGACGCCGAGGAGCGGGCGCGAAAAATGCTCGACCGCGTCGGGCTGCCCTCGGCAAAGTTCCCGCTGTCGCGCTATCCGCACGAATTGTCCGGCGGCCAGCGCCAGCGCGTCGTCATCGCCATTGCCTGCGCGCTGAAGCCGAAGCTCTTGATAGCCGACGAGCCGACGACAGCGCTCGACGTGGTGCTGCAGGCACAGATCCTCGACCTGCTGCGCCACCTCGTTGCGGAAAGCCGCATGGGCTTGCTGCTGATCTCCCATGATCTCGCTGTCGTGACCGAGATGGCCGACCGCATCACCATCCTGCGCCATGGCGAGGTGATGGAGGCCGGCGACACGGCGCGCACGCTCTCCGGTCAGCTTCATCCCTATACGCGCCAACTGGCGCAGGCCTCGATGCATGTTCCGGCGCGCGCCAAGCCTCATCTCGTCGGGACGGACCAACCCTTGCTGCAGGTCGAAGGCATCACCCGCGACTATCCCGGCCGCCGGACTTCGCTGTTCAGGCGCGCCCCTGCTATCCGCGCTGTCGACGACGTCTCCCTGTCGATGGCGCCGGGCCAGTCGGTGGCGCTGGTCGGCCGCTCCGGCTGCGGCAAGTCGACCCTTGCCCGCATGATCCTGGCGCTGGACCGGCCGAGTTCGGGTGCGATCCGCTTTCGCGGCGAAGCCATCACCGGCAAGAGCGAAGCCGAGCTGAAGCCCGCCAGGCGCGATATGCAGGTCGTCTTCCAGGACCCCTACGGCTCCTTCGATCCGCGCCAGAAGGTCGAAAAACTGGTCGCCGAGCCCCTGCATGTCCTGGAGAAAAAACCGACGCGCGCCGAAAGCCGGGAGATGGTGGCGCATGCGCTGCACGAGGTCGGCCTCGACCAGCGTGACATGGACAAATACCCGCACGAATTTTCGGGCGGCCAACGCCAGCGCCTGTCGATCGCCCGCGCCATCATCACCCGCCCAAAACTGGTGGTCGCCGACGAGCCGGTCTCGGCACTCGATGTCTCGATCCGCGCGCAGATCCTGGACCTTTTCGCCGGACTCAACCAGAAACTCGGCGTCGCCTATCTCTTCATCACCCATGATTTGACCGTCGCCCGCGCCATCACGGACGAAGTGCTGGTCATGCATGAGGGCAAGATCGTCGAGCGCGGCAAGACGAACGACGTGCTCGACCATCCGCAATCCGAGGCCGCCAGGGCGCTGGTAGCGGCGGCGCCGGATCTGCACCGCGCAATCGCCAAGCGGATGCAGGAACAGGGGTGAGCGACCGGTTCTCGATGCAAATCCATCGTGCCAGTGGCCCGATGGAAGGCCGCGAACGCTGGGGAGATGCCGCAGGCAGCAGGCCCGGCCGGGACCTCCGCCCCCTACTCTTCCGGCTTCACCACGTCGACCGGGCTGATGTCGAGCAAATCGAGCGTGCGGCGCAGCAGCCGCACCTCGCTCTCGGCCAGTTGCGAATCCGCCTTGGCGATCTCCGCCATGTGCTGCGCCAATTGCTTGCGGCGTTCGACGTCGAGGTCGCGGAACAGCGCGATCGCCTGCGAGCCGTTGGTCTCGTAGCCGAATTCGTTGAGATATTCGATGACGCTGTCGATGCTGGTTTCCGGAATGCCGAAAGCCTCCTTGCAGATGCGCCGGAAGGCAACCATCTCGCTCTCGCTCACCGTGCCGTCGGCCAGGATCATGCGGAACAGCATCAGCAGTTCCGCCGACAGGACGGGATCGTCCGCGACCTTGCGCACGCCCGGGTCGCCGTCGAAGATCGAGCGTATCTGGTCCAGCAATGCGAATGCCATGAACGGCCCCCTTTCCGATTCCTCTTTGATAGAATTAGCGCGGAATCGGCCTTGCGCAAACGGGGTGGTCGTGGTCGAACGCGCGCTATCTCAGCCGACCGGACATCTCGACACATCAGATGATCGACCTCACCGCCCAGTCCATCGCCATCCTCGCCTTCGCGGCTTTCGCCGCGGGTTTTGTCGATTCGATTGCCGGCGGCGGCGGATTGATCACCATCCCCGCACTGCTGCTTGCCGGTTTTTCACCGGTCGAGGCGCTTGGAACCAACAAGCTGCAAGGCATGTTCGGCTCGGGGTCGGCGACCATCCACTATGCCTCGAAAGGCCATGTCGACCTGCGCCGGCAATTGCCATCGGCGCTGCTGGCACTTGCCGGCGGCGCCATCGGCGCATTACTGGCCACGATCGTGCCCGGGGACCTGTTGCGCGCGGCCTTGCCGCTGGTGCTGATTGCCATCGCGCTATACTTCGCCCTCAAGCCCAACATGAACGATGTCGACCGGGCCGAGCGCCTGTCGCCCTTCCTGTTCGGCGTGACCCTGGTGCCGGCCATCGGCTTCTATGACGGCGTGTTCGGGCCGGGCGCCGGTTCCTTCTACATGCTGGCCTTCGTCGCCCTTGCCGGCTACGGCGTGCTCAAGGCGACAGCGCACACCAAACTGCTCAATTTCGCTTCCAACATTGGCGGCTTCATCGTCTTTGCCGCTGTCGGCGTCATCGCCTGGAAGATCGGCCTGATGATGGGCATTGCCCAGTTCCTTGGCGCCCGGCTTGGTGCCAGCCTTGCCATGCGCATCGGCGCCAGGTTGATCAAGCCGCTGCTGGTGGTCGTCTGCGTGGCTCTGGCGGTGAAGCTGCTGGCCGATCCGGCCAACCCGCTGCGTGTCATGATTGGTGTGTGATCACGCGCCTGTTACAATATCGCTGTTCGAATCATGTTGCAGGAGCCAGACATGAATCTCAGCGCGCCTACCCAGATTGTTTTCATCATTTCCCTGGTCATCGCCATCATCGGCATTCTCGCCGCGCTTGGCGTTCTTGCGTTCATTCCTCTTGCATCGGTGTGGATCGTGCTTGTCGCCTACATCGTGCTCGCTGCCGGCTGCCTGATGCGCGGCGCCTGACAAGTTTCCCTCGACAAGTGGGGACCGAGAGCGCCCGGCCAAAGCCGGGCGTTTTTGATTCTGATGCGGCCTCTGCTAAATTCGCTTGGCGGAAGGATGGCCGATGCCAATCGAGATGCAGCGCCCGAAAGAACAGGATCGCTCCATATCGGGGCTGTTCGAAATGCGCCGGCGGCTTCCCAACGCCGCGCTTGACGGCGTTGTCACCGACATCTGCGGCTATCGCGAAACAGCTGCCGGCCATTTCCGCAATGTCGAATACGCGTCGCTGACGGTGCCGCTGGTGATCAGCTTCGCCGAGCCGTTCGCCATCGGCCTCGGCAGGGCGCCTGATGACAATGACCGCTTCGCCAGTTTCGCCGCCGGCCTTTTCGCCGGTCCGGTGATGATCGAATCCTTCGGCGGCGCCTGCTGCATCCAGGTGAATTTCACCCCTCTTGGCGCACGCCGCTTCTTCCGCCTGCCGATGAGCGAATTGACTGACAACATGGTCGTACTCGACGACGTGCTTGGCGCGGAGGGCGCGGCGCTGCGCGAACGGCTGGGCAACACGCCTGACTGGACGGCACGTTTCGATCTTGCCGAGGCCTTCGTCGCCGCACGTCTCGAGAGCGCCGCCGAAACACCGCTCGAAATCGCCTGGGCCTATGACCGCATCATCACATCAGGCGGCCGGACCCGGATCGCATCGCTTGCCGAACAGTTGGGCTGGAGCCGCAAACATCTCGCCGACAAATTCTCCGACGCGACCGGCATCGGCCCCAAGACGCTGTCGCGCATCGTCCGCTTCAACCGGGCGCTCCGCCTGTCGAGCGAGCCGACCGCCGACTGGGCGGATGTCGCCGCCGATTGCGGCTATGCCGACCAGGCGCATCTGGTGCGCGAATTCCGCGAGCTCGCCGGTGAGACACCAACGGCACTTTCGGTCAGGTAACATTTCTTCAAGACGCAGGAACGGCCCTTGGCCAGAGTGAGGCATAGACCGATCCAGATGAAGGAGGTTCCGATGCCCACCACCACTGAAGCACCCCGGCTCTACCCTGCCCTGCGCTACAAGAATGCGGCGGGGATGATCGACTGGCTGGGCGAAGCCTTCGGTTTCAGTGTCCGTGCCCACTATGGCGAAGGCGATGTCGTGCACCATGCCGAACTGGTCTTAGGCTCCTCGATGATCATGCTGGGCACGGTGCGCGACGACGACTACGGCAAGATGGTCGGCGAACCCGGTTCAGGCGGCGGCAAGTCGATCTATATCGCCGTCGACGATGCCGACGCCGCCTACGCCAAAGCCAGGAAGGCCGGCGCGACGATCATCCAGGAACTGACGAACCGCGATTATGGCAGCCGCGAATTCATCTGCCGCGACCCTGAAGGCAATGTCTGGTCGTTCGGCACCTACTGGCCGAAGGCCGGTGAGAAGGCCTGACCTTCAACGTGCCAATGAAAAAATCGCATCACAGTCGAGATGGGTTTCCAGCTCGGCGGCGACCTCGTCCAGCGCGCGCTCGACCTCGGCTCGGTAATCTATGCCACCGCTCCTGACACCCAGGCTTTCGAGGAATTTCCCGCGAAAGCCGTCGGCGCCGAACAGGCCATGCATATACGTGCCGATCACCTTGCCATCGGCCGAGATCGCGCCGTCCTCGGCGCCATTGATGATCGCCGACGGCCGCCTGGTGTCCGGGCCCGTCGTGCGGCCGAGATGGATTTCGTAACCCTCGAGCGGCAGGTCGAACGGCACCGAGCGGGCGCTGACATTGCGCACCGTCTTTTCCGGCTCCATCACCGTCTCGACATCGAGCAGGCCGAGGCCCACGGCTTCGGTGACGTTGCCTTCGATACCGTCAGGATCGCGCACCATGCGGCCGAGCATCTGGAAACCGCCGCAAATGCCGACGACATGACCGCCGCGCTTGCGGTGCGCCGCGAGATCCCGGTCCCAGCCGTTCTCGCGAAATTTCAGGAGGTCGCCGATCGTCGACTTGGAGCCGGGAATGACCACCAGCCCGGCATCGACCGGCAGCTTCTTTCCCGGCGGCACGAACACCACTTCGACCTGCGGTTCGGCCTTGAGCGGGTCGAGATCGTCGAAATTGGCGATGCGGCCAAGCATCGGCACCGCCACTTTCAACGCGCGCGCCTCGCCGGACGCCAGCCGCTCCAGCACCACGGAATCCTCCGAGGGCAGCCGCGCCGCCGCCTTGAGCCACGGCACGACGCCAAAACAGCGCCATCCGGTGAATTTCCCGATCGCCTTCAAGCCATCATCGAACAGCGAGACGTCTCCCCGGAACTTGTTGATGAGATAGCCGGCGATCATGCGCCGGTCCTCTTCCGGCAGGATCAGATGCGTGCCGGCGATCGAGGCGATGACGCCGCCGCGATCAATGTCCCCGACCAGCACCACCGGTACATCGGCCCGTGTGGCAAAACCCATATTGGCGATGTCGCGGCTTCTGAGGTTGATTTCGGCTGGCGAACCGGCACCCTCGACAATGACAAGATCGGCGCCCGCGCCGACCTTTCCCCAGGACTCCAGCACGGCATCCATCAGCCGGCCCTTCAGCGCCTGATAGTCACGAGCCCTCGCCTCGCCGAACACCTTGCCCTGGACGATGACCTGGGCGCCGACATCGGTCTGCGGCTTGAGCAGCACCGGGTTCATATGGACCGACGGCGCAACCCCGCAAGCGATCGCCTGCAGCCATTGCGCGCGGCCGATCTCGCCGCCGCCATGGTTGTTGTCGCCGGGAATATCGGCGACGGCGGCGTTGTTCGACATGTTCTGCGGCTTGAACGGCCGCACTTTCAGGCCGCGATTCCTGGCGGCACGGCATAGCCCTGCGACAAGCACCGTCTTGCCGACATCCGAGCCCGTGCCTTGCAGCATGATTGCCCTGGCCATCAGCTCCTGTCCTGCACCGAGGTTCCGGTGATCGTGGATTTCTGCGCCAGCGGCCCGCCGCGCCAGATATAAAGCGCCAGCAGCGGCTCCTTGCCGGTACGCATGGCGTGGTTGACGTTGGAAACATGGTGGACGACCTCGCCGGCCTCCCGCTTGCGAAAGCCGCCCTCGCCCATGCGCCACTCGGTGCCGCCGGTCAGCGGAATATAGATCTCCTCGGCGACGTGATGATGGTCGGGATAGACGATCCCGGGTCCGAGCATCAGCAGGCCTGCGGCGACCTCGTCATTGGCGAAATGGCCGCGCGTGCCGAACATTTCCAGCCAGCCGTAATTGTCGATGAAGGCCTTGCCGAAATCAGCCTCGGTATAGGTCTGCCCCCAATGCAATTCGTTGCGCCGCTCGGCCAGCAATCGAACCAGGGGTTTCGCATCCGGCGGTGCCAGTTCGGCGGCGCGGTCGAGATGGCGCAGGCAGCCAAGCGGACGCGGCTCCAAATCGCGGGCCGGCATATCCCAGCCGATACGCGCCACGGCGTCGCGCACCAGGGCATCATCGACGGAAGCAAGATAGGCGTGGAACTGTCCCAACAGCTCGTCGAATTTTGTCGTCACATCTTGCTCCGGACATGCATTGGTGCACAGCCGCTCCGCGGCGGCTCGGGTTGCGCGGCGGCATCATTGGTCTAGATTGGTGCGCGCGCAAAGCCAAAAACGACAGGCCAGCAGGTCAGACATCAGGGAGCACGCCATGGACGCCGCGGTCGATGCGAGCACCAGCCAGTTCGAACTCACCGAGGAACAGCGCGCCATCCAGGAGATGGCGCAGGCCTTCGCCGCCGATCGCGTCGCGCCGAACGCACTCGACTGGGACCGCAGGAAACACTTCCCCGCCGATGTGATCCGCGAGACAGGGCCGCTCGGCCTCGGCGGCATCTACATCAGGGATGATGTCGGGGGATCGGCTCTCGGACGCCTCGACGCAGTGCTGATCTTCGAGGCGCTGTCGCACGCGGATCCGGCCTTTTCGTCCTTCATCTCTATCCACAACATGGTGGCATCGATGATCGACCGTTTCGGCAATGAGGAGCAGCGACAGCGCTTCCTGCCGAAGCTCACCTCGATGGAATGGCTGGCGAGCTACTGCCTGACCGAGCCGGGTTCCGGTTCCGATGCCGCCGCCCTGAAGACGCGCGCGGTGAAGAGCGGCGGCGACTATGTGCTCAACGGCGCAAAGCAGTTCATCTCCGGCGCCGGCGACAGCGATGTCTATGCCGTCATGGTGCGCACCGGCGCCGATGGCCCGAAAGGCATCTCCACCATCGTCGTGCCCAAGGATGCGCCAGGCCTGTCCTTCGGGGCCAACGAGCACAAGATGGGCTGGCACATGCAGTCGACCCGCCAGGTCATCTTCGAGGACTGCAAGGTGCCGGCCGAGAACCTCCTGTCGGGCGAAGGCGCCGGTTTCGGCATCGCCATGGCCGGGCTCGACGGCGGCCGGCTGAACATCGCCGCCTGTTCGCTGGGCGGCGCGCAGTCGGCGCTCGACAAGGCGCTGGCCTACACGGCTGAGCGCAAGGCCTTCGGCTCGAAGATCAACCAGTTCCAGGCGCTGCAGTTCAGGCTGGCCGACATGGAGACCGAATTGCAGGCAGCGCGCATCTTCCTCTATGCGGCGGCCTCGAAGCTCGACCGCAAGGCTCCGGACGCCGGTAAATGGTCGGCGATGGCAAAGCGCTTCGTCACCGACACCGGCTTCAACGTCGCCAACGATGCGCTGCAACTGCTCGGCGGCTATGGCTATCTGCATGATTACGGCATCGAGAAGCTGGTCCGCGACCTGCGCGTCCACCAGATTCTGGAAGGCACCAACGAGATCATGCGCGTCATCATCGCGCGGGCGCTGATAGGACGCTGAAGCCAGCAAACTCCGGGAGTGAGACAATGACGACGATCGCCTTCATCGGCCTCGGTAACATGGGCAATCCGATGGCCGCCAATCTCGTCAAGGCGGGGCATGCGGTGCACGGCTTCGACCTGATGACAGAGAACCTGACGATCGCGCGCGAGCATGGCATCACAATCATGGCCAACGCCGTTGCCGCCGTGAAGGATGCCGATGTCGTCATCACCATGCTGCCTGCCGGCAAGCACGTGCTGTCGGTCTATGAGGATATCGCCCCCAAGGCGAAGAAAAATGCCTTGTTCATCGAATCCTCGACCATCGACGTGGAATCGGCGTGCAAGGCGCATGCAATCGCCGCCAAACACGGCCTGCTGTCGATCGATGCGCCGGTCTCCGGTGGCACCGGCGGGGCGACAGCCGGCACGTTGACCTTCATGGCCGGCGGTTCCGACGATGCCTTCGCCGCCGCCGAGCCGATCCTGAAGCCGATGGCCGGGCGCATCGTCCATTGCGGCGGTGACGGCGCCGGCCAGGCCGCCAAGATCTGCAACAACATGATCCTCGGCATTTCGATGATCGGCGTTGCCGAGGCCTTCGTGCTGGCGGAGAAACTCGGCCTGTCGCATCAGGCGCTGTTCGACGTCGCCTCGACCTCGTCGGGCCAATGCTGGTCTCTGACCACCTATTGCCCGGTGCCCGGCCCGGTGCCCACTTCGCCCGCCAACAGGGATTACAAGCCGGGATTTGCCGCGGCTCTCATGCTGAAAGACCTGAAATTGTCCCAGGAAGCAGCGCTTGGCGCGGGCGCCGTGACACCGCTCGGCGCCGAGGCGGCGCAGCTCTATGCGCTGTTCAACGCCCAGGGCCATGGCGGCGCCGATTTTTCCGGCATAATTAATTTTCTGCGCGGCAACCCGGCCTAAACAGCGGATTCGATAGACTTTTCCCGGGTCTTTGCGGAGAAAGACCCGCAAATTTAGATTTGCTTAAGCTCTCGATAACTCTGCGGTAACGATGTCCCTATAAAACGGATTGCGAGGCGGACATATCGCATCCGCCCGGCGCTCCGGATCAGGTCTCGCGTACCGGAGCCCGTAAGTTTCGCAAGTGTCTTCGTAGCGAAACGCCATGCGTATCTGGCAAAGCCGCGTTCCCGATGGGGCGCGGTTTTTGCATTTCAGGCCCCTTTCCTATCCACGATCATCTATATTCCGATCGCCGCACCCGGGATCGGCACGTGATCTTCATTGGTCAGCACGATCGGTGCATCGACGCCGTCGACGCGGACCACGAGCAGGCGCGTGCTCCATGTGCCTGCATTGCGAACGAGATGCGAAAACACGGTGCCCTTGCCCTTGGCGCCGTGGACGGGAATACTGAACTGGGCGTCGCCGGCGCCATTCGCATTGACATTGAGATTACCGCCGACCCAGAAATTATCGGCCACATCGTCGCCGATCGTGGCCTTCACCCGGGTGTCGGCACGGACGGCGTCCATGGTCATCCGGTAGGCGTCGCTGCCCTTGAGCACGAAAGGGATGCTGCCGACCATCGTCGCACAGCCGCCGATACTGACCACCCAGACGGCAAGGCCGGCGATCGCCCAGTTGCGCTGCGTCTTGCGGAATTGCTCCGCATCGCGCCAGGCGCGGTTCCGCCAGGCCCAGCGGCTGCCGCGCGCGCCGAGCACGAAGATCATGATGAGGTTGACGACGGGGATCAGCGCCAGCAGCGCGATGAAAGTGCTGTTGCCGATGCCCCAAATCCAGTTGAGGAAGAAGGCGCCCCAGTTCCAGCGATCAAGCTCGGCTGGAATTTCAGCCGGCTGGTTGAGCGGTTGTCCGGCCATTGCATCCCCCACTGTAACTGCACCGGCTGGTTCTAGCCCATGATCTGGACGATGCGCAAAATCAAAGTTCCGCGCACCCCCATGCGCCTGAGCAGACACTGTGGATCAGGTCTTTGTGGAAAGCCGGCGAAAATTCGCCTTCACCGCTCGGCTGGCGGGCTTCAGCGCGGCGCTGATTGATCGTTCCGCCGCAATGCCATTGAGCAGCGACGGGGTAAGGCCGGAAAGGATTTCGGGCCAGAAACGGGTCGCCGATTGCAGCAGGGACATCTGCGCCGCGAAGACACCTTCAGCCAGTGCAACCGTCTTCTCGTTGACGGCCCGCGCGGTTTCGGTTCCCCACGGCTGGCCGCTTCCGGCGTCCATTGCCATGAGAGGCAGGCGCATCATCGCCACCATCGGCGCCAGCATGAGATCGCTGCCGATCGTGACCGCTTCTCGGCGGCGCCGGCTCCTGCCAGTCCTGCTCATGAACACAATCCCCATAGGGCAGCCGCTGCGCTGCGCCATCAACTACGCGCGGTAGCAATATTCGTTCCGACCGCGACGATATTTTGAGGCAGGCGTCCGATTGGTGGGCGCCTGCCTCGTTTCTTAGCGCTTGCGCAGGTCGGCCTGCGCCAGGTCGAGCGCCTTGCCGATGCGCTCGCAGGCCATGTCGATGGTGTCGCGGGTCCAGATCAGCGGCGGCGACAGGATCATCGTGTCGCCGGTGGCGCGCAGCATCATGCCGTTGGCGATCGCGTGGTCGCGCACAACAACCGCAGCACTTCCCGACGGCAGGAAGCGCTCCTTCGTCGCCTTGTCCTTGACGATCTCGATCGCGCCCATCAGGCCGATGGAACGCACCTCGCCGACCAGATCATGCCCGGCGATGCGCTCCTGCAGCGCCTTGGCGAAATAGGGTCCGGTGTCGTTCCTGACGCGGTCGACCAGGCCTTCCCTCTCGATGATCTCGAGGTTCTTCAGCGCCACGGCGCAGGCAACGGGGTGCCCCGAATAGGTGTAGCCATGGTTGAACTCGCCGCCCTTCTCGACCAGCGCCGACGCAATGCGATCGCCCACCAGCAGCGCCGAGAGCGGCTGATAGCCCGACGTCAGCGCCTTGGCCGTGGTGATGGTGTCCGGTTCGATGCCGAAGGTCTGGGCCGCGAACCACTCGCCTGTGCGGCCATAGCCGGTGATGACCTCGTCCAGCATCAACAGCACATCGTATTTGCGGCAGATGCGCTGCACTTCGGGCCAGTAGCTTGCCGGCGGGATCTTGACGCCGCCCGCGCCCATCACCGGCTCGCCGATGAACGCCGCGACCTTCTCGGCGCCGGCCTCCAGGATGGCATCCTCGACCGATTTGGCCGCGCGCAGGCCGAAATCATGGTCGCTTTCGCCAGGCAGAGCCAGCTCATAGGCATAGGGCATCATCACATGGACGATGTTGGGCACCGCGCCGTTGAGCTGCTTGTGCATGGCATCCATGCCGCCGAGCGAGGTGCCGGCGATGGTCGAGCCGTGATAGGCCATCTTGCGCGAGATGACGCGGTTCTTCTCCGGCTTGCCTTCCAGCACCCAATAGTGGCGCACAAGCCGCAAGGCGGTGTCGTTGGCCTCTGAACCGGACGAGCCATAAAACACCTGGTTGACGTTTTTCGGTGCGATCTCGGCCAGCTTCTTCGACAACAGCACCGGCGTCGGCGTCGAGCATTTGAAGAAGGAATTGTAGTAAGGCAGTTCCTTCATCTGGGCATAGGCAGCCTCGGCCAGTTCGTCACGGCCGTAGCCGATATTGACGCACCACAGGCCGGCCATCCCATCCAGCAGTTCCGTCCCTTCGGAATCGTAGATGAACGGGCCATTGGCGTGAGTGATGACGCGCGCGCCAGCCTCGCGCAACTCCTTATGGTCGGTGAAGGGATGCAAGTGATGCGCGGCGTCGATCTGCTGAAGCTGCTTCAGCGAATAGTTCTGATAGGTCATTGATTTGATCTTTCCTCTGAAATCATTCCGGCGGCGCCGGGGCGAATTCGTCAGAGGACGGCAGGTGGCGAATAACCGATACGGGCGCACAGCCGCAAAAGCTCGGCGCGCAGCGTGCGCGATGACGGTGTCACCGCGACCCGAAACGCACGAGCTGATAGTCTAGCGAGAGCCATGAAGGTACCTTAGAGCAAAGGGCGGTCGAGGTGAACCACCCTTTGCTCAAGTGGTGCTGGAATGAGATCAGGCTTCGCCGCTCAGCGCCCGCTGCAGAAACACATACTTCATCGCCGTCTGCGCCGCCTGCGGCCGGCGGTCGCCGCGCCCGCCATGTCCGCCTTCGGTCTCCTCGAAGAACAGCGTTTTGCCATGTCCGGCCTCCAGCAGGCGGGCCGCCATCTTGCGCGCGTGGCCGGGGTGGACCCGGTCGTCGGCGGTCGAGGTGGTCAAGAGTACCGGCGGATAGGCGGCATCCGCCTTGACATGTTGATAGGGCGAATAGGCCGAAAGCCACTGGGCATCTTCCGGCTTTGACGGATCGCCATATTCGGCCATCCACGAAGCGCCCGGCGGCAATTCGGTGTAGCGCAGCATGTCGAGCAGCGGCACCTCGATGATGACGGCGCCGAAAAGCTCGGGATGCTGTGTCAGGGAAGCGCCGGTCAGCAGGCCGCCGTTGGAGCCGCCCTGAATGCCGAGCGATTGGGCTGTCGCAATACCGCGCCTGACGACATCCTCGGCCACCGCGGCAAAGTCGTCGAAGCCGTTCTGGCGCTTGCCTTTCAGCGCCGCCTGGTGCCAGCCAGGTCCGAATTCGCCACCACCGCGAATGCAGGCCTGCACATAGGCATTGCCTTTCTCCAGCCACAGCCTGCCGCGCACGCCGGCATAGCCAGGCAAGAGCGGCACTTCGAAGCCGCCATAGCCATAGAGCAGCGTCGGCACCGGCCCGTTCTGGTCCCGCCGCCTGACGACGAAGTAAGGGATCATCGTGCCGTCCTTCGATCGTGCCTCGAACTGTTCCGCGATCAGCGGCGAGGCATCGAAGCGGGCCGGCTGCGACTTCACGGTGGCCAGCGTCTCGCCATCGTCATCGGACCAGATGATCGAGCTTGGCGTGAGGAAATCGGTGAAGGAAAAGGACACGGTGGAGCCGAAATGCTCTGCATGGCTGATGCCGACAGTGCCGTTTTCAGGCAGCGCGACAGGCTTCAGCGACCAGGCGCCATCCTTGCGCTCGCAGACGATAACTTTGCCGCGGACATTGTCCATCAGGTTGATGAACAGGCGGTCCTGCGTTCTGGCGAGCCCGGCAATCGAGACGCGATGCGCCGGCGCCAGCAAGGTCTCGATGGCGCCAAAACCGCCAGTTTCGGTCCAATACGCGAAGTCGAGCGAATAAAGCCCGTCCGGCTGGCATGCGGTGCCGTCCGGCGCCGTCCACGGAGTGCGCACCCCGAACACCAGCTGATCCCTGAAGAGCGCGGTGTCGGTAACGTCGTCGGGCAGCGGGATGCGGCGGTTCTCGCCCGAAGGGAGGCGCAGGAAACTGTGCGATGCGAAGAAGTTGAGTGTCCGCGCCAGAAACAGATGGCGCTTCTCGCCGTCGAACTCGACGCCGGCGCCAACGGCGAGATCCTCGGTCTTTCCCTCGAAGATCGGGGTTGCCTCTTCCAGCCTGGTGCCGCGCTTCCAGAGCTTGACCACGCGCGGATATCCGGACTCTGTCTTGTCGGCCTCTTCGAACGCGGCCGAGACGATGACCGTGTCCTCATCCAGCCAGCCGAAGCCCGATTTCGAGGCCGACGCCTGAAAACCGCCTTCGACGAAGGACTTGGCCGCGATGTCGAACTCGCGCATTGCACTGGCATCACCGCCATCGGGCGACATCGAGACCAGGCAGCGGTTGAAATCGGGGTAGAGTCTGACAGCGCCGCCGAACACCCACTTTATCCCCTCCTTCGCCGCCAGTTGGTCGAAGTCGATGATCGTTTCCCATTCGGGCTTGTCGGTCTTGTAGGAAGCGACTGTCGTGCGCCGCCACAGGCCGAGCGCATTGGTCTTGTCCTGCCAGAAATTGTAGACATGGCCCGCGATTGCCGCGCCGACCGCGATATTGTCCTCGGCCGTCATCAGGTCGAGTGCCGTCTGGAACGACGCCTGATAGGACGGATCGCCGTGCAATTGCGCCACCGTCACCTCATTCTGCTGGTGAACCCAGTCGAGCGATTGTTTGCTGGTCCTGTCCTCCAGCCAGAGAAAGGGATCTTGCGTCTCGTCAACTGGCCCTGGCTGCCTTTGTGCGATCGAATTGGTCATGCGGGTCTCCGAAAAATTCATCAGGCTCGGTGCCACAAACATCGGCATGACGCTACCGACATTCAACGGGAACACGTAAAACGGTTCGCGGACGCGACAGCTGTTCAGAGCAGGCAGCCGGCATGCAACATCTTCACATCGCAACCGAGAAGTTCAGCCCATTCCACGGAAGCGGGTGGAGGGAATACATCGAGTGGTCGGGCCTCACCCAGTTGACCGAAGTCGTTACGCTCGACGGAATGCTTTGCCCGGTTGCGCTCCCGCAGATCAAGGACAACTACTGGCCTCACATCGTCAACGAAGACAACATGCTCGATTTCTTTGTCGACCTGGACTTCCTGCTCTCGGAATTGGGCGATCCCGCCAACTTCAACATCCTTGGCGTCATCCGAAGGCCTCCGGCAGACGTACGATCGCTTGGTTGGGACGGGTTCACCTTCATGGGCTATGACCTGATGGATCAGGCTGTCGGCGTCAGCGCCTTGACCAATTGCGGTGGCTTCCCAGACGTGTTTGCAAATGCAGAGCTGTCCAGGGTCGGGCTGATTGATGACTTCGATCGAGCCGTGGAGATTCGGGATTCGCTGCGCAGGATGCATCCCGAAGAACGCCATGCCGACTGTGACCTCTGGGCCATTTTCAGGCTGGCGAGCAAACCGGGACCAGGGATTTGAGCATCCCGATACCCCGATGCTACACAACCCGTCTTCGAATAAGCGTCGCCAGCGCCAGCGTGGCGCAGATCGCGCCAAGCGTGGCCGGCAGGCCACCCGCGCCAAGCACATCCATCATGCCACCGGTAAGCGGCGGGACCAGAATGCCGCCGACGCCCCACATCAGCGAGAATGCCGCATTGCCGGCAACCAGCGCCGAGCCGGTAAAGCGCTCGCCGAGCTCGATGATCGACATCGTGTAGATGCCGTAGGACACCGCGCCCCAGACGAAGACGCAGGGCCATATCAGCGGGGTTTCGATCAGCAGCGGCAGCAGCACACAGCCGCCCAGCGTCAGCAAGACGCAGAGGAAACGTACCAGGCGGGCCGTCAGCCGCTCGGCCAGCAGGCCAAGCGGCACCTGCATGGCAATGTTGCCGGCAATCATGACCGCCAGCAGCGCCGACATGCGCGCCTCCGCGATGCCATGATGCGTGCCATAGACAGGCAGCAGCGCCAGCGCCGCCTGCTCGAAGCCGGCGGCCACGACCACCGCCGACAGAAGCAGCCAGGCAAGCGGCATGAAACCCATCACCGAAACCCGATGCCCGGCCTCGTCCACCCTGGGCAGCTGCGGCAGAACCGACGCCAGGCAAAAGCCGCACAGCACGAAGGCGCCAATCCCGACAAGGAATGGCGGCCAGCCTTCCGTGCCGACGGCAAGCAGGCAAAGCGGCCCGGTCGCAAAGCCGGCGGAAATGATCGTCGAATAGAGACCCATGATGCGGCCGCGCCGGGCCGGCGGTGCCAGCGCGATCACCCAGATTTCACTGAGCACATAGAGCGGGTTGGTCACCACGCCGATCAGGAAGCGCAGCGGAAACCAGAGATAGACGTTCTGCGTCCAGCCGATCAACGCCAGCACGATAGCCGAGAGTGCGGCGCAGGTGAGCGCCGTGCGCCCTGCCCCGAACCGGCGCGCCAGGCCAGGTATCAGCGGCGATGACAGGATGAAGCCGACAGGGGTCATTGCCGCCGACAGGCCGATCATCGCTGGCGAGACGCCCTGGCGCTGCAGGATGAAGCTCAAAAGCGGATAGGACAGGCCCTGCGCGATGGCGAACACGGACACGGTCGCGATCACACCGGTGATCGCCGCCCACTGCATCCTCTCGTCGCTTTTGGTGTCCACCAAGTCCATGATCCCCAGTGCCGTCGCGGTTGCAGACTTAGCGGTTCGGTCCGATGGCGGTAAGCCCTGCGGCCCGAACCGACGCGCGGCTCCAGCCAAACCTTGTCAGGAGCCTCCGCGGCGGGCCGATCTATAGAGCGCGAAGGCGACCAGCAAAGCGTCGAGGCCAATGATTACGGTCGGCAATCCCAGTGGTCCGATCGCTTGCATCAGCAGGCCCGCGCCCGGCGGACCGACGATGCCGCCGACGCCCCACAGCAAGGCGAAAGCCGCATTGCCGGTGACCAGCAGCGAGCCCCCGAAGCGGCTGCCGAGTTCGACGAGCGCCATCGTATAGACGCCGTAGCCGACCGCGCCCATTACCAGAAGCACGCCCCAGATCAGCGGTGTGGTGATCAGCAGCGGCAGCAGGACAGCGCAAGTGGTCGTCGCCACCGCGCAGGCCAGGATCATCGGCCGGCCACCGAAGCGCTCGGCGAGCAGGCCAAGCGGGATCTGCAAAAGGATGTTGCCCAGCGACAGCGCCATCACCAGCGCGGCGAGCACGGCCTCAGGCAGGCCGTAGCCTGCGCCAAACACCGGGACCAGCGCATAGGTGCTCTGCTGGACGGCGGCCGAGACCAGCACCGCCAGCAGCAGCGCCGGCGCCAGCCGGGCAAAACCGACAAAACTTCCTGCTGGCTGGCCGTCATCCTCAAAGCCGGCAAGCTTCGAGGAGACAAGGCGCAAAATGACCGCGCAAAGCACAAAGCCGCCAATGCCGACGCTGAAGGGTGCCCAGCCCTCGATGCCGATAAAGGTCAGGGTAAACGGACCGGCCGCGTAGCCGGCGCCCATCAGTGTGTTGAACACCCCCATCACCCGGCCGCGCCGCGACGGTGGCGCCAGCGACAGCGCCCACACCTCGCCAAGGATGTAGAGCGGATTGATGACCACCCCGATGATGAAGCGGATGACGTACCAGGCCAACCAGTTCTGCAGATAGCCGATGCCCAGGAAGCACAGCGCTCCGATCAGCGAGCATCCGACTGCCAGGTTTCGCGCACCGACCAGCCGAACCGCCGCCGGCACGAAGGAAGCCGACAGGATCAGCCCGAGCGGCATCATCGCCGCCGACAGGCCGATCAGGCCTGGAGACATGCCTTGCTTCTGCATCAGCAGCGTGAACAGCGGCGAACTCAGCCCTTGCGCCGCTCCGAACATGGCCAGCGCGGCGGTGACGCCGGCGAGCGCTGCCCACTGCGTTCCCGCTTCGCCTTCGCTCGAGCCGGTTGCGACCATGCTGTCATTCCATGTGAGGCGCCGGCTGACCTCCCTGCCGGCAGGCCTCACCAGCTACTGGTTCGATCCGGGGAAAGAAAGGGCCGCCGAGGAAAACCCGTTTGCGCCAAGGGATGAATGATCGGGCGAATGCGGCGGCCGCGCAACTGCCGTTCGGGCATGTCGCTTCCCTCGCCCTAGTGGTCGCCGCCTCCGCAATGGCCGGACGGGCGCCGGTCCATTATGCCGCCCGTTATCGCATCCTACGAGGACCATCATGACCGCCGTCCTACAACCCTCAGAGCCGGCTTTGGCACCCGACCGTGCCCGCCGTGGCGGTCGCGCCGGAAAGCGTGCCGGTGGCTCGGCCGCCTTCGAGCAGCCGGCCTTCCGCCAACTGAAAAATCCACTGACGCCGACCAAGCTGGTTTCCGAGGATGAGCTGGAATCGATCCACCTCGCCTCCCTGCGCGTGCTCAGGGAAATCGGTGTCGATGTCCTGCACGACGAAGCCCGCCGCATCATGAAGGCGCATGGCGCCGATGTCCGCGAGGGCTCTGAGCGGGTGCGCTTCGACAGCGACATGATCCTCGATCTGGTGTCGAACTGCCCGTCCGAATTCACCGTTCATGCCCGCAATCCCGCGCACAATTTGCGCTTCGGCGGCGACAATCTCATCATTTCGATGATGGCCTCGGCACCCAATTGCTCCGACATCGATCGTGGCCGCCGGCCGGGCAACCAGCAGGATTATCGCAATTTCCTGCGGCTGGCCCAGATGCACAACATCCTGAACTGCACGGGCGGCTATCCGGTCGAGCCGACCGATATCCACCCGTCGGTCCGCCACCTCGAATGCATCCGCGACCTCGCAACGCTGACCGACAAGGTGTTCCACATCTATTCGCTCGGCAAGGAGCGCAATGTCGACGGCATCGAGATCACCCGCATCGCGCGCGGCATCAGCCACGAGCAACTGCTCGCGGAGCCGTCCGTCTTCACCATCATCAACACCAATTCACCGCTCAAGCTCGACGTGCCGATGATGGAAGGCATCATCCAGATGTCGAGCAAGGGCCAGGTCGTCATCGTCACGCCCTTCACCCTGTCGGGCGCCATGGCGCCCGTCACCATTGCCGGCGCGCTGGTGCAGCAGAACGCCGAGGCGCTGTCGGGCATTGCTTTCGCCCAGATGGTGCGCAAGGGCGCGCCGGTCGGCTATGGCGGCTTCACTTCCAATGTCGACATGAAATCCGGGTCACCGGCATTCGGCACGCCCGAATACATGAAGGCGCAACTCGTCGGTGGCCAGCTTGCCCGCCGCTACAACATTCCCTACCGCACCTCCAACACCTGCGCGGCCAACACGGTCGACGCGCAGGCAGCCTATGAAAGCGTGTTCTCGCTGTGGGGTGCCATCCAGGGCGGCGGCAATCTGATGATGCACGCCGCAGGCTGGCTGGAAGGTGGCCTGCGCTGCTCCTACGAGAAGACCATTCTGGACATCGACCTGTTGCAGATGGTGGCAGAATTCCTGACCCCGCTCGACCTCTCCGAAGAGGCGCTCGGCTTCGACGCCATCCAGTCGGTAGGCCCCGGCGGCCACTTCTTCGGCACCCAGCACACGCAGGATCGTTACAAGACCGCCTTCTATTCGCCCATCCTGTCCGACTGGCGCAATTTCGAGTCCTGGGCCGAAGCCGGCTCGCCGACAGCGTTGGAAAAGGCCAACAAGGTCTGGAAGGAGCGGCTGGCGTCCTATGAGGAGCCTTACATGGACCCGGCGATCCGCGAGGAACTCAACGCCTTCGTCCAGAAGCGCACCGCCGAAGGCGGCGCACCGACCGATTTTTGATCGTACGCCGTAGTGAGCTTTGACTTCCAAAGTCGAGGCCGCTCGCGGCGAACTGAACCAACTGATTCAATTTACACAAAAGCGGACCTATCTTCATGAAATCTCATGTAAAAGCGGTTGTCATCGGCGGTGGTGTCGTCGGCTGCTCGGTGCTCTATCACCTGGCCAAGGCCGGCTGGACCGACATCATGCTGATCGAGCGGTCCGAGCTGACCTCGGGCTCGTCCTGGCACGCGGCGGGCGGCTTTCATACGCTGAACGGCGATCCGAACGTCGCCAAGCTCCAGGCCTACACCGTCCAGCTCTACAAGGAGATCGAGGAGATTTCGGGCCAATCCTGCTCGCTGCACCTGACCGGCGGCGTGATGATGGCTGATTCGCCCGAGCGCATGGATTTCCTGCGGCTGGCCCACGCCAAGGGCCGCTATCTCGGCATGGACACCGAGCTGATCACGCCGTCCGAGGCCAAGGCGATGTTCCCGCTGATGGACGAGACGAATTTCGTCGGCGCCATGTGGGATCCGGTCGAAGGCCATCTCGACCCTTCGGGCACCACGATCGCCTATTCCAAGGCGGCGAAAAAGCTCGGCGCCGAGATCGTGCTGCGCAACCGCGTCGTCGACCTGACGCAGCAGCCGGACGGCACCTGGAACGTCGTCACCGAACAGGGCACGGTTCACGCTGAACATGTCGTCAATTGCGGTGGCCTGTGGGCGCGCGAGATCGGCCGCATGGTCGGCGTCGAGCTGCCGGTGCTCGCCATGGAGCACATGTATCTCCTGACCGAGCCGATGCCGGAGGTCGAGGAATTCAACAAGTCGACCGGCCGCGAAATGATCGGCGTGCTCGACTTCAAGGGCGAAATCTACACCCGCCAGGAGCGCAACGGCATTCTGCTCGGAACCTACGAAAAGGCCTGCAAGCCGTGGTCGCCGGTCAACACGCCATGGGATTTCGGCCATGAACTGCTGCCGCCCGATCTCGACCGCATCGCGCCGTCGCTCGAAATCGGCTTCAAGCATTTCCCCGGTATCGAAAAGGCCGGCATCAAGCAGATCATCAACGGCCCCTTCACCTTCGCGCTCGACGGCAACCCGCTGGTCGGCCCGGTGCAGGGCCTGACCAATTTCTGGTGCGCCTGCGCCGTCATGGCCGGCTTCAGCCAGGGCGGCGGCGTCGGCCTGGCTCTCTCCAATTGGATGGTCCATGGCGATCCGGGCTTCGACGTCTGGGGCATGGATGTCGCCCGCTTCGGCGAGTGGGCCGGCCTGCGCTACACCAATGCCAAGGTGCGCGAAAACTATTCGCACCGCTTCTCGATCCGCTTCCCCAACGAGGAACTGCCGGCCGCCCGCCCGGCCCAGACGACGCCGCTCTACGACACCATGCTCGCCAACAACGCCGTCATGGGCGACTCGTGGGGCCTCGAAACCCCGCTCTGGTTCGCGCCCAAGGGCAAGGAGCCGAAGGACATCGTCTCCTTCCACCGCTCCAACGATTTTGGGCCGATCGGCGAGGAAGTGCGCGCCACCCGTGAAAGGGTCGGCGTCACCGAAATCGCCAACTTCGCCAAATACGAAGTATCGGGGCCGGGTGCGGAAGAGTTCCTCAACCGGCTGATGACCAACCGCATGCCGAAGACCGGCCGCATCGTGCTGACGCCGATGATCAACGAATTCGGCAAGCTGATCGGCGACTTCACCATCGCCAAGGCCGGTGAAGACCGCTTCATGATCTGGGGTTCGTCGGCCGCGCAGAAGTACCACATGCGCTGGTTCGAAAAGCATCTGCCGAAGGATGGTTCGGTGCGCATCCATCGCTTCGACCAGACGCTGGTCGGCCTGTCGATTGCCGGGCCGAAGTCGCGTGACCTCCTGCAGAAGCTGGTCGATGTCGACATTTCGACCAAGGCCTTCCGCTTCATGGATTTCCGCGAAATGGCGGTCGGCGGCGCACCGTGCCTGGTCAACCGCATCACCTACACCGGCGACCTCGGCTATGAAATCTGGATGGCGCCAGCCTACGAGCGCCTGGTCTATAAGGCGATCAAGGACGCCGGCGAGGAATTCGGCCTGGTCGATTTCGGCATGCGCGCCTTGCTGTCCATGCGCCTGGAAAAGAACTTCCCGACCTGGTTCCGCGAGCTGCGGCCGATCTACGGCCCGTTCGAAGGTTCGATGGACCGTTTCATCAAGCTGGAGAAGAACGACTTCATCGGCCGCGACGCCGCCGTCAAGGAACAGGCGGAAGGTCCAAAACTGCGCCGCGTCTCCTTCATCGTCGACGCGGCCGATGCCGACGTGATGGGCGACGAGCCGATCTGGGCCAAGGTCAGCAAGGATTACGGCACCGTCGAGAAGCCGCATGGCTACGGCGCGCCGCGCTTCGACACTTCAGGCAAGGAAATACGCGGTTCAAAGGCCGCCGAAGGCGCGTCAGCCGTGCGCGGCATCGTCGATGGCGACTGGCGCGTGGTCGGTTGGGTGACGTCGGGCGGCTATGCGCATTACGTGCAGAAATCGATGGCGCAAGGCTATGTGCCGGCGGCACTCGCCGAGGATGAAAGCGCCGGACTGTTCGAGATCGAGATCCTCGGTCACCGGCGTCCGGCCCGCATCAATGTCGAGGCGCCCTTCGACCCGAGTGGCGAGAAGATGCGGACCTGAGGTTTCGCCATGGACAGCGCGGCGCCAAAGGGAAGCTTCGGCCGCCACCGCAAGATCATGCCGTTTGTATCAGCCTCGATCGAGGCGCTGCGCGACGCCTCACGACAGAAGGCCGCTGGGCTCAACCAGCATGTGCTGGGTTATGGCGCGGTGGCTGAAGCGGAATGGGCCGCGGCAGGCATTGCCGCTCCCGACCTGCCCGCCATGCGGCAATATCGGCTCGACCGCATTCGCGCCGAGCTGAAGCGCCGCGGCTATGCCGGCGCCCTGCTCTACGACCCCATCAACATCCGCTATGCGACCGACTCTACCAACATGCAGCTCTGGGTGGCGCACAACCCGACGCGGCATTGCTTCGTCGCCACCGACGGGCCGGTGGTGCTGTTCGACTACTTTTCGTGCGAGCATCTTTCCGACCACTCCGGTGTCGTCGATGAAGTCCGCCCCGCCATTTCATGGATGTATCTCTATGGCGGCGAACTGACCGAGCACAAAGTCCGCCGCTGGGCCGCCGGCATCGCCGATCTGGTCAGGGAGCACGGCGGCGGCAACAACCGCATCGCCGTCGACCACATCAATCCGGAAGGCGTCGAAGAGCTCCACCGCCTTGGTATCTCCATCGGCAATGGCGAAGCCGTGACGGAAAATGCCCGGCTGATCAAATCACCGGACGAAATCCTCGCCATGCGCCGCGCCATCGTCGCTTGCGAGGCGGCGATGGGCGAGATGGAACAGGCGTTGAAGCCCGGCATTTCCGAGAACGAATTGTGGGCCGAACTGCATCGCGGCAACATCGCGCGCGGCGGCGAATGGATCGAAACGCGGCTGCTGACATCGGGACCGCGCACCAATCCGTGGTTCCAGGAATGCTCGTCGCGGATCATTGTATCAGGCGATCTCGTCGCCTTCGACACCGACCTGATCGGCCCCTACGGCTTCTGCGCCGATCTCTCACGCACCTGGCTCTGCGGCGATATAAAGCCGACCAACAAACAGCGCGACCTGTTCCGCATCGCCGCCGATCAGATCGAACACAACACGGCACTGATGCAGCCCGGCATCTCCTTCCGCGACCTTGTCGAACGCTCAGCAGTGCCGCCAGGAGACTGCTTCCCGACCCGCTACGGCGTTCTCTACCACGGCGTCGGACTTGCCGACGAATACCCGACCTTGCCGCATGCCAGCGACTGGACATCCGATACGCCCGACGGTGTGCTGGAACCAGGCATGGTGCTGTGCGTGGAGAGCTATATCGGCCGGCTCGGCGGCGGCGAAGGCGTCAAGATCGAGGAGCAGATCCTGATCACCGAGACCGGCAACGAAAAACTTTCAACCTACCCGTTGGATCAGCGGCTGCTCGGCTAGGCCGGCAAGCGCCTCGCGCATCGCGCGCACGGTCTTTTCCGGCGTCGTTTTCGCGGTGATGAACGGCAGACCTTTGCGCCGTGCTGTCCAGCCGACGATCACGACCTTGCGCGCCGCCGGCTCGAAGCGTTGTGCCAGCGCCCAGCTTTCGCAATCGAGCGCGGCGACATCCGCCATGCCTTCGGCGACCGCCACGATCGAGTCGCGATGGCCGCCGCTTTCGCCACGCGATGAAAAGATGTCCAGGTTTTCGCCGACCGCTTCCAGGTCGCGCGTCAGCGCGATGATGCCCGACATGGAATCGAGGCTGTTGAAGGTGAAGCGCTTGCCTCGGACGAGATCGAGCGGCAGCAAGGCCTTGCCGTCGGCGGGTGACCGAACCTCCGGCCCCTCGCCCAAGCGCATCACCAGCGCGCTCGAATAGAGTTCGCCCCGTCCGCCTTCATAGGCGTCATAGCTTGGCTGGCCGACCACTTGCACATGCCGGGACAAACCGAGTTCCATCGGCCCCCAGCAGGTCTGCGCGAACAGCAGCGCGGGGTGAAGCCAGAGCTTGTGGAAATCGAGCTCGTCCGGTGGCAGCGTCGCCGGATCCGGAGCGATCAGCCCCCCCTGGGCGTCGTGTATACCGCCTGGCACGGCGGGCAGGTCAGCGTTGCGCCGCACGATGGATTGCGGCGCATCGATACCCCTAGGCCGGAAAGCATCGCGCAACGACGCCCATTGCGCGTCGACCTCGTCGCGCACTTCGGGCCAGTCGTACATCGGCAACGCCGCAATCAATTCGCTCATGCCGATATCAAACCACATGCCTCGAAAAAAGTTCGCAAAAACGCGGCGCCCAATCAGAATTGGCCGACACGGCATCCACCCTATCGGCGGATCCTATTCCTTGGGTGGCTCGGCCGGGACCGGCACCGTGCCAAGTCCATTGATGTTGCGCGCCCTGACGCGCGGCTTGAACGCCCTGCCTGGCTCGGGCGCACGCCGCAGCACCGGATGCACGATCGGCTCCTTGGCCTTGAAGGCATAGGATTTGAGCAGCGCGAAATAGTTCGGGTAGGCATAGCCATTGTTCATCCGCAGCCATTCCTCGCGCCGGTCACGAAACAGCTTCGGCAGCCGGTACCAGGCGATCGTCGGGCTCTTGTGATGGACGAAGTGCAGATTGTTGTTGAGGAACAGGAACGACAGCGGCGAGCGCTCGACGATCACCGTGCGGCCTTCCGGATGCTCCGACCACTGATGCTCGGCATAGGTGCGGATCGAGATCAGCGACTGGCCGAGCCACACCGGCACCAGCACATACAGCCAAACCGGCATGCCGAACCCGAACTGCACGACCGGCAGCACCACGGCAAGGCCGATCGCATGCAGCAGCCAGGCCTTGCGGATCGCCTTGTCGCCGGCAATCACATGCTTGGCATCGTCGATGAAGAAGCCGATGCAGGACAGCCACGGGCCGAGCACCAGACGACCAGCCATGGTGTTGTTGACCTTCAGCACGAATTTCATCAGCGGCGGCATTTCTTCGTGCATCCAGAGCGCCTGGTAATAGCTCTCGGGATCGTCCAGCGGATCGGTCAGGCGCTCGTCCGCATGGTGGCGCAGGTGAATGGTCTTGAAGCGGCGGAACGGCCACGCAAGACCGATCGGCAGGAAGACGAAGGCCTCATTGACCAAAGCGTTGCGGGTCGGGTGACCATGAAGCACCTCATGCATGATCGAGGACTGCAGAGCCAATGTAACGGCCATGACGATAAGGGCCAGGATGGGATAGGATGGCCAGAGGAAGAGGCCGGCGGCGAACCATGTGCCGTAGCAGAAGAAAGTGAGGACCACGGTCGGCCATTCGATGGCCGGTTTGCTGCTTCGACGGATGCTCTTGCCTGGTATGCTTGCCATGCTATCGACCACTGTCCCTCAGTCGCCGGAACCCCAAATGGTTCCTGACAGCATTGTGTCAGGAGAAGTGATTCCACTCAACGCGACAAAGTGCACAAAATGTTGCGATTGCGCATTTTTGACTGCATATGTTGTACATTGTAAACAATCTTAGGGATTCATTTACGCCTGGGAGCCCTGCTGCAGGGGCTTCGGCGCAAATTTTTCCTCCGGAAGACGGGAGCAAGGCCATGGACAAGCGCGATCTGTCGACGATCTTTCGGGAGCGTCTGAAGCTCCTCCTGACACGCTCGGATCTCAATCAGTCGGCGTTCGCGTCAGCGGTCGGCATCGATCGGTCGGCGCTGTCGCAGCTGATGTCGGGCGCGTCGACACGCCTGCCGCGAGCCGAAACGCTGCTCAACATAGCCGCCGAATTCAAGGTGTCGCTGGACTGGCTGCTGGGCTTGAGCCAGGACGAAGGCGTGACCGGCGAAATCCGCGAGAGCCTCGAGATCGAGGAAGCGCCCGACGGGTTCGACCGCACGCTGCTCGCCAAATGGTTCGCTGAAGCCGCCGGCACCAAGATCCGTTATGTGCCGGCCGGCATTCCCGATCTGCTGCGCACCCGCGCGCTCGTCGACTACGAGGCCAACATCACCAACAGGAGCCGCCTGGCGCAGGCCAGCGAGACGCAATACCGCATCGAATACAACCGGCGTCCGGAAACCGACATGGAAGTCTGCATGCCGCGCCACACGCTGGAAATCTTCGCCCGCGGCCTCGGCGTGTGGGATCGTTTCCCGGCAGCCGACCGCCAGCAGCAACTTGCCCATATGGCGACGCTGCTCGACGACCTCTATCCGACCTTCCGCCTGTTCCTCTATGACGGCCGCATGCGCTATTCCATCCCGCTCACCATCTTCGGTCCTTATCGCGCCGCCATCTATGTGGGAGACATGTATGTGGTGCTGAACGCCACGCAGCCGGTCCAGGCGCTGACACAGCATTTCGACAATCTGATCCGTGCCGCAGACATCAATCCGCATGAGGCTGCCGCCTTCGCCCGCAACCTGGCCGGCATGCCGTTTGCATCAGGCTAAGCCTGAGCGCGCTCTGCATCGCAATTTCATTGACTAGACATAAAGACTTCTTTATATCCTTATTCGAATTTCAAGACATGAAAGCCAATCCGATGACGACGAGCAATCCGATCGAAGCCCTGCTGGCTGAAAAGGGCGTGCTGCTGGCCGATGGCGCCACCGGCACCAATCTGTTCGCCATGGGCCTGGAGGCCGGCGAGGCGCCGGAACTGCTGAACGAAACCGCGCCCGACACCATCACCAGTCTGCACCAGAATTTCGTCGACGCCGGCGCCGACATCATCCTGACCAACTCCTTCGGCGGCACCCGCCACCGGCTGAAGCTGCATCATGCGCAGGATCGCGTCCATGCGCTGAACAAACGCGCCGCCGAGATCGCCCGCGCTGTTGCCGACAAGGCCGGCCGCAAGGTGATCGTTGCCGGTTCGGTCGGCCCGACCGGCGAATTGCTGGTGCCGCTTGGCGCCATGACCTATGACGAGGCGGTCGACGCCTTTGCCGAACAGATCGAGGGTCTCAAGGAAGGTGGCGCCGAAGTCGCCTGGATCGAGACCATGTCGGCGCCCGACGAGATCCGCGCCGCCGCCGAGGCCGCCATCCGCGTCGGCCTGCCCTACACCTATACCGGCTCGTTCGACACCGCCGGCCGCACCATGATGGGCCTGCTGCCGAAAGATATCCACGGCGTCGCCGACGGCCTGTCGCAGGCGCCGCTCGGCGTTGGCGCCAATTGCGGCGTCGGCGCCTCCGACATCCTGGCTTCGCTGCTCGATATGACGCAGGCGAAGCCGGAGGCGACCGTCATCGTCAAGGGCAATTGCGGCATCCCCGAATTCCGTGGCACCGAAATCCACTATTCCGGCACGCCCGAATTGATGGCCGACTATGTCCGGCTGGCCGTGGATGGTGGAGCCAAAATCATCGGCGGCTGCTGCGGCACCTCGTTTCAGCATCTGGCGGCGATGCGCAAGGCGCTCGACGCCCATACCAAGGCGGATCGTCCGACGGTCGAAAAGATCGTCGAGCGCATCGGTCCGATGCGCAACAAGGTGGCGACGGCAAACACCGCCGAGACCAGCGAAGCCCGCCGGGAGCGGCGGCGCGGCCGGGCCTGACGCGATTTCTTTTGCGGCTATTCGCTGTTGTCGGCGTAGCTCGACTGCGCCGACCTGAAATCGACGACATTGTCGCCGCGCATTGTCGCCAGCACACCCGACGCGCCCGGATCGGTAATCTGCTCCAGCATGGCGCGGAAGCGGTCATTGGTCAGCGCCGACATGGCGGTGTGACGCGCCTGCGCGACATCATCGCTGATGCGTCTGGATTCGGCTGACGGGGCTGATGAAACCGCCGAAGCATCCCGTGCCGGCGGAGTCGAGTTGGCGATGGTTCTGATCTGCAATTCCGGCTCCCTCAAGCCTTAGACATGACCGGTGTAGCGAGAGGAAATTGCTATCCGGTACCGGAAATGCAGCGCAATTTAACGATCCGGCGCGCTGCCCTAGGATCTGTTGAGATTCAGGTCAGGCCGAGCCGAAAACAGTGACTTTCGAGAACCGGAGCGGAGCGTACTTAAGTACGTGAGCACCGGAAGCGCAGGAAGCCACTGTTTGCAGGCCGGCATCACCTGAATATCAACAGATCCGAAAAAAAGGCCGGCAAGGGAAAGTATCCCTCGCCGGCCTGCCTCACCCGCCCGTGGGCCGGCTGTCAGAACGATCCCATCATCTGAAAGAAACCGGCCTTCATCGCCACTACCGGTTACCGCCCAGCGCCGAGGCAAGGCGCACAAGCGAAAGGAACTCGGACCTGTACCCAAACGGGTCGGCTCCTCGGGCGGCAGTGGCAATCTCCATGATCTTGTCGTAACCGAACTTCGCGGTCGCATCCTCGTCGCGCAGCTTCTGGCCGAAGGCCGCCACCGCGACGGAAAAGCGCTGGTCGGTGCTCGCCTGGTCGAAGGACGCCACCTCGTTGGCCGAGGTCACCGGCGTGGTTATCAGCTTCGAGACGTCCTCGTTCGGCAGCTTGTAGCGGATCTTGACGAAGGCATATTCATCCGCATTGGCAACGCCGCCATTGTTGACCGTGGCCTGACCATAGCGCAGCGGATCGATCTGCTCGCCGCCACTGCCTTTGGGCGTGATCTCATAGATCGCCGTGACCGAATGGCCCGACCCGATATCGCCGGCGTCGACGCGGTCATTGTTGAAATCCTCGCGGTTGAGCGCCCGCGTCTCGTAGCCGATCAGGCGATATTCGGAGACCTTGTCCGGATTGAACTCGACCTGGATCTTCACGTCCTTGGCGATGGTGAACAGCGTCGAGGACGCGTCCTCGACCAGCACCTTCTCGGCCTCGGCCAGCGTGTCGATATAGGCGGCGGTGCCGTTGCCGTTCTGAGCAATGTTCTGCATCATCTCATCGTTCAGATTGCCGCGGCCGAAGCCGAACACCGACAGGAACACGCCGGTCTTGCGCTCGCTCTCGATCAGGCGCTTCAGGTCGTCGTCATCGGTCTGGCCGACATTGAAGTCGCCGTCCGTGGCAAGCATCACCCGGTTGACGCCGTCCTTGATGAAGGACTGCTGGGCAAGCTTGTAGGCTTCCTTGATGCCGGCCTCACCTGCCGTCGAGCCGCCGGGCTGCAGCTTGTCGATGGCATTGAGAATCTTGTCCTTCTCGGCAATCTTTGTCGGCATCAGCACGGTGCCGGCGTCACCCGCATAGGTGACGATCGAGATCGTGTCGTCGGCCTTCAGCTTGCCGACCAGCAGGCGGAATGCCGATTTGAGCAGCGGCAGCTTGTCCGGCTCGTCCATCGAGCCCGAGACATCGATCAGGAAGACCAGATTGGCCTTCGGCTGCTCGGTCGGCTTGATGTCGAACCCTTTGATGGCGACATGCATCAGCTTGGTGTGCGCGTTCCACGGCGTCGGCATGACGCTGACGGTCGAGTTGAACGGCGTCGATGCCGAGTCCGGCCCCTTCCAGTCATAGGGGAAGTAATTGATCATCTCCTCGACGCGGACCGCATCGGCCTGTGGCAGGTAGCCCTGCTTCAGCGAGCCGCGTACGAAGGAATAGGAAGCGGTGTCGACATCGATCGAAAAGGTCGAGACCGGGTCTTCCAATGCGGCGTGCACCGGATTGGTCTTGAAATCCTGGACGCGGTCGCGGTTTTCCTCCTGCGGCGCGATCTGGTCGGCCGGGATGGCCGCCGGCTGCTGCTGCACCATCAGCTTGGATTCTGCGCTCTGCATGCGGTCGACCCGCGCGGCATTGGGTGCGTTTGTCGTGCCATCCAGCGCGAACTCGCCGCGCGGCGCCGGCGGTGCCGGCTCGGCCACTATGCCGCGCCCCAGCGCATCCTTCTGTGCGGTTCCGCCGGCAATTGTGGATTCGGATTTCGGCGGCGCGGTCGGCGCGACCAGAACTTCCGTGGCGTCGCGGCTATCGACATCCGCGTCGGCCTTCTTGTCCTTGGCCGGCTCGGCGGGAGCCTGCTTCGAATCCGCCTCCGCCCCGGTCGGCTTTAGCGTTGCCGGCTTGTCGGCCAGCGTCTCGGTGATCTTCTCGTCGCCGCCGAACGGCGACGGCTGTTCCCTCAGCATATGGAAGGTGGCGTATCCGGCGATCGGCAGGGCGACGAGCCCGGCAAGGGCCGGCGTGGCAATGAGTTTCTTTTGCATGATCTTGCTCCAGAGCTTTTGTGCTCGCTCTGTGAGACGAAGGCCGCCGACCGATCCTTGGGTGACGGCGGAAATATTTTCCTGATCGTAGGCGCGCAGGGCGGCCTCGAAGGCACGCGCCTTCGCGCTCTCGCCGGGTGCGGGTATTGCTGCGTCGCGCAGCTCTCTGAGTTCGTTGTCGTCGACCATGGTCACACTTCCCCGGCTGAACGCATCAACGTCTTCAGCCGTTTCTTCGCTTCATGGATGTGCCAGGAAACCGTCGTCTCCGAGATCGCCATCGCCTCGGCGGCAGCCGCATGGCTCAAGCCTTCGCCATAAACAAGCATCACGGCATCGCGCTGCTTGTCCGGCAATTGCCGCACCGCCGCCCACAGCGCTTCGGCAGGGTCTTCGCTCTCGGCCGGGGCCTCACCCGAAATCAGCGCATGGACGCCATAGGCCTCGGTCTTGACCGTCTCGCGCACGGTCTTGCGCATCATATCGCGCGCGGCGTTCATCGTCATGGCATAGAGCCATGTCGTGAACGCGCCGCCGCCGCGATAGTCGCGAATCGCCTTGCCGAGCCGGACGCAGACTTCCTGGGCGATGTCTTCCGCATCGGCCTTCCTGCCGCACCAGCGATAGGCGGCGCGATAGACGAAGTCGTAGTGACGCTCCAGCAATTTGCCGAAGGCCCCCCTGTCTCCGCCCTTCGCCCACCCGATCAGTTCGGCGTCGGAGGCTTCGCTCTCATCCAGCATCATCGCCATCATTTGCCTGTTGGACGAAGGCTAATGGCTAATCCTTGGGGTGATGGAAAGATTTTTTTCGAACAGGGCCTTTTGCAGCTAGGGGCAGGTTGAGATTCAGGTCAGGCCGGCCTCACCTGAATATCAACACGCCTGGCCCGCCGCCCAGCCCGACGACCATGCCCACTGGAAATTATAGCCGCCGAGCCAGCCGGTGACGTCGACGACCTCGCCGATGAAGAACAGACCAGGTATCGATTTCGCCCGCATGGTCTTCTGGTCGAGCCCGTTGGTGTCCACCCCGCCGAGCGTCACTTCCGCCGTACGGTAGCCCTCCGACCCGGCTGGCTTGATGCGCCAGTCGTTGACCGCGGCCTCGATGGTTTTGATCTGGGCCTCGGAAAGATCGGCAAGATTGCCGTCGAGTCCGGTTCGCTCGGCTATCGCCTGGGCAAGCCGTTTCGGCAAGTGATTTGCCAGCACCGTCTGCACCGCTTGCCGGCCATTGCCGCGCTTGGCGACGCGGACGAGCTCAGCCACATCCGTGCCCGGCAGCATGGCGATGCGGATTTCATCACCCTCGCGCCAGTAGGAGGAGATTTGCAGGATGGATGGCCCGCTTACGCCGCGATGCGTGAACAGCATCGCCTCGGAAAACCGCGCCCTGCCGCAGGCAATCTCGGCGTCGACGGCGTTCCCGGCCAGGGGCGAAAGCCGATCGAGCGTTTTTGCATCGAAGGTCAGCGGCACCAGGGCAGGCCGTGTTTCTACGACGGCAAGGCCAAACCGATCGGCAAGCTCGTAGCCGAAGCCCGTCGCGCCCATCTTGGGGATCGACTTGCCGCCACAGGCCACGACCAGGGACCGGCAAGAGACCGAGCCGGCGGAGAGCCTGAGTTCAAACCCTTCCTCGGTCTTGTCGATAGTTTCAACTGAAGTCGACAATACCAGCTCGGCGCCCCTGCCCTGCATTTCCGAGACCAGCATGTCGATGATCTGGCGCGCCGAGCCGTCACAAAAAAGCTGCCCCAGTGTCTTCTCGTGATAGGCAATGCCGTAGCGTTCGACGAGCGCAATGAAGTCGCGCTGCGTATAGCGGCTGAGCGCCGAGATGCAGAAATGCGGATTCCTCGAGATGAAATTCTTCGGGCTCGCATGGATGTTGGTGAAATTGCACCGACCGCCGCCGGAGATGCGGATCTTTTCGCCAGGTGCCGCCGCATGATCGAGGATGAGCACCGAACGGCCGCGCTTGGCGGCCTCCACGGCGCACATCAATCCGGCGGCGCCGGCGCCAATGATCACGACATCATAGGATTGCATCAGGCTGATCGATCCCGCATGACCCGCGCCGCTTTAGCGGGCGAGCCGGTCATCCCGCCTGATACCTCCAATGTGGCGCGCGGCCAACAGGGTGGCGAAGGCTCAGACCAGCGTTTCGGCGAACAAATCCGTCAATCGCTTCCAATGCCGCTCGGCACCGGTTGCATTGAAGACACTATGGTCGGGCACACACCAGCCATGCGCCATGCCGACATAATTCTCGATCGTGTGGTCGACTTCAGCATTCCGCAGCGCCTCTTCCAGCCTCGTCGACTGTTCCGGCGGAAAGCTCCGGTCGACGCCCGCCATACCGACATAGATGCGCGCCTTGATGGAAGCCGCCTTGCGGTGCGGACTGTCGGCGGCATCGCTGGCGAGGTTGCCGCCATGGAAACTGGCGGCGGCCCGGATCCTGTCGGGATAGGTCGCGGCGGCGTTGAGCGCCCGCGCGCCGCCCATGCAATAGCCGACGACACCAACAGGTCCGGCGATCCTCTCGGCGGCCAGAGCATCGAGGAAGGCGCTGCCGTCGCGGATGGTCATGCCCTGCGTCGTGCCGCCGCTCAGCATCAACAGCAGGGCCTTGGTCTTTGCCTCGGCAAAGGCGGTTTTGGGATCGAACGGGCCATACGGCGCATAGCGGTAGAAGAGATCGGGCACCAGCACGGCATAGCCATGCCCCGCGAGGCGCTCGGCCATCTGGTCGAGCACCGGACGCGGACCGAAAATATCCATGTAGATGATGATGCCGGCCCTGGCGGGCGAGGCTGGACGAAACAGCCGTGCCTTCGCCGTGCCGTCCAGGGTCTTGATCTCGATGTCCTGCTTCGTCATTGCGCGCTCCGCCGGTTGCCAGGCGATAGATATCCGCGCCGCCCGCCAGGGCAAGCCGCAACCTGCCGATCTCGGTCAAGTTTCCGTGCGGTTCGGAGGAATGCCTATACTCCGGCGAACGCCGCCATGTGGAAAGCCTGGACATGGGCCGGATAGCGATGCTCAGCGCCGTAGGGACAGGCGTTGCGGTCGAGGCAGCCGCCGGCACGGCAAGGCGCACCATCCGTGCCGCGCACATGCGCCAGGCACGCCTGGTGCGCGAAGCCGTCCACCGAATAGGCGCCGACTGGACAGGACTTTAGGCAGGGTTTTTCGATGCATGCGTCGCAAAGGTGAATCGCTGCGTCAGCTTCGGGGGTCGCGATCTCCCGATCGAACAGCAATGCGCCGCGATAGGCGTGCCAGAGCCCATATTTCGGATGCATCAGGATCCCCAGCGGCGACGGTTTCAGCCCCTCGGCCCGCATCGCCCATCGCTGGAACGGCAGATACGGGCGGTCCGAAGGCGACACAGCGCGCGCGCCGAAATCGTCGGCAACGGCGCCGATGACCGCGCGCGACCATGTGTCGAGCGGATTGATGGCGGACGGTGGCTGCTTCTCACGCCACCGCAGGAAGTGCGGCCACGGCGCCGCGCCCGCCTGCCCGACCAGCAGCACCGACCTGGCTGGGACGCCTGATGAGCCTAGGGGAACGTCTTCGCCATCGACGAAATTGAAGCCGCCGCGGACAATTAGTCCATATCGGACCAGGGCCCCGCTGAGATGATCATAGCTACGGATCATCGGGCTTCAGCTTCGCTTTTAGCTCGCGAACTGCGTCGCTCTCGTTTTGGATCGTGCGGGTGAGAACAGCCGTAGACCTTGCGAATCCAAGCTTGCCCTCGGTCGTCAACGATCATCACAGCGCACGTGTATCCGGTTTCGTCCGCCGAGCACTGCCTGGTTTTCGGGAGATCGAACTCAATTTCAATTTGGCTAGAACAAACCCGAAGACCCTTTGCGGCAGTTTGAGTTTCGATCATTGACCGGTATTTGGCGGCTATCGAAGCGAATTCCGACAACGTACCTGATAACTGGCCTGATAAGTCAATCAGGATTTTGGCCGTAGAGTGCTCTCGTGCGTGCGCGTGAAGTTTGCCGATGGCCCAATAACCATCGGCGTCGTTGTTGCGGCTGATGAATGACGCGGCGACATCAGCCGCGATCCCCCTCAATGCCTTTCGACCCATCTCGATCTCCGACCGCCCGCCCGGAGAATAGCGGCGGCGTCGGCAAGAATCATCCCTTCCGGTCCGGATCGGAGAACGCGCTCCGCCAGACTTCCTTGTGGATGATGTTGGCGACTTTAGCCCCGCCTGACTCGGGCTCCTTTCAGGTGAAGGCGTCGGGCATCGACCCTTTCTTCTTGGCGATGAAGTCCTTCAGGGCTTCGTCGATGCCTTCATCAAGGTGCGGCGCCTCGTAAGCCTCCAGCCAGCGGCGGGCGAGATCGTTGGCACGCTGCGGGGCGGTCTTCTGGCCTTCGGCCAGCCACTGCTCATAGGAGTTGTTGTCGGCGATCGACGAGCGGTAGAAGGCGGTCTGGAAATTGGCCTGGGTATGGTCGCAGCCGAGATAGTGGCTGCCCGGGCCGACCTGGCGGATGGCATCCATCGCCTGGCCGTTTTCCGACAGGTCGACGCCTTCGCAGAATTTCTGCTGCATGCCGAGCTGGTCGATATCCATCATGAATTTTTCGTAGCAGGACGCCAGCCCGCCCTCGAGCCAGCCGGCCGAATGCAGCACGAAATTGGTGCCGGCGAGAATCGTCGAGTTCAGCGTGTTGGCGCTCTCATAGGCTGCCTGTGCATCCGGAACCTTGGACGCGCAGAGCGAGCCGCCGGTACGGAACGGCAGTCCGAGGCGGCGGGCGAGTTGCGCTGCTCCATAGGAGACCAGCGACGGTTCCGGCGTGCCGAAAGTCGGCGCGCCCGACTGCATCGATATCGACGAGGCGAAGGTGCCGAACAGCACCGGGGCGCCCGGACGGATCAGCTGCGTGAACGATGCGCCGGCCAGCACTTCGGCCAGCACCTGCGTCAGCGTACCGGCCACCGTCACCGGGCTCATCGCGCCGGCGAGGATGAACGGCGTGACGATGCAGGCCTGGTTGTGCCGCGAATAGACTTTCAGGGCGCCAAGCATGGTCTCGTCGAACACCATCGGCGAGTTGGCGTTGATCAGGCTGGTCAGCACCGTGTTGTTCTCGACGAAGTCGTCGCCGAACACCAGCTTGGCCATCGCCACCGTGTCCTCGGCGCGCTCCGGCGCGGTCACCGAACCCATGAACGGCTTGTCGGAATATTTGATGTGCGCGTAGACCATGTCGAGATGGCGCTTGTTGACCGGCACGTCGACCGGCTCGCACACCGTGCCGCCCGAATGGTGGATCGACGGCGCCATATAGGCGAGCTTCACGAAATTCTGGAAATCCTCGATCGTCGCATAGCGCCTGACGCCGTCCAGATCACGCACGAAGGGTGGACCATAGACCGGTGCGAACACGGTCGCATTGCCGCCGATCTGCACCGAGCGCTCCGAATTGCGGGCATGCTGGGTGTAGATGGATGGCGCGGTCTTCAAGAGCGAACGGCAGAGCCCCTTGGGAAAATGCACGCGCTCGCCCTTGACGTCGGCGCCGGCCTCTTTCCACAATTGCAGCGCTTCCGCGTCATCGCGAAAAATGATGCCGATCTCTTCCAGCACCGTGTCGGTGTTCTTCTCGATCAGCGCCAGACCTTCCTCGTTCAGCACCTCGTAGACGTTGATCTTGCGCTTGATGTAGGTGAGCTGGGTGCCGGGACCGCCGCCGGAACGCGCGGCCCGGCGGGCCGCCGCTCCACCGCTGGCGCCGCGCCCACGCCGCGCGTTGGACGCTTCCTGGTCGACTGCCGCGTGTTCGCTCATGATCGCTCTTCCCTGAATATGGCCTGCCTGACTATGGCCGGTCCGTAACCGTTGCGGCCGCATGGCGCGGCTTTCGCCGGATCGTAGCCATGCACCCTATTCGAAACGGCCAGTCCGCGCCAACGCCTGTCGCAAAATCGACAAGAAATCCGATAGATTTTCCAGTCGCTTTCCTTTTGCGGGAAGTCGCAAATCAGCTATGGATACCCGCCCGTTGCGGGTTAGGTATGAACGCCATTATTTTGTGCCTTGCGACACAGTCGCGATGCCGTGAGGAGCTGGGATTAAAATGTCCGACGACGAGATCATCCTTTCTGAACTTTCCGACGACGAGTTGGTGCAGCAGATGCACGACGATCTCTATGACGGTCTGAAGGAAGAGATCGAGGAAGGCACGCGCATCCTGCTCGAGCGCGGCTGGGCTCCTTACAAGGTGCTGACCGAGGCGCTGGTCGAAGGCATGCGTATCGTCGGCGAGGATTTTCGCGACGGCATCCTGTTCGTTCCCGAAGTGCTGCTGTCGGCCAATGCCATGAAGGCCGGCATGTTCATCCTGCGTCCGCTGCTCGCCGCCACCGGCGCCCCCAAGCAGGGCAAGATGGTGATCGGCACCGTCAAGGGCGACATCCACGACATCGGCAAGAACCTCGTCGGCATGATGATGGAAGGCGCCGGCTTCGACGTCATCGACCTCGGCATCAACAATGCGGTCGAGAAGTATCTCGATGCGATCGAGCAGCATCAGCCCGACATCATCGGCATGTCGGCGCTGCTCACCACCACCATGCCCTACATGAAGGTCGTCATCGACACGATGAAGGAAAAGGGCATCCGCGACGACTATGTCGTGCTGGTTGGCGGCGCGCCGCTCAACGAGGAATTCGGCAAGGCCGTCGGCGCCGACGCCTATTGCCGCGACGCGGCGGTGGCGGTCGAGACCGCCAAGGATTTCATGAAGCGCAAGCACAACGTGCGCGCTTCGGCCTGATCCAAGGCATCGGGACGACGAAAAGGAAGCCGCGCCTTGCAGCGCGGCTTTTTTGTTCCCAGATGAGGGACGCGGCTGCCGATCAATTGGCGACGGTGTCTTTGACCGCCCTCGCCGTCGATTTGACATCCTTGCCGACACCCCGAATGGTGTTGGCGCAGGCCGTGAGTGCAAGCGCGCAGGCAAGGATGGCGATCGGCGCAATGCGTAGCAGTTTCATGGACGGTGTCTCCCTCGACAGATAGATTAGCCCCGCAGCGAAAGCCGGTTCTACTTGGTCAAGACGAAAAAAACCAAACCGAATCAGACAGACAGGCTGCTCGTCATCGCCTGCGGGATGATTGCGCGTGAGGTATTGGCCGTCAAGGAACAGCTCGGGCTGAGCCACCTGGAATTGACCTGTTTGCCGGCGGAATTTCATTTCTATCCAGACCGCATCGCGCCGGCCATGGACAAGGCCATCGAGAAGGCCAAGGCGGACGGTTACGAACATATCTTCGTCGGTTATGCCGATTGCGGTACGGGCGGCCTGCTTGACCGTGTGCTGGAAAAGCATGGCGTCGAGCGCATGGCCGGCCCGCATTGCTTCGCCTTCTACCAAGGCATGGACGCCTATGCGAAGGTCGCCGACGACGACATGATGTCTTTCTACATGACCGACTTCCTGTGCCGTCAGTTCGATGCCTTCTTCATGAAGCCGCTCGGCCTGGACAAGCACCCGGAGCTGATCAAGGACTATTTCGGCAACTACGAGAGACTGATCTATCTGGCGCAGACCGATGATCCTGAACTCGATAACGTCGCGGAAAAAGCCGCTGCTCTGCTCGGCCTCGCCTACGAGCGCCGCTCGACCGGTTATGGCGATCTGAAGCCGGAGTTGGCGCGGGCCGCAACAAACGCCTGAAGGCGTCAGGCTGCTTCTTCCGCCGCCAGCGCCGTCAGCACGTCGGCAAAGCTCGTCCTGCAGGCAAAACCCAGCCTGTCCCTAGCCCGCGACGCGTCATAGACCCGGTCGATCGAGGAAAACATCGTCCAGCCCTTGCGCGCATAGAGGGCGGGAAATTCGGGATAATAACGCGCCACGACCGATGGAGCGTCAGCGATCAAGTCCGCGCAATCATCGGGCTGGAACGGCGTTGGCGCACAGACGATGAAGATGTCGAAGCCGAGCTCCGGCGCGTTCTCCAATGCCGCGACATGCGCCCGCGCCGCGTCGTCCACCGTCAGCCGCCGAAACAGCAGTTCGTTCGCCTTGGTGTTGGCGTCCGACTGTTCGATCGCATGCGCCATGTCGTCGGCTTCGGGAAAGAAGCGGGCCGTGCGGAGCACGACCACCGGCAGGCCATGCTGAAGATGGTAGAGGCGGCAAAGATGTTCGGCCGAGAGCTTGGTCAGGCCATAGATGTTGCGCGGCTCGGGCGACATCGCTTCCGTCAGCCACGCCGCCCTGCGCGCACCGCCCTTGAAGCCGTCGCGTATCGCCTGCGAGATCATCAGCGAGGTTGTGGACGTAAAGACGAAGCGTTGCACATTGGCCGCCACCGCCGCATCGAGCAGGTTTAGCGTGCCTTGCACGTTGGTCGCGATGAAATCGCTGTTGGCATGGCTTTCTATGTTGGGCTTGTGCAGCGCGCCGCTGTGAATGATGGCCTCGATCCGGTTTTCCTCAACGGCGCGCATGACGAGGTCACGGTCGGCAATCGAACCGACGATCCGCGTTTCGGCCGACGGAACGGGATCGAGGCCGGTGACGTCATGTCCAAGCCCACGCAGGAGCGGCGCCAACGCGCTTCCCAGCCAACCCGATGACCCCGTAAGCAAGATTCGCATTCGTCACACCATGAATTTCGACCGTGACGCTGTTAAGCACGGATGACAGGCGCCAGCGACCCGGTAAGTTATGCACCAGGCGGCAGCGGCGCCGTTCCAGACAAAACAGGGAATCCTTCGATGAACCTCCGCCCCTTGCTTGCCGTTGTCGGCCTGCTCTGCTGCACCTTGCCTGCCCTTGCCGACGGTCAAGTGCAGAAGCTGATCACCGCCGCCGACAAGGCGCGGCTCGACAAATATGGCGACACCCGCAAGGCGGCACTCGCCGAGGCAAAGGCGGGCAACCCCGCAGAGGTCAAGCAACTCGACGCGCTGCTGGCCAAGCCGCTCGTCGCCTTCTCCGACAAGGATCTCACCGGCAACTGGCGGTGCCGCACGATCAAGGTCGGCGGACTGAGCCCACTCGTGATCTATGGCTGGTTCAAATGCAGGGTCACCGATGATGGCTCCGGCTGGCGGCTGGAAAAGATCAGCGGTTCGCAGCGCACCCGGGGCCGCTTCTTCGACGATGGCGACAAGCGCTCGATCTATCTTGGCTCCGGCTCCGTCAACGACGACCGGGCAAAGCCCTATGGCAGCGGTCCGCAAACCGACCAGGTCGGTTACGCCTTCCGCAACAGCGCCAAGGAATGGCGCATCGAATTCCCCGCGCCCTACTACGAATCGAAGCTCGACATCATGGAGTTCAAACGCTGACCGGTCTTCATGCCCCGGTAAGGCTTCCGGCATACCAAGGATTAACCCGCCTGCCCTAAGGTCCGGCCACGTCAGCCGGTCCTTGGAGCATGGCAAGATCAATGGCAGCGTCGGAATCCAATCCGCGACCGATTGTAGTCGTCACCGGCGGCGGCGCGCATGTCTGGGCCATGATCAACGATCTCGCCGACCGCGTCGGTCCTGTCACCGTCGTCCTCGAAATCCCTGAATCTAAAAAACAATTGCTGCGCGGCCGCGCCCGACGCCAGGGCTGGATCTCCGCCATGGGCCAGCTCGGCACCATGGTGCTGAGCAGGCTTGGCAAACGGCTCAACGTCAAACACGCCGCCCGGTTGATTTCCGAGGAGAAGCTTGAAACGGAGCCTCGGCAAGGCCAGGTCATCGTCCATGTGGAATCCGCCAACGGGCCGGAATGCCTGCAGGCGATCGAGACGATCAAGCCCGGCGTCGTGCTGTTGAACGGGTGCAGGCTGATTTCCAGGGAGATGCTGGCCAAAATGCCTTGCCCGGTACTCAACTATCATGCCGGCATCACGCCGAAATACCGCGGCATGAATGGCGGCTATTGGGCATTGACGTCAGGCGATCCGCAGAATTTCGGCACGACCGTCCATCTGGTCGATGCGGGCGTCGACACCGGCGGCGTGTTGAAGCAGGTGCGCGGCAAGCCCAAACAAGGCGACACCATCTCTAGCTATGCGCTGCGCCAGGCGGCGTTTTCGCGCGACATCTGCGTCGAGGCGGTCAGCGATGCGCTGGCCGGAAAACTCGCAACATTCGATCCAGGGCTGCCATCGAAACAGTGGTACCACCCAACGATCTGGTTCTACGTCTGGACAGGGCTGAGAACCGGCATCTGGTGACGCATCCAGCCCCGCAAACAGCGCAAACTCCGCCGCCATACCACTGCATTGACCCCGTCGCGACATGGGTCGCAAACGAATAAACCCACCTTTCATTTTACGACATCCAAATGCGTCGCTTTTGAATGCGCGCGCGTCGTCCCATAACAAGCAGCCTTACGACGCTTGCGGCAATGCTCGGAATATCGAGGAGCGAGAATTCATGGCCGATCTTATCGTCGTCTACTGGCGCGACATCCCTGCCCAGGTCATCGTCAGGAAAGGTCGGCAGAACGCCAAGCGCGAATTGCCGTTGCGCTTCACCGAAGCCATCGACATGTGCGCCATGCGCACCGGCGCCGGTGGCACCGACGACTATCTCGCCGAATGGCGCAAGGCCGAACCGGTTCCGGTCGGTGACGATCTCGAAGCCGAGGTCGAAAAGGCTTTCCACGAGCTCGACGCGAAATACGACCGCGAGCGGCTGGTCGCTCTGGTCAAGGCGGGCGGGAAAGAAAATGTCTGACGAGAACCCGACGGTTACCCAAGCCACGTTGGTCAAGAAGGCTGCGCCGAAATCCGACTACAAGCCGGCCGACGTCTCACCGCAGCGCCGCGTGCAGCGCTCGTTCGCGGTGAGATTATGGTCCATTCGGCACTCGCGCCTGCTCGAATGGTTTTATGCCCGCTTCGCCGACATGTTCCTGCTGCTGCATCCCTTGTGGAAAGGCATCGGCTATGGCCGCGTCGAGGCCCCGGTGAAATTCATCGAGAAGCGCGTCAAGGGCTTTATGTTCGACTGCCGCATGTGCGGCCAGTGCATCCTGTCCTCCACCGGTATGTCTTGTCCGATGAACTGCCCCAAGCAGTTGCGCAACGGCCCTTGCGGCGGCGTGCGCGCCAACGGCAATTGCGAGGTCGAGCCCAATATGCCCTGCGTCTGGGTCAAGGCCTGGGAAGGTTCGCAGAACATGGTCAACTCCGACAGGATCCTCACCGTGCAGAAGCCGGTCGACCAGTCGCTGCGCGAAACCTCGGCCTGGCTGCGCGTCACCGCGCAGGCGGCGGCAACCCGCGAAGCCGCCGCCGCGCCAAAGACCGGAGCCGCCGCATGACCGGCCGTCAGCGTGACGAGAACCCAGCCGGCATTCACCTGCCGCTCGATCCCCTGCCCGGCCACACCTCGCGCGGCCGGCTGGAGCGCGTGCTGCGGCGCGGCGAATTCGCGGTGACCACCGAGCTCAACCCACCCGACAGCGCCGATCCCGAGGATGTCTACAACAGGGCGAAGATCTTCGACGGCTGGGTCGACGCCATCAACGCCGTCGATGCGTCCGGCGCCAACTGCCACATGTCGTCGGTTGGTATTTGCGCGCTGCTGACCCGCATGGGCTACGCCCCGATCATGCAGATCGCCTGCCGCGACAAGAACCGCATCGCCATCCAGGGCGACGTGCTGGGCGGCGCTGCCATGGGCGTCGCCAACATGCTGTGCCTGACCGGCGACGGCGTCCAGGCCGGCGACCAGCCGGGCGCCAAGCCGGTGTTCGATCTCGATTCCATGTCGCTGCTGGAGACCTGCCGCATCATGCGTGACAACGGCAAGTTTCTGTCCGGCCGCAAGCTGACGACGCCGCCGCAGCTGTTCCTGGGCGCTGCCGTCAACCCGTTCGCGCCGCCCTTCGACTTTCGCCCGATCCATCTCGGCAAGAAGATCGCCGCCGGTGCGCAGTTCGTGCAGACGCAGTATTGCTTCGATGTGCCGATGTTCAAGACCTTCATGCAGAAGGCGCGCGATCTCGGCCACACCGAGAAAGTGTTCATCCTGTGCGGCGTCGGCCCCTTGGCCTCGGCCAAGACGGCAAAATGGATCCGCTCCAACGTGCCGGGCATCCATATTCCGGATGCCGTCATCAAGCGGCTGGAAGGCGCCCAGGACCAGAAGAAGGAAGGCAAGCAGCTCTGCACCGACATCATCAACGAGGTGAAGGAAATTCCCGGTGTCTCGGGCATCCATGTGATGGCCTATCGCCAGGAGGAATATGTCGCCGAGATCGTCGATGAATCGGGCGTGCTGAAGGGCCGCCAGCCATGGAAGCGTGAAATCCGCCGCGACGACCAGATGGTCGCCGACCGGCTGGACCGCATCCTGCACGAAGATATTACAGAAACCCAGGTGGACATGGTGAAGACCGCGCATTGACCCGCGCGGAACGCACCATTCGCTTGATCGACAAGAGATAACGATATAAAGAACTCTTTATATCACGACGGAGAGATTTCATGACCCGGACCATCGTCGCCTCGGCGACACGAGAAATCATCATCGGCTTCGACCAGCCCTTCTGCGTGATTGGCGAACGCATCAACCCGACCGGCCGCAAGAAGCTCGCCGCCGAGATGGTGGTTGGCAATTTCGAGACCGTCATCAAGGACGCGCTGGAGCAGGCCGCCTGCGGCGCCACCATGCTCGACGTCAATGCCGGCGTCACCTCGGTCAACCCGAACGAAACCGAACCTGGTCTTTTGGTGCAGACGCTGGAAATCGTCCAGGGCCTGGTCGATCTGCCGCTGTCGATCGACAGTTCCGTCACCGCCGCGATCGAGGCCGCGCTGAAGGTCGCCAAGGGCCGCCCGCTGGTCAACTCCGTCACCGGCGAGGAGGAGAAACTCGAGGCCATCCTGCCGCTGGTCAAGAAATACAACGTGCCCGTCGTCGCCATCTCCAATGACGAGACCGGCATTTCGATGGATCCGGACGTGCGCTTCGCCGTCGCCAAGAAGATCGTGCAGCGCTGCGCCGATTTCGGCATTCCGGCGCACGACGTCGTCGTCGACCCGCTGGTCATGCCGATCGGTGCGCTTGGCGATGCCGGCCGCCAGGTGTTCGCGCTGCTGCGCCGCCTGCGCGAGGAGCTCAAGGTCAACACCACCTGCGGCCTCTCCAACATCTCCTTCGGCCTGCCGCACCGCCATGGCATCAACGCCGCCTTCATCCCGATGGTGATCGGCGCCGGCATGACCTCGGCGATCATGAACCCGGTGCGGCCGCAGGAAATGGAAGCCGTGCGCGGCGCCAACGTGCTCAACGGCACCGACGAGAATTGCACCAACTGGATCCGCACCTACAAGGACTACAAGCCGGCCGAAGGCGGCCATCCGGTGGCGGCGCCAACAGCGGTCAATGCGCCGGGCGAAGGCGGCGGCAATGGCGGCCGCCGGCGCGGTGGCCGTGAAGCCCGGATGGGCCGGGGATAAGCGCGCAATCGTGAATTCACCTGCAAACATTACCGATCCGCTCGTGCTGTTCATGCCGTCAGGCAAGCGCGGGCGGTTCCCTGTCGGCACGCCCGTGCTCGACGCCGCGCGTCAGCTCGGCGTCTATGTCGAAAGCGTGTGCGGCGGGCGCGCCACTTGCGGGCGCTGCCAGATCGAGGTGCAGGAAGGCAATTTCGCCAAGCACAAGATCACCTCTTCAAACGACCACATCTCGCCCAAAGGCCCCAAGGAAGAGCGCTACGAACGCGTGCGCGGCCTGCCCGAACGGCGCCGCCTCTCCTGCTCGGCGCAGATCCTCGGCGATCTCGTCATCGACGTGCCGCAGGACACTGTCATCAACGCGCAGACCATCCGCAAGGATGCCGACACCAGGGTGATCGCCCGCGATACGGCAATCCGCATGTGCTATGTCGAGATCGAAGAGCCCGACATGCATAAGCCGCTGGGCGATCTCGACCGGCTCAAGATCGCGCTGATGAAGGATTGGGGCCTCAAGAACCTCGAATTCGACTTCTACCTGCTGCCTCAGGTGCAGGGCATATTGCGCAAGGGCAACTGGACCGCCACCGCCGCCATCCACAAGGATGCCGACAGCGACATAGCGCGCGTCATCGCGCTATGGCCGGGCCTCAAGAACGAGGCCTATGGCCTGGCCTGCGACATCGGCTCGACCACCATCGCCATGCATCTGGTGTCGCTGCTGTCTGGCCGCGTCGCTGCCTCGTCCGGAACGTCGAACCCGCAGATCCGCTTCGGCGAGGATCTGATGAGCCGGGTCTCCTATGTGATGATGAACCCGGATGGCCGCGAAGGCATGACGGTTGCTGTCCGCGAGGCGATCTCCAGCCTCGTCGACAAGGTCTGCGCCGAAGGCAACGTCCAGCGCAACGACATCCTGGATTCCGTCTTCGTCGGCAATCCGATCATGCATCATCTGTTCCTCGGCATCGATCCGACCGAGCTTGGTGGCGCGCCCTTCGCGCTCGCGGTCTCCGGCGCGGTCCGCATCAAGGCATCCGATATCGGCCTCAAGCTCAACCAGGGCGCGCGCCTCTATATGCTGCCTTGCATCGCCGGCCATGTCGGCGCCGATGCGGCGGCGGTGACGCTGTCGGAAGGCCCGCATCGCCAGGACGAGATGATGTTGATCGTCGATGTCGGCACCAATGCCGAGATCGTACTCGGCAATCGCGCGCGTGTCGTGGCTGCCTCCTCGCCCACCGGCCCGGCCTTCGAAGGCGCCGAAATCTCAGGCGGCCAGCGGGCAGCGCCCGGCGCCATCGAGCGCGTGCGCATCGATCCCGACACGCTGGAGCCGAAATACCGCGTCATCGGCTCGGAACTGTGGTCCGACGAACCCGGCTTCCTCGACAGCGTGCAGGCGACCGGCGTCACCGGCATCTGCGGCTCCGGCATCATCGAGATCGTCGCGGAAATGTATCTCGCCGGCATCATCTCGGAGGACGGTGTCGTCGACGGTTCGCTTGCCGCGCGCTCGCCGCGCGTCGTCGCCAACGGCCGCACCTTCTCCTACGTGCTGAAGGAAGGCGAACCCAAGATCACCATCACCCAGACCGACGTGCGCGCCATCCAGCTTGCCAAGGCTGCACTCTATGCCGGTACCAAGCTGTTGATGGAAAAGCAGAACACCGAGCATGTCGACCGCATCCATTTCGCCGGCGCCTTCGGCTCCTTCATCGATCCGAAATACGCCATGGTGCTCGGCCTGATCCCCGACTGCGACCTCGACAAGGTTTCGGCCGTCGGTAACGCCGCCGGTGCGGGCGCGCGGATGGCGCTGCTCAATCGCGGCTACCGCCGCGAGATCGAGGAGACGGTGAGCCAGATCGAGAAGATCGAGACAGCGCTGGAACCGAAATTCCAGGAGCATTTCGTCTACGCCATGGCGCTGCCCAACAAGGTCGATCCGTTCCCGAAACTGTCGGCGGCGGTGAAACTGCCGCCACGCAAGACGGTGAGCGAGGACGGCATCGCCGGCGACGCCGCGCCGCGCCGGCGCTCGCGCGAGGGCCACGCGGCACGGCGCAGCCGCGAATAGGCCCGCCGGCCCCTCCCTCGATTTCATTTGTATGCAAATGTTTCCGGATCGAACCGATCCGGAAACCGAAACGCTGCTTCCGCGAAATCCATCCGATACATGGCAGGCGCATTTACCCCGCATCGAACGGCGGCCGAGGATAGTCCTTGGCCACCGCCGTTCTTCAAGGGAGATGAAAATGTCGATGTTCGAAAATCTCGGCCGCTTCGGTGTGACCATCAGGCAAGCCCATGCCAGGAACAAGGCGATCCGCGCGCTGAACAGCTTGCCGGCGCATGTCCAGAAGGACATCGGCTGGCCGGCATCGCCGCCGAACGATCCGCAGGTGACGCTCGCCTCGCTGCTTCTGGGTACGACGCGCTGATGACGTTCGCCGACAAATGCAAATTGCTCGGCATCCGCCGGGGATCTCGCACATCCCCGGTGGCCACCAGCAACCGATTGCGCGCGGCGCTTTTGCCGCGGCGCCGACGACAGCGCGCGGATCACACCAGCGTGTGGGCACAGCGTAAATCTTGACATTTTCGGCCAAGGCACGATCTTCGCTTGGAGGGGGAATTCTCTTAGTCGGCTGCCGCCGAAGTTCGTGTCTCCGCATGCCAAGTTTGAAAAGCCACGTCGTATCCTTCGTGCTCAGGCACAGCCGCAAGCAGGCCTTTTCCAGCCCGGAAAACCTGCGGCGCTGGATCGCGGCCGCGCGCAAAACCGAGGATCACCATCCACCGGCCGCGCTGCAGCAGCGTTACGACATCCAGACGCGCAGCGTGGACGGTTTCCCGGTCTACGAAATCGCTCCCAGGGCCGGAGAGCACAAGCGGATTCTCTATCTGCACGGCGGCGCCTATGTCTTCGAGATCACGCTCTATCACTGGTATCTGATCGCCGATATGGCCGACCGGCTGGGCTACGGCATCACCGTGCCGATCTATCCCATCGCACCGGAACACGATTTCCACGCCATGTTCGGCATGGTCGGCAATGTCTATCGCCAGATGATCGAGGAGACGGAGGCGGAAGAGATCATCTTCATGGGCGATTCCGCGGGTGGCAACATGGCGGTGGTACTGACCATGATGGCGGCGGAATGGGGCCTGCCCCTACCCTCGCGCCATGTGCTGATTTCACCCGGGCTAGACGTCTCGCTCGCAAACCCCGAAGTGTTCGAGGCGGAGCGAAACGATCCATGGTTGGGCATCGCCGGCGGGCGGGAGGCAATCCGGCTCTATAGTGCCGGCATGGATCCGGCAGACTGGCGCATCAGCCCGGTCTATGGCGATCTGTCGGTGTTGCCGAAGACATTGCTCCTCACGGGCTCCCGCGATCTTCTCACACCCGACAATCTGATCTTCGCACAAAAAGCCCGCGCCGCCGGTGTCGAGGTGGAGCTGGTCTACGAGGAAGGCATGTTCCACGTTTGGCCGCTGATTGACATGCCGGAAGCGCGGCGCGCGCGCCAACACATCGTTGCTTTCCTGCGCGAGAGCTCTTCGCCGATCGTTCAAGGCACGGCGGCAAGGTTCAAGGCGCCCTCCGCGGAGGCCGCAGAGCAGCACCTCCAGTCCGGGTATCCCGGATAATCAGAACTTGCCGGTTTCCCGGAACACTTCGAAGGTCGCGCGGATGTGGTCGGCGACGGCCTTGACCGGCGCGCTGGCGTCCGGCGCCACCACCATGGCAAGATTGTAAGTGCCGATATCGGGCATGCCGTCCTTCGGGCAGAGTTCGACCATGTCATTGCCGAGGAACGAACGCGGCAGCGGCGCGACCGCGAGGTCGGCCATGATGGCGGCGCGCTGGCCGGCCGTATGGGCGCTCATGTAAGCGACGCGGTAATTGCGGCCCTCGCGGCCCAATGCCTCGAGCGCACCGGCCCGCCAGGCGCAGCCTTCTTCCCAAAGCGAAACCGGCAAAGGTTCGCGCAGATGCGCGCAGCCACCCTTGGCGCCGGCCCACACGATCGGCTCGGTCAAAAGCACCTCGGCGCCGAGCGCGCTGGTCTTGTACGAGTTCGTCAACAGCGTGATGTCGAGCGCCCGGTCGTCCATGCGGCGGCGCAGATTGCTGCTCTGGTCGATGGTGACGTCGACGGCGATCGAGGGATGCGACTGCGCGAAACGTTTCAGCACATGCGGCAGCACGCGCTCGCCATAGTCATCGGGGGAGCCCAGCCGCACAACGCCGACAATATCGGGGATGATGAACTTCGACACCACCTCGCGGTTGATCGACAAAAGCCGGCGGGCATAACCGAGCAGCATTTCGCCGTCCGTGGTCAGCGTTACCGAACGCGCATCGCGCGCGAACACCGAGCGGCCGAGAATATCCTCCAGCTTCTTGATCTGCATGGAGACGGCCGACGGCGTGCGGAACACCGCATTGGCCGCAGTGGTGAAACTGCCGGTCTCGGCAATCGCCACGAAAGTGCGCAAAACGTCGAGGTCGAGCAGCGGCAGCGGATGATTGAGTGGGGCGTTCATGGCGATCAGCCTTCAATTTTTCTGATACAAAGCATCATTCCATTTCGTTTGATTGAACATCAGATCAGGAGCATAGTCAACTCCATCGAAGCAGCATGCTGCCAAAAGCGGTCACCAAACGACCACGGCGCAGACCTGCATTCGGCATGAAATGAAGCTGAAACAGACCTGACGTAACGCATTGCCGGCGCCTCCCGCGCCGCTGCAAAGGAGATCGAAATGTCTATCCTGTCGTCCCTCGGCCGCATCGCGACCGAATTCAACGCGGCCCGCGCCCGCTACCAGACCGAACGCGCCATCCGTTCCCTGCCGATCGAGTTGCAGAAAGATATCGGCTGGCCGGAAGCTTCCGACGCCAAGACCGGCATTCGCAATGGCGTCGGATCCTGGGCTGGAGCAAAGTAGATCGTGTGTACCCCGTGCTGAAGGCCTGCCGCGCAAACCGCCCGGCAGGCCTTCTCTATTTTATTTGTATTCAAACGAATTCAGGAGCCATGCCGCCGCTGCATGGCGCATATGAGCAAGCCGCATAGCAGCTCGTTTTTGAAGCTAACCGTCTGTAAATATTCGTAAAAATTGGGCACGACAGCTTCACTCTGCCCAAATTTGTCGCATTTGGTGTCGCTTTTCATATCAAGCGCTTCGCTTTTGCGATTTAGTTTCCGCTCACACAAGCCTATATCACCGTCAGCAAACGAGCTGCCCCACTCCATCAAGCGAAGGCGACCCGTCTGAGCAACCGATTGGAGATGATCATGAAGCTTTTTGCCCGCCTCTTCGCCCGCCGCGAAATGAACCTGACCACGGCGCTCGAGCGTCAGCGCCTCGCCAAGACCATGCCTGGCCAGACCGGCGCCATGGCTGCGGCGCGCCTCGGCTTCGTCGTCTGAATAAGACTAGTTCCAGGAAAATCGTGTAACGGTTTTCCGTTCGGGACTGCATAGAAACACAAAATACCTCCAGAGCCGCGCTCCCCTGCCACGGCTTCAGAGTTGACTGCCGCCGCTTCGGTCCGCCGAGGCGGCGTTTATTTTGTTGCGCTTCCATCGTCTTTTCACAACCTGACGGTGGCCTGGTTTGAGCAGCACCGCGCGGCGATTGTCCATTTGCGACCCATGTCGCAAATTTAATCTTGCCAAAGCCACCTAGCCGATTGACAGGAATGGTTTTTCCTGATGACGCTATGCTATTCGCGACATCCTGTTCGCGTCATGGCCAGATGAGGTTCCCCGTGAACGCCGTCAAGCATCCGATCAAGCGGTCGTTTGTGTTCTTCCTTGTTCCCGATTTCACCATGATCGCTTTTGCGACCGCGCTGGACCCGCTGCGCTCCGCCAATCGGATGCTCGGCTACGAGGCCTATCGCTGGCGCCTTGCCAGCATCGACGGCAAGCCGGTGCGCGCCTCCAACGGCGTCGAATGCGCCGTCAACACCTCGCTGGAAGAGGAACGCAAGAAGATGGCGGGGCCGGATCGTCCCAACATGGCCATCGTCTGCAGCGGCATCAATGTCGAACGCTACCAGAACAAGTCGGCCTTTGCATGGCTGCGTGAGGAATACAATCGCGGCGTCGCGGTGGGTGGACTGTGCACCGGTGCGCATATCCTCGCCTCCGCCGGGCTGTTGTCGAACAAGCGCTGCGCCATCCATTGGGAAAACCTGCCGGGCTTTTCCGAGGCCTTCCCGAAAGCCAATGTCTTTGCCGACCTGTTCGAGATCGACCAGAACATCTACACCTGCGCCGGCGGAACCGCCGCGCTCGACATGATGCTGAAGCTGATCGGCGACGATTTCGACGAGAACCTCGTCAACCGCGTCTGCGAGCAGGTGCTGACCGACCGCGTGCGCAGCCCGACCGACCGCCAGCGCCTGCCGCTGCGCGCCCGGCTTGGCGTGCAGAACTCGAAAGTGCTGACCATCATCGAACTGATGGAGGCCAATCTGTCCGAGCCGCTGTCGCTGATCGAGATCGCCGACCATGTCGACCTGTCGCGCCGCCAGATAGAGCGCCTGTTCCGAACCGAGATGGGACGCTCCCCTGCCCGCTACTATCTCGAAATCCGCCTCGACCGCGCAAGGCATCTCCTGATCCAGTCGTCGATGCCGGTGGTCGAGGTGGCGGTCGCCTGCGGCTTCGTCTCGGCCTCGCATTTCTCGAAATGCTACCGCGAACTCTATGCCCGCTCGCCGCAGCAGGAGCGCGTCGACCGCAAGCAATTGCTGGCGGCCTGACCCAAACCATACGCGCGGACGACCGAACCGTGAGCGGTTAGAGCGTTTCATGTTTTGACGGAAGCGTATCCGGCGTTTTCGAAGTAGTTCTTGCATTCGGCTGCCTCGATGGTTTCGACGAGGTGGCCGATGTGACGCCAAGTTTCCTCGATGGTTCGCTTCTGG
>NZ_SRTD01000258.1:0-336 GCF_004792105.1 Mesorhizobium sp. M8A.F.Ca.ET.161.01.1.1 | reverse complement strand
GCCGCGCCATGCAGATCATCCATTCGGAAGGCCAGCTCCAGACCTACATGCTTGACACGGTTTCGAGTCTCGTACCCGAGGACATCAAGCAGCGTTACCCGAACGACAAGACCGGCCAGATCAACACCCTGCTCGGCAAGAACCCGCTTCTGTTCGACAGCTACCTGACCAACGCCGTTGAAGTGGACGTCGACGCGCTGTGCGATGGCGAAAACGTCTTCGTATCCGGCATCATGGAGCACATAGAAGAGGCTGGCATCCACTCGGGCGACTCGGCCTGCTCGCTGCCTTCGCGTTCGCTCAGCAAGGAAACGCTCGACGAACTGGAGCGCCAGA
>NZ_SRTD01000257.1:0-336 GCF_004792105.1 Mesorhizobium sp. M8A.F.Ca.ET.161.01.1.1 | reverse complement strand
CTTCTTCACGTCGAAGTTCACACCCCAATGCTCATCCAGCATATAGTCGAAACCGACCTGCACGGCGGCGCCCAGCTTGTTCTTGACGTCGAGATTGCTGAAACCGGGCTTTTCGGTCTGGTTGTAGAACAGCGAATAGTTCACGCCCGCGCCGATATAGGGCTTGAAAGCGCCGAAGTCGGTGAAGTGATATTGCAGCGTCAGTGTCGGCGGCAGCAGCCAGGTCTTGCCGACCGGCGTGCCGGCCAGCACGCCCTCGCCATTGATTTTGGCATAGGTGGTGCCGAGAATGAGTTCGGCGGCGAAGTTATCGGTGAAGAAATAGCTGATGTCGAG
>NZ_SRTD01000256.1:0-336 GCF_004792105.1 Mesorhizobium sp. M8A.F.Ca.ET.161.01.1.1 | reverse complement strand
CTATTGGGGCCGGTTCGGACATGTCTCTGTGCTGAATGTCGCCAACGACTTCGTCACCCATGCCCATGGCGAGGCGCATCTCATCATCTGGCTGGAAGGCACGGCCGGCGAAATGACCATCGGCCGCGAAACGGTGCGGCTGGGACCGGACACCGCCGCCGGCATCAATTCCTTTCAACCGCACAGCCACGCGCTTTCCCACGACGGCAGGCCCGGCCTTTTCCTCGCCTTCTACATCGATCCGGACTGGGCGCGCCGACGCCGCGACCTGCCGGCTTCGGCGCCGCTGTTCGCGCAAGCCGCAATCACGCTGGAGCCGTGGCTGCACCAGGCGGC
>NZ_SRTD01000255.1:0-337 GCF_004792105.1 Mesorhizobium sp. M8A.F.Ca.ET.161.01.1.1 | reverse complement strand
CGGTGGTTCCCGAACAGCTCGATGCCTATCAGCGTGTACGGGCAGGGCAGCCGATCCCGGTTGCGGGCGGCGAGACCTGGCATGGGCGTCACGGCATGTGGCAGGCGCTTTCCGCCGGTGCCGTGGATATTCTCCAGCCCGATCTCTGCGGATGCGGCGGCTTTTCAGAAACGCAGAAGATTGCCACGCTTGCCACGCTGCACGGCGTGCGCATCGTGCCGCATGTCTGGGGCACCGGCGTACAGATCGCCGCCGCGCTGCAATTCATGGCGGCGATGACGCCTGATCCGGTGCGGGTCAATCCCATCGAACCGATCATGGAATTTGACCGCACCCA
>NZ_SRTD01000254.1:0-337 GCF_004792105.1 Mesorhizobium sp. M8A.F.Ca.ET.161.01.1.1 | reverse complement strand
CAATGCCTCTGCCGATCAGGCCTTCTTGTGCTTGGCGAGGTCCTGGGCGATCGAAAGCCGCAGCATGTCGGCGAGCTCGCGGGCGGCGCGGTTCTCGGCGTCGATCTGCGCCCGGTAGGCCGCGAACTCCTGGCGCGGCCGGTCGAAGGACGACGGGATCGAGCGCTTGCCGACGGCGATCACCGTACCGGTCGCGGTGTCCCTGAGAACATAGTTGGCCGTCAGCGTCACGGTGCCCGCCGTCGGCTCGTCCTCTTCGGTCTGCACCTGGACGATGGCCGCCGATTCGACAAGCTCGGTGACGCCGAGATCGAGCGTGTAGACCGGCGACACCGGC
>NZ_SRTD01000253.1:0-337 GCF_004792105.1 Mesorhizobium sp. M8A.F.Ca.ET.161.01.1.1 | reverse complement strand
AGCGGGGCGGGCATGGTCTGGCTCCTTATAGTCGTCCTAATTTACCTTGGCTGGCGCGCAAACGTTGCCAGACTGGGCTCTCTGCCGGAATTTCCTGCTGTTCGCAGACCTCTCTGCAACTCTTTCTGCTGAATGAAAAAAACATCGTTGCGTCGACAGCGCGCGTCCATGTGGTAAGATTTCAATTGCCGCGCCAGAATTTTATGCCGCGTGTCTGAAAAAACAAAAGGGGTTCCGCACGTGATGAAACTTGACCGGATCGATATCAAGATTCTCTATGAACTTCAGAAAAACGGTCGCATCACCAATGTCGAGCTGGCGGAACTTGTCAATCTTT
>NZ_SRTD01000252.1:0-338 GCF_004792105.1 Mesorhizobium sp. M8A.F.Ca.ET.161.01.1.1 | reverse complement strand
CAAAACCCCGGCCAGCGTGTCCTGCGTCTGTTTTTCCAAGCCTTCCAGCAGATCGTCAATGACGATGAATTTCGGTTTCAGCAACAGCGCATTGGCAACCCGGATGCTGGCCTGTTCGTCCGAATCCAGTTTTTTGTCCCAACGGATGTTTTCATCAAGACGAGAGGCCATCTCACCGAGACCCGATGCGGCGAGCGCCGAAACATAATCCTCATCCGCAAAGCGCTGGGGTGCACGCGGATAAGCAATAATTTCGCGCAGCGTTCCTGCCGGCAGATAACCGTGCTGAGCAATGAAAAGCGTGTCGGTTTCATCCGGCATCTCTATCCTGCCCTGGT
>NZ_SRTD01000251.1:0-338 GCF_004792105.1 Mesorhizobium sp. M8A.F.Ca.ET.161.01.1.1 | reverse complement strand
ATCCGGTATGAGTTTTCGGTAACAAACCCGATATGAGGCGTCGCGATCACATTGTCAAAAGTCCGAAGCGGATGATTACTGGGCAAAGGCTCATGATCAAACACGTCCACTGCAAGACCTGCGATCCTCTTGGTTTCCAGCGCAGCGATCAAAGCTCCTTCATCGACAAGCGGACCTCGTGACGTATTCACGAGCCAGGCTGTTGGCTTCATCAATGCCAGCTCCTCCTGACCGATTACGCCCTTCGTTCGCTCCGACAGAACAAGATGCAACGTCACACAGTCGGACTCGCGAAGAAGCGTCTCTTTTTCAACCCGTCGCACACCGGCAACTTCTGC
>NZ_SRTD01000250.1:0-338 GCF_004792105.1 Mesorhizobium sp. M8A.F.Ca.ET.161.01.1.1 | reverse complement strand
TAGATTGAGTTGAAGAAGAGGCAAGACAGTTCGACAGCGATCATCAAGCCGAGCATCAGCTCCGCTCTACAGTAGATCCAAGCCATGGGTGGATGCGCCTCGGTAGTGCCGGCCGCTGGCCGGCAACCAGGCCTCAACCCCCAGCCAACCCCAGATAGCGCTCATGCAGCGCTTCCACCTGCGCCTGCAGGTCTTCCGGGTGACCATCGTTGACCACCACATCATCGGCCAGTGCCAACCGCTGCGCGCGGCTGGCCTGGGCGGCGATCATCTTGTCGGCCAGCGCGGCGTCGATGCCGTCGCGCTGCATCAGCCGGGCATGCTGAACGGCTTCGGGC
>NZ_SRTD01000249.1:0-339 GCF_004792105.1 Mesorhizobium sp. M8A.F.Ca.ET.161.01.1.1 | reverse complement strand
TAGCTGTGATTGTTTTCGGTGCTCTCTCTGTCTGGCAGCAGCATCGTCGTTACTCGCAGAAGCACTGGCGAGAGCGGCCACGCGAAGGCGGCAACAGCAAAATTGAAGGCGAGATGCGCATCCACAGCAAGATTCGCATGCGAAAAGGGTGACATGTCCAGCAGGGCCGCGGCATATCCGGCGAGCGGCAGCGCAGCGAGGCAGCCGATGGCCCTGACGACGAGATTTCCCACCGTCACCCGGCGTGCCGCGATCGGGGCTTTCAGCGTCGCCAGTACCGGCGGCACCGCGGCACGGAGATCGGCGCCGAGCACCAGAACGATCAAGAGCGTGGTTTCC
>NZ_SRTD01000024.1:0-67210 GCF_004792105.1 Mesorhizobium sp. M8A.F.Ca.ET.161.01.1.1 | reverse complement strand
TCTCTTCACCCGAAAGGCAATCCACAACAAACCGTAGCCGCTCGTCCATGATCCCAGTTTCTCGCCAAACCATCGCCGGTCCTCCCGGCGGACAAGAAAACTGTCACCCATGCTATCGGTCCATTCTGTTACCTATCTATCCGGTTCGGACACCAGCCTCTTTCTCCCCGTCACTATACGGGGAGAAATGCCCGGCAGGGCAATGAGGGGCGGCGCCGGCCTCTCGGAACAGATCAGAACTCTAATCGTCCTTCAGCCGCCGCCAGGGCGAATTGTGGTCCGGGCCGCGCTTCAGGTCGTCCTCGCGCGAATAGTCGCCGTCTTCGAGGTCGATGACCTTGTCGCGCTGGCGGCGGAAGCCGCCGGTGGAGAAATTGCTGGCCACGACGATGCGGCCCTTGAGCCTGCTCCAGGCGAAGTCGCGCACCGGCGGCAGGAACAGCAGCAGGCCGACAATGTCCGTGATGAAGCCGGGGATGATCAGCAGGATCGCGGCGACCACGATCATGGCGCCATGGGCGAGCTGGCGGCTGGGGTCGTGGCCGGCGGCCATCTCGGCGCGGATGCGGGCCATGACGCCGAAACCCTGGTGCCGCAGCAGAAGCACGCCGGCGAAGCTCGAGGCCAGCACCAGGCCGACCGTCGCCAGCGCGCCGACCTCACGGCCGACGACGACGAAACCGGCGATTTCCAGCAGCGGCAGCGCGAGGAGAAAGAAGGGAAGCAGCGAAATGCGCAAGTCTTTACCGACCATTCGATTGTTTTGGCCCGCCGGCGACCAATCGCCGCTGGCACGGAGGCTGTTAGATAGGTATGCCTGCCTTTGATTTGAATGATTGCGCCTTGCGTTCTATATGCTTTGAATGGTGAACGCTATGCGACCGGGGCCTGTCGGCTTGACGGTCCGGCCTAGAGGCAGGGATTGATTGGCGGAAAATATGGGCTTCTTCGACTTCGGCACGATTTTCTTCCTGATCGCGGCGGTGCTGATCTTCTTCCAGCTGCGCAACGTGCTGGGCCGTCGGACCGGTAGCGAGCGGCCGCCCTTCGACCCCTATACGGCGGCGCGCACCGACAAGGAGGCCACGCAGAAGCCCGAAAACGTGGTTTCGCTGCCGCGCAAGCGGCTGCCCGGCGAGGCGGCGCCGGCCGACGCCTATGCGGCGATCGACGCCTTCGCCAAGCCCGACACCGACCTCAACAAGGGCCTGCGCGCGATCAAGGACAACGACCCGTCCTTCGATCCCAAGGGTTTCGTCGACGGCGCCAAGATGGCCTATGAGATGATTGTCATGGCCTATGCCGACGGCGACCGCAAAACGCTGAAGAACCTTTTGTCGCGGGAGGTCTATGACGGGTTCGTCGCCGCGATCGGCGAGCGCGAGGCCAAGTCGGAAAAGATCCAGTCCTCCTTCGTCGGCATCGACAAGGCCGACATCGTCTCGGCCGAGATGAAGGGCGGCGAGGCGCATGTGACGCTGCGCATCATCAGCGAGCTGATCTCGGCGACGCGCGACCAGGCCGGCGCCGTCATCGACGGCGATCCGGAAACCGTGGCCGAGGTCAAGGATGTCTGGACCTTCGCCCGCGACACGCGCTCGCGCGATCCGAACTGGAAGCTCGTCGCCACCGAAGAAGAAGACTGAGCCCGGGACAGGCGGGCTCCGGTGTCGCTGTCGCCTCTCCTTGTTGAAAGGTCCTTCGGCGACCTACCCGGCTGGGCCGGCGACGACCATCTGCCGGCCTTCGAGGCGTTTGCGCGTTCCGCCTTGCATGTGCCGATAAAACCCTATCGCAGCGGTGCGCTGGGCGTCGATCTCGGCGCCTTCGCCGAAGCCTATGCGCAAGCGCGTGGCGCTGCGCCGGCGAACCGATCCGAGGCTCGCGCCTTCTTCGAGCGCCATTTCGTTCCCATGCTGGTCCGGCCGGAAACCGGCGCCGGGCTCGTCACCGGCTTTTACGAGCCGCAAGTCGAGGCCTCGCCGGTGCGGACGGAGCATTTTGCCGTGCCGCTGCTGTCGCGGCCGGCCGATCTTGTCGACGTCGACGACGCCAACCGGCCGGCCGGGATGGATCCTTACCTCGCCTTCGCCCGCCGGACGCCGGATGGGCTGGCCGAATACCCCGACCGTGGCGCGATCGAGCGCGGCGCGCTCGCCGGCCAGGGGCTGGAGATCGCCTGGCTGGCCGACAAGGTCGATGCCTTCTTCATCCATGTACAGGGCGCTGCGCGGCTCGCCATGACCGACGGCCGGCTTTGCCGCGTCACCTACGCCGCCAAATCCGGCCAGCGCTTTACCGGGCCCGGCAAAATCTTGAGCGAGCTGGGCGAAATCCCGCTGGCGGACGTGACGATGCAGTCGATCCGCGCCTGGTTCAAGGCGCATCCGCGGCGCGTCGACGAGATCCTGTGGCGGAACCGTTCCTACATCTTCTTCCGCGAGGCCGCGGTGGATGACGCCGCGCTCGGGCCGATCGCGGCCGCCAAGGTGCCGCTGACGCCGGGCCGCTCGATGGCCGTCGACCGGCTGCTTCACACATTCGGCACGCCTTTTTACATCGACGCGCCGACGCTCACCGCCTTCGACAAAAGGCCGTTCCGGCGGCTGATGATCGCGCAGGACACCGGCTCGGCCATCACCGGACCGGCGCGCGGCGACCTGTTCGCCGGCTCGGGCGATACCGCCGGCGAGATCGCCGGCGTGGTGCGCAACGCCGCCGATTTCTACGCGCTGGTGCCGCGCGCGCTGGCCGGGGGCGCATGATGAGCAAGCGTCCGGACAAACTCAGCGAGGACGACCGGGTGCTGTGGAACCTGGTGGCGCGCACGGCCAAGCCGCTCAAGGGCCGCGCCGCCGTCGACATTGCAGACATGGCCGTCGATGCCAGGCCGACGCCGTCGCAGCCGGCCCAGCCCGCCGCCGGCCCGGCTGGCGCGGCAAAGCCGAAGGTGCAGCATGTCACGCACCGGCTCGACGAGCCGACCCTGGACAAGTTGCAGAAGGGCCGGTTGCCGATCGAGGGCCGCGTCGACCTGCATGGCATGACGCAGGACGAGGCCTATTCGCTGCTGTTCTCGTTCCTGCACCGGGCGCATGCCGGCGGCGTCCGCTATGTGCTGGTCATCACCGGCAAGGGGTCGTCCTCGGGCGGCGACGGTGTCTTGCGGCGTGCCGTGCCGGCCTGGCTGTCGACGCCGGCGTTCCGGCCGCTGGTCTCCAGCCACGACCATGCCGCCCGCAACCACGGCGGCTCGGGCGCGCTCTATATCAGGCTGCGGCGGGCGCGCTCATGACGCCGTTCGGCGAGAAGCTGCGGGCGCTGAGAGCCGAGCGCGGCGTCAGCCAGAAGGACATGGCCGCGGCGATCGGCGTCAGCGCCGCCTATCTCTCGGCGCTGGAACATGGCCGGCGCGGCGCGCCGACCTGGACGCTGATCCAGAAGATCATCGGCTATTTCAACATCATCTGGGACGATGCCGAGGAGCTGGCGCGGCTGGCCGAAGCCTCGCACCCGCGCGTCAGGCTGGACACGTCGGGTCTTTCCCCCGCCGCCACCGAACTCGCCAACCTGTTGGCCGAAAACATCGAGAAGCTGGATGAGGCGGACTTGCGCCGCATCACAGGATCGATCCAGGCGGCCTTGGGCCGGCGATCCTAGAACAATTGCAGGAAAAGTGCGTAGCGGTTTTCCGGGGAGAAGCGCGTAGCGCTTCCCCTTGGGAATTGCGTAAAAACAAAGAGTTTCTTTGCTCCGACTTTGCGACGGCCGAGCGATCGCCGGTCGCAAGAACAGCGCCCACCGGCGAGTAACCGGCGGGCAGCCATGGTGAGATCAATTCTTGCCGGCCGTGCTGCCGCCATTGCCGCCACGGCCATGGTCGCCATGGTTGCCATGATCGCGGCCGCCATTGCCACCGCCCAGGCAGTCCGACGCGCCGGCGGCGCCGCAACAGCGGCCGCTCCACAGGTCGTTGAGGCTGGTCTTGGCGCAGCTTGGAATGGTCTGCTCGGCCAGAGCGGATCCGGTCAGGGCCGAAACGGCAGCGGCGGCGAGAAGGGTGTTGCGCAGGAAAGCAGTCATTTGAAGTCTCCATGGTTTGGGTTTCTATCGTCCACGGCTGTGTGTCGCCGGGCGAACGGAAATGGTTCACGGAGGGATGCGGAAATCTTTGGAATGGCTATGCGAGACGCCCGATCGGCGATGTCAGCGCCGCCCCTCATCTGCCTGCCGGCATCTTCTCCCCGTAGAACGGGGAGAAGGTCGCTGTGGCAACCTCGCCACCCTTCCTGTACCGCTGACAATTGGCGAAATCGGCGATGACGGCGTCTTTCTCCCCGTCACTATACGGGGAGAAATGCCCGGCAGGGCAATGAGGGGCGGCGCCGCCCTGCGCCAGGGATAAGCGGAAGACATTTTCGTCGGGACGAGAGGTGCCGCGGTTCCGAACCGCGCCGCCCTTTCCTACTGCACCGAGCCCACCAGAACCTGCTGGCCGCCGCGGATCGAGACCCAGCGGCCGGTGTTGTCGATCGCCTGCCGCTTGAGGAAGCGGTAGCCGGTCTGGTCCCAGGGCTTGACCTTGTCGGTCAAATTGTCGAGCACATAATCGCCGCCGTCGGTGCGCACCGTCAGCACGGCGTGACCTTCGCCGTCGGGCTTGCGCACCACGGTTATCAAGAGATCGGCGAGCGAAACGCCCATGCGGGACAGCTGGCGCCGCTTCTCCAGCACATAGTCCTCGCAGTCGCCGACGCCGTTGTCGGGATAGGCCCAGACCTCGTCCGTGCCATAGATGTCCATGTCGCTCATCGGCTTGACTGATGCATTGACCCTGGCGGTGACGTTGAGCAGCTTGCGCATCAAGCCGTCGGTCAGGGTGGCCGGCGCGAGGCTGGCCGGACGGATCGAACATTCGCCCGGATGCTGCTTACAGAAATCGTAGTGGCCGATCGGCTGCGAGGTGAGGCCACCGGTCGCCATCGCGTCCGAAGCCCAGGCCGGTGCCATCCAGCCTCCCGTTACTGCCAGCCCGGCTGCCACGCATACGCGCAGCCTTCGCATGGTTGAGGAATTCATTGTCCCCGCTCGCCCTGTTGTTAACGAAACGTTAAGGGCGATTTACACTCCGTGTCAATTACGACGTCGGGTTGATTTGCAGCATGGTTACCCGCGAAGAGGTACAGCGGCACTTGTGCAACAGAATCGGACCGCCGGCCCGGCTCCGTTTCTAGAATTGCCTACCGCTTGGCGGTGCGGACCAGCTTCGGCTTCACCGCCACCCGGTTCTGGCGGCCATAGCTGGTGATGAAGTCGACGATGCGCGGCACGATCTCGGAGCGGAAGCGCGAGCCGTTGAAGACGCCGTAATGGCCGACCGCCGGCTGCATGTAATGCGCCTTCCTGTCGGCGGGGATGTTGACGCACAGGTCCTGCGCGGCCTTGGTCTGGCCAAGGCCCGAAATGTCGTCGTTCTCGCCCTCGACCGTGAACAGGGCAACGTTGCGGATGGCGGACGGATCGATCCTGGTGCCGCGATGCGTCATCTCGCCCTTGGGCAACGCATGGCGCACGAAGACGGTGTCGACGGTCTGCAGGTAGAACTCCGCCGTCAGGTCCATCACCGCCAGATACTCGTCGTAGAAGTCGCGGTGCTTTTCTGCATTGTCGCCATCATGCTTCACAAGGTGCATGAAGAAGTCCTTGTGGGCGATAATGTGGCGGTCGAGGTTCATGCTCATGAAGCCCGAAAGCTGCAGGAAGCCGGGATAGACCTCACGGCCAAAGCCCGGCACCGGCCAGGGCGCGCGCATGACGACGTTGTCGCGGAACCAGTCGATGCCCTTTTCCTCGGCCAGCAGATTGACCGCGGTCGGGTTGCGGCGGGTGTCGATCGGTCCGCCCATCAGCGTCATCGTCGAAGGGACGAAGGGGTCGCCGCGCGTTTCCATCAGCGAAACCGCCGCGAGCACCGGCACGGAAGGCTGGCACACCGCCATCACATGGGTGTCCGGACCCAGCGTGTGCAGCATGTCGATGATGTAGTCGATATAGTCGTCGAGATCGAAGCTGCCATCGGCCAGCGGCACCATGCGCGCGTCGACCCAGTCGGTGATGTGGACATCGGCATAGGGCAGCATCGCCTCGACCGTGCCGCGCAGCAGAGTCGCGTAATGGCCCGACATCGGCGCCACGATCAGCAGCTTCGGGTCGGCCTTGCGTCCGGCGGGAACGGCGCGCTCGAACCGGACGAGATTGCAGAACGGCTTCGACCAGATGGTCTTTTCGGTGACCGCGACGCTCTTCCAGTCGACCACCGTCTTGGCCAGGCCGAATTGCGGCTTGCCGTAGCGGCGCGTGGTGCGCTCGAACAGTTCGGCGCCGGCCGCGATCGATCGGCCCCAGGGTGTGTGCGAGACCGGATTGAGCGGATTGGAGTAGAAGAGCCGGACAGCGTCGGCATAGAGCCGGGCCGGCTGCAAGGCGGCATGGTTCATTTCGTAGAGCTGGTAGTACATCAACAACCCCGCTGCTGCCTCGACCGAAGGGACGACGAGCAGCGCCGAGCCTTGAATGTCACGCGGGGAGGTTAACAACTAATTGCTGCGATGCAATACGTCACGTCGCGTGACCAATGCTTCTTTCGTCCAAAGCCTTGAAACCGGCCCCGGACGGCACAGCCGGCTCAATGTGCGCCGCCGAAATGTGAAGGATATGTGTCAGGCTTTCGCGCCGGACACCTGACCATGATCCCCGAAAAATACCCGCTTTGCGCCGCTGAGCCGCGGTCCGCGAGGGATCATGGTCAAGAGACGGTCATATCAGACGCGCGCCATGCAGACCGAAGTCTGGCCGGAGCCGATGAAGCCGAGCTGGCCGGCGGCGCCTTTCGACAGGTCGAGCACCCGGCCCTTGATGAAGGGACCACGATCGTTGATGCGCACGACGACGCTGCGGCCGTTGTTCTTGTTGGTGACCCGCAGTTTGGTGCCGAAAGGCAGCGTGCGGTGGGCGGCGGTCATCGCCGAGGGGTTCATGCGCTCGCCCGAGGCGGTCCTCGAGTGCAGCGCGTACCAGGACGCGCGGCCACACTGGCCGGCGGCGGCGGTTGCCGAAGTGGCGGAGGCGCCGACCATCAGGCCAGCAGCGATCGTTACCGCGACAAGCGCGGTCTGTTTTGGGGTCTTCATATTTGGGGGATGGCTCCGTTTTTGACAGACCCCAGCCGTTAGGTCGAGAATAAGGCAGGAAATGCGGCAGTGATCTGGCGGTTCCATGGCGAGATCACACGTTTGGAGTCACCGGGTAACAGTCTGTCAGGGATCTTCTGGAGCGTCGGGATCAGTTTTCGGCCTTGTTTTGATCGGGACGAAGGACTTTCATGACAAGATTAGACGTTGATCTTCAAATAGAAACCCGCGCGATCTGGCCACTTCCTTCGGCTCTTTCATCGCGGCCACGGCGCCGCGATCGATCGACTTTCAAAATCGGGGTCCGACAATGAGACTAATCAAAAATCTGCTGGCCTTGATCGTGCTGGCCGTCGGTGCGCTGTGGTCGCTGCAAGGCATCGGCGTGGTCGGCGGCAGCTTCATGACCGGCCAGTCGCAATGGCTCTATATCGGCCTCGCCACCATGCTGATCGGCCTGGCAGGGCTGGTGTGGGCGAACCGTCGGCTTCGATGAAAGGTCGACCCCCACTCCGTCGAAGCGGCGACGGAGAGGGGGAAGCCGCTCGTCAATCGCGCAGGCGCCGCGGCCCGACCCGCCGCGGCCCTAACCGAACAGCTGGTCCAGAATCCTGCCTTCGAGGCGGGCAAGCTCGGCGGAGCCGCGGCGGCGCGGCCGTTCCACCGGCACATCCAGATCGAGCGCGATCCTGCCGCCGCTTATCACCACCACCCGGTCGGCGAGCGCAACCGCTTCGGCGACATCGTGCGTGACCAGCACGGCGGTGAATTTCTGGGCTATCCAGATACGCTCCAGCAATTGCTGCATCTCGATGCGGGTCAGCGCGTCGAGCGCCCCGAGCGGCTCGTCGAGCGCCAGGACCTGCGGGTGACCGACCAGCGCGCGGGCCAGCGCCACGCGCTGCTTCTGGCCGCCGGACAGCACCGAGGGCCATTCATCGGCGCGATCGGCGAGACCGACCTCGCCAAGGATATCCAGCGCGCGTTTCCTGGCCTCCGCACCGGAGGCGATGCCGGTCAACCCGACCTCGACGTTTTTCACCACGCTGGCCCAGGGCAGCAGGCGCGGCTCCTGGAACATGAAGCGCGTGCGGCTGTGGCCCTCTTCCTCGGCCCCCAGCGTCAGCGATCCCGAGGTCGGCCGGTCGAGCCCCGCGAGCAAGCGGAGCAGCGTGCTCTTGCCGCAGCCGCTTTTGCCGATGACGGCGACGAACTGCCCGACCGGCACGTCGAGATCGATGCCGTCGAGAACGGTCTTGTCGCCAAAGCGTTTCTCCACGCCCTTGAAGGCGAAGGCACGCCTGCCTTCGACCGATATCGCCGGGCGCGCTGGCGCTGGCGTGGTGACAAAGGAGCGGACGGCGGTCAGACTGGCGGCTGGCATCGAATACTCATCCGTTCTGAAAGGCGGGATGCCAGCCGAGCGACAGGCGCTCGAGCAGGCGGGCGAGACTGTCGGCGAGCTTGCCGAGCAGCGCGTAGATCAGGATCGACAGCACGACGACATCGATCAGCAGGAACTCGCGCGCCTGCATGGCCATGTAGCCGAGCCCGGAGCTGGCCGAGATGGTTTCAGCGACGATCAGCGTCAGCCACATGATGCCCAAGGCGTAGCGCAGGCCGACGAAGATCGCCGGCAGCGCGCCGGGCAGGATGACGCGGAAGAACAGCGCGCGCCGGTCCATGCCGTAGACGCGGCCCATCTCCACCAGTTGCGGGTCAACGCTCTGGATGCCGAGCAGCGTGTTGACGTAGATCGGAAAGAACACGCCGAGCGCCACCAGGAACAGTTTTGCTTCCTCGTCGATGCCGAACCACAGGATGACCAGCGGAATCAGCGCCAGGTGCGGAATGTTGCGGATCATCTGCAGCGTGGTGTCGGTCAGGCCGCGGCTGAGCGTCGACAGCCCGTTGGCAAGGCCGAGCGCGAAGCCGATCGAGCCGCCGAGGGCGAAGCCGGCCAGGGCGCGCGCCGTCGAGACGCCGATGTTGCGGATCAGTTCACCGGACAGCGTCAAACGCCAGAAGGCCTCGGCGACGGCGCTTGGTGCCGGAAGCACGTTGGCCGGCATGACGCCGGCGCGGGACGCCACCTCCCAGCCGGCAAGCACCAGCACCGGCAATAGCCAGCCGATGCCGTTCCTGCGCAGGTGCGTGGAAAAGCTCATGACGCGGCCTGCAGGCGGGCCGCGCCATGGAAGCCAACGGAGAATTCGTTGGCTTCGCGCGGCTTGAGCCGCCTGGTACCGAGCCCGAGCTTGGGGAAGAGCAGTTCGGCGACGCGATAGGCTTCCTCGAGGTGCGGATAGCCGGAGCCGATGATCGTATCGATGCCAATCGCCTGATACTCGCGGATGCGGTCGGCGACCTGCTCCGGCGTGCCGACCAGCGCGGTGCCGGCGCCGCCGCGCACCAGCCCGACGCCGGCCCATAGATTGGGCGAGACGACCAGCCTGTCGCGGCGGCCGCCATGCAGTTCGGCCATGCGGCGCTGGCCGACCGAGTCCATCTGATTGAGGAACCGCGCCTGCGCGTTCTCGATCTGCGCATCGGTGACGTGGCTGATCAACCGGTCGGCGGCACGCCAGGCTTCGTCCTCGGTTTCGCGAACAATGAAATGCAGCCGGATGCCGAAACGCAATTCGCGGCCGCGCAATGCCGCTTTCGCGCGCGCCGAAGCCAGCTTTTCGGCGACCTGCGCCGGTGGCTCGCCCCATGTGAGGTACATGTCCACCAGGTCGGCGGCAAGATCGTGCCCGGCGTCGGACGAGCCGCCGAAATAAAGCGGCGGCCGCTCCTGTGATGGCAGAAGGTCGAGGCGGCCATTCTCGACGCGGTAATATTTGCCGTCGAAATTGACGCGCTCGCCGGACACCAGACCGCGCCAGATGGTCAGGAATTCATGCGCCTGCGCATAGCGCTCGTCATGTGGCAGGAAGACGCCGTCGCCGGCAAGCTCGGCCGGATTGCCGCCGACCACGACATTGAGCAGCAGGCGGCCGTTGCTCAGACGGTCGAGAGCCGCCGTCTGGCGCGCCGCGAAGGTCGGCAGGGTCACGCCCGGCCGCAGCGCGACGAGGAATTTGAGCCTTTCGGTCAGCGTCGCCAGTCCAGTGGTGGTGATCCAGGAATCCTCGCAGTTCTGTCCGGTCGGCAACAGCACGCCGGGGAAGCCGAGCCGGTCGACTGCCTGCGCGATCTCCTTGAAATAGCCGAACTCCGGCGGCCGCTGCTGCTGCTCGGAGCCAAGATAGGAACCGTCGCCATGCGTCGGGATGAACCAGAAGAAATCGAGTGGCTTGGCTGGCGTGGTCAAGGCGGGCCTCCTGGAGGTCAAGGCACAATGGCAACGGCGCCGGGCGTTCCTCCACCCGGCGCCGCGTGACGAAAAATCAATTGCCCGGCGCTGTCCAAACCGCGTCGGAAATCCGCACCGCCTTGGGGATCAGGCCAAGCTTGTAGAAGCGGTCGGCGGTAGCTTGCTGGCCGGCAACGATCTCGTCGGTGATCGGAAAGATGCCGAACTTGCTGCGATTGGCGGCGATGGTCTGTGCGTCGAGCGGCACGCCGGTGACCTCATGCAACGCCTCGGCCACCTTGTCGCGATTCTGGTCCGCCCATTTCGCCGCCTCGCCGAGCGCGGCGATGGTCGTGGTGACGATTTCGGGATGCGCCTTGGCGAAATCCTTGTTGGCGAGGAAATAGGTGTTGACCTTGAGCACCTCGCTGGAGCGGGCCAGCACACGCGGCTGGTAGCGGGTTTCGGCGATGGCAAAGAACGGATCCCAGACCGCCCAGGCATCGATCTGGTCGCTGGCGAAGGCGGCGGCCGCATCCGCCGGGCTGAGATAGACCGGCGTGATCTGATCGAACGCGACACCTGCCTTTTCCAGCGCGGCGACGAGAAGATTATGCGCACTGGTGCCCTTGCCGACGCCGACGCGCTTGCCCTTGAGGTCGGCGACCGCCTGGACCGGCGAGGCCGGCTTGACGAAGATCGCCTCGCCTTCGCCATTGGACGGCAGCGCCGCGGCATAGACGATGTTGGCGCCGGCCGATTGACCGAAGATCGGCGGCGCGTCGCCGGTCCAGCCGGCATCGATGGCACCGACATTGAGCGCTTCGACCAATGGCGGCCCGGCGGTGAACTCGACCCACTTCACGGTAACGCCCTTGTCGCCGAGCGCCTTCTCGATCACCTGCTGCTGCCTGGCGATCACCGGCAGGCCGGTCTTCTGGTAGCCGATGCTGAACTGCTTCAGGTCCTGCGCGGCGGCGCCGAACGACGGCACGACTGTCGCGGCCAGAAGGCCAATGCCGAAAACGCGTCTCGTCAGATTGAACATGATCCCTCTCCTTCAATGCGCGGGCGGCGCCAAGAAACTTCCGATCGACCGGAGTTGGGATCAGGCTAGGTATGTCTATAAACTTAGTAGAGGAACAATTTTGCGAGATGGATCGGCAAGAGGGAATTGTTTTCTACATCCCGATCGAGCGGCAAGGCCGTGCCAGCTTCTCTCCCCTTCACGGAGCAGGGGACCCTTTCTCAACGGTTTCGCCAACTGCTAGCCACTCACTGCGACCAGTACTGCCAGGCCCAATAAAAGCTCTCGTCGCGCGGCGGCAGGCGGTCGTGCCCGGCGCGGAGATGGACCGGCGCCGGCGAGCGCGGGCCGTCTTCCTTTGCCGCTTTGTCCTCGGCGGCAAGGCCGAGCAGCCAGGAGCCGACATGGGCGAACAACACGGCGGTGGAATGGGTCATCGTCATTCTCCTTTTCCGATCATTCACGCCCCGCCCACGGGACGAGCATGCGCTCGATCCGGCGGATGGTGAATTCGAGCACGAAGGCGATGGCCGCGATCACCAATATGCCCATCACCACCACGTCGGTGACGAGGAATTGGGCCGCGGACTGGATCATGAAACCAAGGCCGCGCGTCGCCGCCACCAGTTCGGCCGCGACCAGTGTCGACCAGCCGGCGCCGAGCGCGATGCGCAGGCCGGTCAGGATCGAGGGCAGGGCGCTGGGCAGGATCACGTGGCGGACCACCTGGGCGCGCGTCGCGCCAAGCGAACGCGCGGCGTTGATGCGCTCCCGCGAGACGCCGCGGACGCCCGAGGCGGTCGACAGGGCGACCGGCGCCAGCATGGCGATGGCGATCACCAGGATCTTCGACGGCTCGCCGATGCCGAACCAGATGATGACCAGCGGCAGATAGGCCAAAGGCGGGATCGGCCGCAGGAATTCGAGCAGCGGATCGAAGATGCCACGCCCCACCGTGCTGATGCCGATGGCGAGCCCCACCGGCACACCGACCAGGATGGCGGCGGCCAGCGCGGCAAAGACGCGGCCGAGGCTGGCGACGACATGCTGCAGCAGCGTCGCGTCGACGAAGCCGTCGCGGATGACGACGACGAACTTGTTCCACACGGCGAGCGGCGAAGGCAGGAACACCGGCGACACCAGCTGCAGGCGGGCCGACAGCGTCCAGAGCGCCAGCACCGCCAGGATGGTGACGGCGCTGACCATGCGTGCCGAAACGCCGGTCCGTTTCGTCCGTGGCCTCGACCAGGGCACCGACAGGCCGTCGGTTTCGTCCGTCGTTGAACCGGGCCGTTCCGTGTAGGAGGAAATGGTCATGCCGCCTCTCCCTCGAAGATCGCGTCGGTCAGTTCGCCGCGCGCCGCCGCGAAGGCCGGGTCGGCCTTGATGGCGCGAATGGGCTCGCCGGAGGCATAGCGCCGGGAGAAGCCCGGCTCGAAGGTTCGCACCACGCGCCCGGGGCCGGGCGCCAGCACGACGACGCGGGTGGCGAGCACCAGCGCTTCCTCAATGCCGTGCGTCACCATCAGCACGCCGGCGTGGCTTACCGTCCAAAGGTCGAGCAGCGTCGTCTGCATGCGTTCGCGCGTCAGCGCGTCGAGCGCGCCGAGTGGCTCGTCGAGCAGCAGGAATTCGGGTTCGGCGGCGAGCGCGCGGGCAAGGCCGACACGCTGGCGCATGCCGCCGGACAGCTCCCAGATGCGCTTGTCGCCGGCGTCGCCGAGCTTCACCAGGTCCAGCAGCCGGTCGGCGCGCCGCGCCCGCTCGGTCGGCCTGACACCGCGCAGCCGCAGCGCGAAGGCGACGTTCTCGCGGGCGGTCAACCAGGGAAACAGCGCATCGTTCTGGAACACCACCGCCCGGTCCGAACCGGGTCCGGTGATCGGCTGGCCGTTGATCGAGGCCGTGCCGCGCGCGGGCGCGACCAGGCCGGCGGCAACGTTGAGCAGCGAGGTCTTGCCACAGCCGGAGCGGCCGACAAGAACGACGAAGTCATTCCCGGCGACGTTGATCGACACCCGCTCGACGGCGGGCGCCGGCTGGCCGTCATAGTGGATGGAGATGTTGTCGAGCACGAGATGCGGCATGGGGGCCTCGCCGAGCAATTCCAGGAAAAGTGTCAGGCGGTTTTCCGCCCGGAATTACGTCAGGGATGAATCGGTTCGGTAAAATCCGCCTGCCCGAAACCGCGCCTCGTCAGCGGCTCCGGGACAGGCAACGCACGGCGTCAGGGAAGGTGAGCCGCGCGTTAAGCCGTCAGTTCGAGGCCAGCGCCTCAGTGACGTATTTCGACGTCACGTATTTCGAGTAATCCGGCAGCACCGCGTCGACCTTGCCTTGCTCCTTGAGGAAGGCGGACGCGGCCGCGACCGCCTTGACCGTGCCGCCGCCGAGGAATTTGTCCGAGGCCTGCTCTTCAAGCGTCGAGAACACATAACCCTTCAGGAGTTCCGGCACTTCTTCCAGCTTGGCGCCGGTAAGCCTAGCGATCGACGCGGCCTGCGGCGACGACACCGACCAGGCGTCGGGCTTGGCGAGATATTCGGCATAGGCTGATCCCGTCACCTTGACGAAGTCGCGCACGGCTTCCGGATTCTTGTCGGCGAAGTCGGTGCGCACGATCCAGGCGTCGAAGGTCGGCGCGCCCCAAGCGGCGACCTGCGAGGAATCCAGCACCACCTTGCCCGATGTCTTGATTTGGCCCAGCGCCGGATCCCAGACATAGGCGGCATCGATATCGCCGCGCGCGAAGGCGGCGGCGATTTCCGGCGGCCTGAGATTGAGGATCTGGACCGACTTCGGATCGACATTCTCATGCTTGAGCGCGGCAAGCAGGCTGTAATGCGTCGTCGACACGAACGGCACGGCGACCTTCTTGCCGGCGAGGTCGGCGACCTTCTCGATACCGGCGCCGTTGCGGGCGACCAGCGCTTCCGACGGTCCGATCAGGCCGACCACGAAGATGGTCTGGATCGGCAGGTCGCGGCTGGCGGCCGCCGCCAGCGGGCTCGAGCCGACATAGCCGATATCGACCGAGCCGGAGGCGACCGCGGCGATGACGTCGGCGCCGGAATCGAATTTACGCCAGTCGATGCTGGCCTTGGTGGCCTTTTCATAGGCGCCGTCGGCCTGCGGCACCTTGGAGGGCTCGACCACCGTCTGGTAGCCGATGGTGATCTTCAGGTCATCGGCCATGGCCGGACCGAGGAACGCGGCGCCGGCAAGGGCCGCCGAAGACAGGAGAATGATGCGGCGTGAAATGCTGGACATGAAAGGCTCCTTGAAAAAGGGGAAAACCGGATTGCCTGTTCATAGTCAGCTAATTCTATGGTCCTTGTAGAGTTACATCCTTCCAAGGAAGAAGGGCTTGTTGGAAAAAAGCCACTGGCGGCGGGCCGTCATGGCGGACAGGGCGGCTGCCGTCGTTCAAGCGCGGCGAGGCCACCAACTTTGCCCGAGGCTCGCCCCCGCCCATTGCGGATACTGACAGTTTCGAACCAGAATTCCGATCTCTCCCAGCCTCCAGCAAATCCATGCTTCAAACGACGATGAATTTAGAATCGCGTTCCGGCTGCCGACGGTTAAGTATAGTAACCTTATCGACATAGGAGTTGCAGTGCCGATGACAGGCCATGTCAAGCGTATCGTGGCGACCGCTGGCGTCACCGGGTTCCGGCCGCAGGCCTTGGTGAAAGCAAGCCATGTTTCCGTGTCATCGATGTCACAAGGCGGGCCTAAAATCGCGCAACGAGTTGAAAATCAAGCAAGATCAACCGCAATTGGCTTGTATATCATGTCACTAGAATTTATGTGTCATGGACGCTTCGGCGCGGCGGGGAGGCACGCGAGGCGTTTCGCAACGGATGGCCTGCGGCCGTCGCATGACAGAGAAACGTTCGGTCCATGCTCACCAAAAAAGGCAAGTACGGCCTCAAGGCGCTCGTCCATCTCGCGCGGATGCCGGCCGGGCAACTCGCTTTCGTTGGCGATATCGCGACCGGCAACAACATCCCGAAGAAGTTTCTCGACGCCATACTGGGTGAGCTGCGCAATGCCGGCTTCGTCCAGAGCCGCAAGGGCAAGGATGGCGGCTACCGCCTGGCGCGATCCGCCGACGAAATCAAGGTCGGCCACGTCGTGCGCGTGCTGGACGGTCCACTGGCCCCGATCCCCTGCGCCAGCCGAACACAATATCAGCGCTGTGAAGACTGCAACGAGGCGACATGCCAAGTCCGACATCTGATGCTGGAAGTCCGGCAGGCGATCGCCGAGGTGCTCGACCAGCGCAGCCTCGCCGAGATGCGCGACATTGCCGACGACCTCCCGGTCGCGCGGGACGACCTGCCGGTGAAGGTCCTGGCCTGAAGCCGGCGCTTCGTACGGGGCTCGCTCGCGCATGACCGGGCGAACCAACTCGATCAATTCCATCATCATCGTCGGCGGCGGCGCCAGCGGCGTCGTGCTGGCCGCGCATCTGCTCAAATCGCCCAATCCGGACCTGCGCGTCACGCTGATCGAAAAGCGCCCGCATTTCGGCCAGGGCATCGCCTATTCGGCACTGCTGTCGGCGCATGTGCTGAATGTCGGCGCGGCCGGCATGAGTGCCTATGCCGACGATCCCGGCAATTTCTGGCGCTGGCTGCTGGAGCGCGGGCTGGCGACAGCAGAGCAGGCGCCGGTCTACGCGCCGCGCAGCCTCTATGCCCGCTATCTCAAGGAATTGCTCGACGATCTGGAAACGCGCGAGCGCGAGACCGGACGGCTGCGCCTGATCCGCGAGGAGAGCCTGTCGATCTCGCCCACCGCGTCCGGGGTCGAGGTGGCACTCGCCAACGGCACCAGCGTGGTCGCCCACCTTGCCGTGCTCGCCACCGGCCATGACGAACAGCCCGCGCAGGGCCATGCGATCCGGATGGGATCGGAGGCCGACACCGCGCTCGATCCAGACAGCCGGATCGTGGTGCTGGGCACGGGCTTGAGCATGGTCGACGCCTTCCTTTCCCTGGAGCAGCGCGGCCATCGCGGCGACATCATCGCGGTGTCGCGGCGCGGCCTGCTGCCCTCGCCGCACCGCAAGGGCAATCCGATCAAGCTCGACGTCGCCGACATCCCGCTCGGCACCCAGCTTTCCTATTTCGTCGGCTGGTTCCGCGACCTCATCCGCGAGAACCAGAAGGCAGGCGTCGACTGGCGCGACGTCGTCGACGGCCTGCGCCCCTTCAACCAGAAGATCTGGCAGAACTGGCCCGCCTCGGCCAAGCGCCGCTTTGTCGAACACACCAAGGCCTGGTGGGACATCCATCGCCACCGCATGGCACCCGAGGTCTACGCCAGGGTGACGGAGGCGGTGCAATCGGGGCGCATCCGGCCGATCGCCGGGCGCGTCGTCGGCGTCACGCCGGGCGACGGCTTCGCGGTGGAGGTCCAATCGCGCCACACCCAGCGCCTCGAAACATTCGACGCCGCCCGCATCTATGATTGCTCCGGCATCGTGCGCGACATCTCGACCTCGTCGAACAGCGTGGTGCGCTCGCTGGTCGACCGCGGTCTGGCGCGGCCCGATCCGCTGCGCATCGGCCTCGACGTCTCGGCCGATTGCGAGATCATCGCCGTCGACGGCACCGTCTCGCGAAAAATCCTCGCCGTCGGGCCGCTGACGCGCGGCACCTTCTTCGAGATCGACGCCATTCCCGATATCCGCGTCCAGTGCGCCAGGCTGAGCAAGCGGTTGCTGGGATAGAGCAATTCCGGCGGCGATCGTATTTTTGGCCGACCCGTCTTCGGCTCGACCCGAAAGCGGCTTCCGCGATCGCACCATAGTCGGCTGGGTGCAGTCTGGTATTTATCCGGGGCGGCCCTATGTCAGCCGAACAACTTCCGTTCTTAACTATAAGACGGCAGGACTAAAGTCTTGCGTGCCGGTAGGCCTTGGTCTGAGGGGCCTTCAAACGTTCCGTACTTGTCCATTGGACGTTCCGTACTTTAGTCAATTGAGATATACGTGACTTGACGCAGACCCGTTGCAAAGGAGGCGCGATTCCAGCGCTTTCGGTGTTGCCGATTTGCTCGGAAACCCGGTTTCGAGCCAGGCTTTCTTTTTAGCTCGCAACGGCCGATTTCGACCGGATCTCCTTGACGGCGTTTGCGGTGGCGTCAGCGGTCTTGAGCGCGAGAGCGATGCAAAAAATGCCTTCCGCCGTCCGGATCGAAAGGATGCCTGGAAGGCCCTTCTCATCCTTGCACCCAGGTTGCGATTTGACGCTGGCCTAGGCTGCCAAGGGGGAAAAGAATGGCCGGTGCGGGGATGCTTGGGTTGAAAGCAGGTCGCACCGGCCATCGCGGGTTAGGCTTCGATTTGGGATCGTCCCCCGCATGACCAAGCTATATGTATATTAGCTATAGCTCAACTGAGACTGAAGTCCCTCCCGCAGTCAGCCGGAGGGATAGCGTTCAGCCGCCCAATCCCTCACACACGGCGCGCGCGGTCTCGGCGCCGGATAAGTTCTGCTGGCCGGTGATCAGGTTGCCGTCGCGCACCGCACATTGCCATGTGCACGTTCGGCTAGCATGGTGAAATCGGCGGCTTCAACGAACGAGATGGTTCGTTGGACGGATGAGACGGTGCCGCAGCTTGGGGCCGTTGAGGTCGGCGCCCTACGGCGCCCCCCTCTGGCCTGCCGGCCATCTCCCCCTCAAGTGGGGAGATTGGCTGTGGCATCGTCTTCGCCATTCGTCGACTTTGTAAAATGGTGCGGCCCGCGAAGCTGTTGATCTCCCCCCTTGAGGGGGAGATGCCCGGCAGGGCAGAGGGGGGCGCTGTCCCGCCGGCGTCCCGGTCCGGCAGCGTATCGCCTCGCCCTGACGGGCGGCTGGAATTTCATTCCCCGTCTGGCCACCGGATTGGCACGATCTATCTTCTTTCCAACTGCGATCGGCTGGAAAAGACGCTAGGTTGATCCATGGAGGCTCCGACATGAGCGAGCACAGAAAAGCCACGGCCGACAGTGCCGCCTCGGACAGCGCCGCCTCGGACAGCGCAATGTCGCGTCTGCGCCCGCCCTATGCGTCGGTGCTCGATCTGATCGGGCAAACGCCGATCGTCGAGCTGACCAGGTTCGATACTGGAAAATGCCGGCTGTTCATCAAGCTCGAAAGCCAGAACCCAGGTGGCTCGATCAAGGACCGCATCGCGCTGTCGATGATCGCGGCGGCCGAGAAGGATGGCAGGCTGAAGCCGGGCGGCACCATCGTCGAGGCGACCGCCGGCAATACCGGCCTTGGCCTCGCCCAGGTCGGCATCCCCAAGGGCTATCGCATCATCCTGGTGGTTCCCGACAAGATGTCGCGTGAAAAAATCCAGCACCTGCGCGCGCTCGGCGCCGAGGTGCGCATGACGCGCTCGGATGTCGGCAAGGGTCATGCCGAATATTACCAGGACATGGCGGAGAAGATCGCCGCCGAACTGCCCGGCGCCTTCTACGCCAACCAGTTCGCCAACCCGGCCAACCCGCTGGCGCATGAGGCGACCACCGGCCCGGAGATTTTCTGGCAGCTCAACAGTGATGTCGACGCGGTGGTGGTCGGCGTCGGCTCGGGCGGCACGCTGACCGGGCTTGGCCGCTTCTTCGCTGGCGTGTCGCCGAAGACGGAGATGGTGCTGGCCGATCCGGTCGGCTCGGTGCTGGCGCCGCTGATCAAGACCGGCAAGATGGAAGAGGCGGGGAGCTGGACGGTCGAAGGCATCGGCGAGGATTTCGTGCCGCCCAATGCCGATTTGTCGCTGGTCAAGAAAGCCTATTCCATCACGGACAAGCAGAGCATGCTGGCGGTGCGCGATCTGCTGTCGCGGGAAGGCATACTGGCCGGCTCTTCCTCCGGCACGCTGCTGTCGGCGGCCCTGCGCTATTGCCGCGAACAGACGGTGCCCAAGCGCGTCGTCACCTTCGTCTGCGACAGCGGCAACAAATACCTGTCGAAAGTGTTCGACGATTTCTGGCTGGCCGAGCAGGGGCTGGCCGAACACGAACAGCATGGCGATCTGCGCGACCTCGTCATGCGCACCCACCGCACCGGCGACACGGTGTTCGTCGGCCCGGACGAAAGCCTGCTCAACGCCTATGGCCGCATGCGCCGCTCGGATGTCTCGCAGCTGCCGGTGCTCGACAATGGCAAGCTGGTCGGCATCGTCGACGAAAGCGACATCCTTGCCCATGTCGACGGTCCCTATGACGGACGCTGGGAGCGCTTCAACGGCCCGGTGCGCACGGCGATGACCTCCAACCTGCACACGCTGCAGGCCAGCCAGACGCTGGACGCGCTGCTGCCGGTGTTCGACCGCAACGAGGTCGCCATCATCTTCGACGGCGACGAGTTCGTCGGCCTGATTACCCGCATCGACCTGATCAACCATCTGAGGCGCGCACGATGACCACATCCGGAAAGAACCGCCTGGCGTTTTCGACGCGCACCATCCATGGCGGCCAGAGCCACGACCCGCTGACCGGGGCGGTGATGGTGCCGATCTACGCCACCTCGACCTATGGCCAGCAGTCGCCCGGCGTGCACAAGGGTTTCGAATATGCCCGCAGCCAGAACCCGACGCGCTTCGCCTTCGAGCGCGCGGTGGCTGACCTGGAAAGCGGCTCGGCGGCTTTCGCTTTTGCTTCCGGCCTGGCGTCGATCGCCACCGTGCTCGAACTGCTCGATTCCGGCGCGCATATCGTCGCCACCGACGACATTTATGGCGGCTCCTTCCGGCTGATGGAGCGGGTGCGCAAGCGCTCGGCCAACCTGCAGGTTTCTTTCGTCGATTTCACAAATCTGGCCGCGGTTGAAGCCGCGATCCGGCCGGAGACAAAAATGCTGTGGGTCGAGACGCCGACCAATCCGTTGCTGCGCATCGTCGACCTCGAGGGCGTCGCGGCCCTGGCCCGGCGGAAGGGAATTTTGTCCGTCGCCGACAACACGTTCTGCAGCCCCTATATCCAGCGGCCGCTGGAGCTCGGCATCGACATCGTCGTCCACTCGACGACCAAATATCTCAACGGCCATTCCGACATGGTCGGCGGCGTCGCCGTCGTCGGCGACAACAAGGATCTCGCCGACCGCCTGAAATTCCTGCAGAACGCCGTGGGCGCCATATCGGGCCCGTTCGACAGTTTCCTGGCGCTGCGCGGCTTGAAGACCCTGGCGCTCAGGATGGAGCGCCATTCCAACAATGGCCTGAAGATCGCGCAATGGCTGGAAGCGCGAAAAGATGTGCGCCGCGTCATCTATCCCGGCCTCGCCAGCCATCCCCAGCACGCGATCGCCGTCCAGCAGATGCATGCCTTCGGCGGCATGATCACGGCCGTGCTCGACCGCGACCTCGCCGGCACCAAACGCTTCCTTGAACGCACGCAGCTGTTCACGCTGGCCGAAAGCCTCGGCGGCGTGGAGAGCCTGATCGAACACCCGGCGCTGATGACGCATGGCTCCATTCCCGCCGAGAAGCGGGATGAGATCGGCATATCGGATTCGCTGGTACGGTTGTCGGCGGGGATAGAGGATGGCGATGATCTGATCGCCGATCTGGATCAGGCGCTGGGGGGCTGACACGAGCGCTCTGGGCGGCTTATGCCGATACCTGTCGGTTGTCGGCGCCGCCCCTCACCTGCCTGCCGGCATCCTCTCCCCGTATAGTGACGGGGAGAGGGCGCTTTCCTCGGCGGTTTCGCCAATCGGCGACGTTGCAGGATTTGGCACCGAGGTCACGGCTGCTTCTTTCTCCCCGTCTCTATACGGGGAGAAATGCCCGGCAGGGTAATGAGGGGCGGCGCCAACGTTCCGGAATGGCAATTGACCACAAGCGCCATCTGTCCGAACTATTGCGCCCCATGGCCACGCGCGACCCACCCGAACCCACCGAGCCCCTCACCTTCGCGGTACTGGTATTCCCCGGTTTTCCGATGATGGCGTTCAGCTCGGTCATCGAGCCGCTGCGCGCCGTCAATGTGCTGGCGAAGCGGGAATGCTACCGCTGGATAATCGTTGGTGCGACCCAGGGTCCGGTCGAGGCGTCGAACGGCGTCGTCATCCAGCCAGGGTTCTATGCCGAGGCAGCACCCAAGGTCGACCGCATCGTCGTCTGCTCGGGCGGCGACGCCGATCATCTCGTCGCCGAGGACGCGGCGAGCTGGATCCGCCGCAGCCTGCGCGGCGGCGCCCATATCGGCGCGGTGGCGGATGCCGCCTTCTTCCTCGCTCGCGCGGGCCTGCTCGACGGCCATGCCTGCACCTTGCACTGGACCAGCCAGGCCGCCTTCACCGAGGCGTTTCCCAACATCGAGCTCAGGCGCGACCTCTATGTCATCGACCGCAAGCGCTTCACTTCGGCCGGCGGCGTCGGCAGCCTCGACATGATGCTGGAGATCATCACCCGGGATTACGGCGCCGAGCTTGCCGCCGGCGTCGCCGAATGGTTCGTGCACAGCCAGCTGCGATCGAGCGTCGACCGCAAGCTGATGCCCTTGCGCCTGCGTACCGGGGTGCAGAACGAACTGGTGCTGTCGGCCATCGCCATCATGGAAGACGCGGTGGAGGAGCGGCTCGGCATGGCGGAGCTCACCGCCAAGCTCGGCGTCTCCTCCGACAAACTCGAGCGCTCCTTTCGCTCCGAACTCGACATCTCGCCCAACGGCTACTACCGGCGCCTCAGACTGAAACGCGCCGCCGATCTCCTGGCCCACTCGACGCTCGCCGTGCGCGACGTGGCGCTCGCCTGCGGCTTTGCCTCGATGTCGAGCTTTGCCCGGGCGTTTCGCGAGGAGCACGGGCATCCGCCGAAGCTGGCGCGACGGCATTAGGCGCGCGCGCTGAAGCTGTGAGATGTTGGCGGGACAGCGCCCCCCTCTGTCCTGCCGGACATCTCCCCCACATGGGGGGAGATCGCTGCCACCTCGGCTTTCGCCTATCTCCAACATCGAAGACGGAGGCGCGGTTGGCGAAGCTGCCAATCTCCCCCCTCGTGGGGGAGATGCCCGGCAGGGCAGAGGGGGGCGCGAAGGATCGCGACGGCGCCTGTTGGCCAGCGGCATCTCGCACAACAAACGCGGTTTTCCGCACAATCCATCCGCCCCGCCTGCGCCATGCTCAGCCCTCGCAACCCAGCCAAGGCCGAACCCCCATGAGCATCGTCGTATTCGATCCCGACAGCACCGAGGACGTCGACTTCAAGGACCGCATGCGCCACCCCGTGGCGGCCGATCCGGCGGGCGGCATGTGGCTGTCGGACACCGAGCCGTCCTTCATCGATGCCGATGCCTTGCGCAAAGGCCGGCTGGCGAAACTCCGCGGCTGGATGCGCGAGGCGGGCTATGGCGGCGTCGTGCTGTTCGATCCCTACAACCAGCGCTACGCCACCGGCTCACGCAACATGTTCGGCTATTTCCTGCGCAACTCGACCCGTTACTTCTTCATTCCGACCGAAGGGCCGATCGTGCTGTTCGAATATCCGCAGAGCTACCATGTCTCCATGGTGCTCGACACTATCGACGAGGCGCGTCCGTCCAAGCTTGTCTGGTCCTCCGTGTCGGGCCGCGACGACGAAACCGCCGGTCCCTTCGCCGACGAGATCGCCGAGCTCCTGAAGACGCATGGCGGCGGCTCGATGAAGCTCGGCCTCGACCGTTGCAGCCACCTGCAGGCGCTGGCGCTGGAAAAGCGCGGCTGCGAGGTCCGCGACTGCCAAGGCGAAATCCTGGCGGTGCGCGCGGTCAAGACGCCGGAGGAAGTCAAATGCCTGATGGCGTCGATGGCCGGCGCCGAGGCCGCCGTCTATGCGGTGCGCGAGGCGATCAAGCCCGGCGTCTCCGAAAACGAGCTGTTTGCGCTGATGTATGGCGAGGTCATACGCCAGGGCGGCGAGTTCATCGAAACGCGGCTCCTGACCTCCGGCCAGCGCACCAACCCGTGGTTCAACGAAGCCAGCGGCCGCAAGATCCGGCCAGGCGAGTTGCTGGCGCTCGATACCGACACGATCGGCTGCTATGGCTATTATTCCGATTTTTCCCGCACCTTCCGCTGCGGTCCGGGCAAGCCGACCCCTTACCAGAAGTCGCTCTACCGCATGGCGCACGACCAGGTTCAGCACAATATTTCGATCGTCAAGCCCGGCATGGCCTTTCGCGAGATCGCCGAAAAGGCGTGGAAGATCCCGGACCGCTTCGTCGACCAGCGCTACACCTCGGTCATGCACGGGGTCGGCATGCATGGCGAGACACCGTTCATCGCGCATGCCATGGATTACGAGACCTATGGCCGTGACGGCCATATCGTGCCAGGCATGGTGGTGAGCGTGGAAAGCTATATCGGCGAGAAGGGCGGCCGCGAGGGCGTCAAGCTGGAGGACGAAATCCTGATCACCGACACCGGCACGGAGCTGCTATCGCGCTTCCCCTATGAGGACGAGTTTCTGGAGAAAGAGGTTTGATAGCCGCTGCCCCACTCGGTGACGTAGCCTTTACGGTTGGCGCAGCCTCCCATCGTTTCGTCATCCTAGGGCGAAGCAAGGAGCGCAGCGACGCGGCGCAGACCCTAGGATCCATGCCGGGACGTCAACGCGCCTCCCATCGCCTTCGTCATCCTAGGGCGGAGCAAGGAGCGCAGCGACGCAGCGCAGACCCGAGGATCCATGCCGTGGCGTCGATGCCGCGCAACGGTTACCGAATTCTGCTCCGTTGCGCCATTCGATGGACGTCACGGAATGGATCCTCGGGTCTCCGCGACGCCGCTGCGCGGCTGCTTCGCCCGTGGATGACGAAGTCGGGGAGGCTTCGGCCAATCATCACCGCTTGCGCCAACCCGCTAAAAGCAACGATGTCGGCTTTTGACCAGCCTGCCAACCGCCAGGTCGATTCAGCCTGCAACCCAGGCGCCTCCGCATGAAAGCCCCCATCTCCATCAAGCGCGGCACGGTGGCCGCCGTGTTCATCGACCTGCAGGAAGAGCACCGGCACGACCCGCGCTACCTCGTCGAAGGCTACGAAAACATCCTCGCCAACGTCCAGCGCCTGCAGGCGGCGGCGCGGCAAAACCATGTGCCGCTCCATCACTGGGCCTATATCGTCGATCTCGACAGCCAGGACCGGCCCTTTCATCCCACAGGCGAAGACGGCAAGTCGGCCTTTTCCGACAAGAGCGACCCGCTGACCGAGATCTGCCATGAGGTGGCGCCGGCGGAGGGCGAGGCGCTGCTGATCAAGGCCGAGGCCAGCGCCTTTCGCAGCGGTCCGGCCGCCGACCGGCTCGAGGCTTCAGGCATCGAATGGCTTGTAGTCGCGGGCGTGTGGACCGAGGCCTGCATCGACGCCACCGTAAAGGATGCGGTGGCGAAGGGCTTTCGCGTGTTGCTGGTCAAGGATGCCTGCGGCAGCGGCAGCGCGGCGATGCACCAGACCGGCATCCTCAACCTCGCCAACCGGCTCTATGGCGGCGCGGTTGCCGACACCGACGGCGCCTGCCGGCTGCTGGCCGGCGAGACGGTCACCGTCTGGCAGGTCGAAGGCTCGGTACCCCTGCGCTTCACCTTTGAAAACGCCGCCCGTCTCTATGCCGAGCTTTGATGTGCCCCGCAGATTGAAATGACCGGCCGCGGCAAATACGAAACCCGGCTCGATCCGGCACTCTGGGCCTATATCGACAGCGTCAACGCCTGGTATCCGCCCGAGATATCAGGCCTGCCGGTCGACAAGCAGCGCGCGGTCTATGCCAGGATGTGCCGCGCCTTCCATCAGGGCAGACCGCCCGGGGTCAGGGCCCGCGACAGCTTGGTCGCCGCTTCCAAGCATGGCATCCCGGTCCGCCGTTACCGGCTCGCCGGCGCGGCGCCGCATGCGACAGTGCTCTATTTCCACGGCGGCGGCTTCATCCTCGGCGGGCTCGAAAGCCATGACGACATCTGCGCCGAAATCTGCGCCGGCACCGGCTTCGACGTGCTGTCGGTCGACTACCGGCTGGCGCCCGAGCACCTTCACCCCGCCGCCTTCGACGATGCGCTGGCGGGTTTCGAATGGGCGGCCGCAAGCAGCGGCCTGCCGCTGGTGCTGTGCGGCGAAAGCGCGGGCGGCAGTCTGGCGGCGGCGCTGGCGCAGGCCACGCGTCACCATCCGCGCGCCGCGATCGGCCAGGTGCTGATCTATCCCGATCTCGGCGGCAACGAGGCGGTGGGCTCCTATGTCGAACACGCCGATGCGCCGCTGCTGTCGACAGGCGATGCCGCCTTCTATCGCGACGTCAGGTCAGCCAGGAAGCAATCGCCCGACGATCCGACCTTTTCACCGCTGCGCGACACGGACTTTTCCGGCCTGCCGCCGACGGTGATCGTAACGGCCGAATGCGATCCGCTGTCGTCGGATGGCGAGGCCTATCGCGACCGCATCTTGGACGCCGGCGGCAAGGCGTGTTGGCATCAGGAGCCCCGCCTCGTGCACAGTTTCCTGCGCGCTCGCATCACAGTGCCGGCCGCGGCGGAAGCCTTTGCGCGCATCATCGCGGCGGTTGCCGCGCTGGGCCGAGGTGAGTGGCCGTACTGAAGGTCCGGGTTACGACGAGGTCGCGGCACTTGCCTCGGACGACGTTGCCTTCAGCCAAAGCGCCTTTTCGCCAAGCGTGGCGACCATGGCGGCGTGCGCCGCGCGCTCTGCTTCGGTGAGGCGCGGCACGAGCGGCGCCGGCCGTTCGGCGACGATGATCTCGATATGGCGGACGTTCTCGCCCTGGGCCGGCGCGGTGGCGCTGTCGAGAATGAGAGCCGCCTGCTTGCCGCCGATCAGCTCGATATAGACTTCGGCCAGCAATTCGGAATCGAGCAAGGCTCCGTGCTTGGTGCGTTTCGTATTGTCGATGCCGTAGCGCCGGCACAGCGCGTCGAGCGAATTGGGACCCATCGGGTGCTTGCGGCGCGCCAGGGCCAGCGTATCAACGACAAGCCCGTTATCGACGGGCGGATGACCGAGCCGGCCGAATTCGACATTGAGGAAGCCGATATCGAATGTGGCGTTGTGGGCGACCAGCTTGGCGCCTTCCGTGAACCGCAGCCATTCCTCGGCGATTTCGGCGAAGGTCGGCTTGCCCGCGAGATCGGCAGCGCTGATGCCGTGCACGGACTGCGCCTCGGCATGGATCGCGCGCCCTTGCGGGTTGATATAGTGATGGAAGGTCCTGCCGGTCGGAAAACGATTGACCAGCTCGACACCGCCAAGCTCGATCACGCGGTCGTCGCGCGAATCGAGGCCGGTGGTTTCGGTATCGAAAATGATCTCGCGCATCGAATCAGGTCGCTCCTGGGAGGCAGAATCGCCAGAGCGGAACAAAATGGCAATGGGCAATGCCTCTTTTCCCTTCTCCCCTTGTGGGAGAAGGTGTCGCCGAAGGCGACGGATGAGGGGTGCTCCAGCTTGGCACCGACGGCACCCCGTGGCGCACCCCTCATCCGTCTCGGCGCGGCGCGCCGATCCACCTTCTCCCACAAGGGGAGAAGGAAAGGGCCTCAGCTGCCCCGCTTATCCCCGAAGTTCCGCAATGACCGCTGCAACAGCAGCGCGCGCGGCGTCCAGCCCGTTACCGGTATCGATGACGAAATCGGCCAGCCGCCGCTTTTCGGCATCCGGCACCTGCTTGGCCAGGATCGCCGCCAGTTTTTCCTCGCTCATGCCAGGCCGTGCCAGCACGCGCTGGCGCTGGACTTCGGCCGGCGCGGTGACGACGACGACCTTGTCGACCCGGCCACGGCCGCCGGTTTCGAACAGCAGCGGGATGTCGAGGACCGCGATCGATTCGCCGGCGTTACGATGCTTGGCCAGGAAGGCGTCGGCATCGGCACGGACCAGCGGATGGATGATGGCTTCGAGCTTTTTCAAGGCCGCCGCGTCGCCAAGCACACGGGCGCCGAGTTTTGCGCGGTCGACGCTTCCGTCGGCGGTGGTGCCGGGAAAAGCGGCCTCGACCAGGGGAGCCGCCTTGCCGGCATAGAGGCGGTGCACCGTTTCGTCCGAATCATGCACCGGCACGCCGGCCTCGGCGAACATCCTGGCCGTGGTCGACTTGCCCATGCCGATCGAGCCGGTGAGGCCGAGCACGATCATGGTTTGCGCACCAGATCGGCAACGATGATCGCGCGGAGCTCCGCCGTCACCTTCGGCCTGACGCCGAACCAGCGTTCGAAGCCGGGCACCGCCTGGTTGAGTAGCATGCCGAGCCCGTCGACCGTCTTCAGCCCCCGTGCCCGCGCGGCGGCGAGCAGGGGGGTCTCGAGCGGCACGTAGACGATGTCGTTGACCACGGCATGGTCGGGAAGCAGCGTGGGGTCGGCGGGCAAACCCTCATTGCCCTGCATGCCCAGCGCGGTGGTGTTGACCAGCAGGCCGGCGTCGCCCAGCAATTCGGCGGTCGCGGCCACTTCGTGCGCCGAAACGCCGGCGCCAAAGCGGTCGCGCAATTCGATCGCCCGGGCGAGCGTGCGGTTGACGATGCGGATGTCTTTGAGGCCGCGCGTCTTCAGTGCGTGGATGACGGCGCGGGAGGCGCCGCCGGCACCCAGCACCACGGCCGGGCCCCTGGACGCCCAGCCCGGAGCGTAATCGTCGAGATTGGCGGCAAAGCCGTGGCCGTCGGTGTTGCCGCCCCACAAAGTGCCGTCCTCGAGCCACAGCGTGTTGACGGCGCCGATTTCGTCCGCCGCATGGTCGCGGCGCGCGACCCCGGCAAAGGCCGCCTCCTTGTGCGGGATGGTGACGTTGCCGCCGCGATAGCCATTGGCCTGCATGCTCGCCAGGAAATCGGCGAAATCCCGCGGCGCCACGTCGATCGCCTGGTAGCTGCCGTCAATGCCATGTTCGGCCAGCCAGTGACCGTGGATCATCGGCGAGCGCGAATGTTTTATCGGATGGCCGGTGACGAAGGCCTTCTTCATTGCCTCAGCCATCGATGGCTCCCAGTGTGCGCAGTTCCGCCAGCAGCGGCAGCAGCGGCAGGCCGACAATGGTAAAATGATCGCCCGCGATTATTTCGAACAGCTGGATGCCTTCGCCCTCGATTTGATAGGCGCCGACGCTCGACAATGCCTTGGCGCCGACCTGGGCGAGATGGCGTCCGATGAAGGCGGGGTCGAGCTTGCGCATGGTCATCGAGGCGATGCCGACATGGCGCCACAGCACCTTGCCGTCTCGCACCAGCACGGCGGCGCTGTTCAACTGATGGGTCTTGCCCGACAGCGCCAGGAGATGGCGGCGCGCGCCTTCCATGTCGGCCGGCTTGTGGAACACCTCGTCGCCGAGCGACAGCGTCTGGTCGCAGCCGAGCACCAGCGCGCCGGGCCGGCGCTCGCTGACTTCGGTGGCCTTGGCTTCGGCGAGCACCAGGGCGACGTCCTCGGGCGAGGCGCCGCTGTCCTGCAAGGGCGCTTCCAGCGCCCGCTCGTCCAGCGTCGCGGGAACCGTCTCGATGTCGACGCCGGCATCGACCAGCATCGCCTTGCGGAACGGGCTGCCTGAAGCGAGGATGATTTTTTCGGTCATGCTGATTCACCGGCATTAGTGTTCCGTGGCGCACCCCTCATCCGTCCGAGCTGCGCTCGGCCACCTCGCGAAGCGAGGTCGGATGAGGGGTGCGCCACGGAATGCTCACATTTCTCGTCTGCCCTATCTCGTCTTCCCCCGCAGGGCAACGATGGCCGCAGCCGTCTCCTCGATCGAGCGGCGGCTGACGTCGATCATCGGCCAGCCGTGGCGGGTGCAGATCTGGCGGGCGTAGGCGAGCTCCTCGTTGATGGCGGCGCGGTCGACATAGTCGGTCGACACATAGGTGCTCGAATTGCCGAGGATGCGGTTCTGGCGCACATGCGAGATGCGCTCGGCGGTGGCGATCAATCCGACGATCAGCGGTGTCCTGGCGGTGACCAGGCTTTCGGGCACCGGCACGCCGAGCACGATCGGGATGTTGGCGGTCTTGATGCCGCGGTTGGCGAGATAGATGCTGGTCGGCGTCTTCGAGGTGCGGGATATGCCGATCAGCACGACATCGGCGTCATCCATGTTTGCCGGCAGCTGGCCGTCATCATGGTCCATGGTGAAATTCAGCGCATCGATGCGGCGGAAATATTCGGCGTCGAGAACATGCTGGGCGCCGACGCGGCGGCCGGCCGGGGTGCCGAGATAGGACTGGAACACGGTGAGCACGGGTTCCAGCACGGACACGCAAGGCAGGCCCATGGCCGCGCAGCGTTCGTCGATGCCGCGCGCCAGCTTCTGGTCGACGACCGTGTAGAGGATGATGCCCGGCTCCTCCTCTATGTCCTCGAACACCTTGGCTATCTGCTTTTCGGTGCGGATGAGCGGGTAGATGTGCTCGATGGCGCGCGCATCCTTGTACTGCGCCGAAGCGGCGCGGCCGGCGGCGAGCAGCGTTTCCCCCGTGGCGTCGGAAATCAAATGCAGGTGGAAGAAGCTCTGGGGTTTGTTCACAGGGGTCACCTGGGGCTGTGGGCGGATGTGGATAAGGTTGGACAGGCGGGCGTACTGGCAGAGGCGACTGTATCAGATGCCGGTTTGTCCACAATTCGATGCGCTGTCAGCTTCGCCGGACGGCTGGGGACAAGTTCGTGGACGAGACGTTTTGCCTTTCGCCTGTCCACAGGGGAGGCTTCGAGGGTGGTCGATCTAGCGCATTGACTCGCCTGCGAGATTCCTGATTGTCCCCAGAACCCTGCAAACCGCGATCGGGAGTGCGCGACAATATGCTTGCTGGCGTTTTGGCGGCCAAAGCGGGACAGGTGACAACCACCACAACCAACAGACTCTTAGAATCAGAAGACTCTTTTAAAATAAGATATTTGATTAAGAGGAAGCCGGGAGAGGCGAGCGCTCGATGCCTGCAAGACGGATCATGCTGGATGTCCTGAAGGGCAAGGCGGTGTTTCCTCCTCCGCTCTGGATGATGCGCCAGGCCGGGCGCTATCTGCCGGAATATAGGGAAACGCGAAAGCGTGCCGGGTCCTTCCTGGATCTCTGCTACGACCCCGACCTTGCCGTCGAAGTGACGTTGCAGCCGATCGAGCGCTTCGGCTTCGACGCTTCGATCATGTTCTCGGACATCCTTGTCGTTCCCCATGCGCTTGGCCGCGACGTGCGCTTCGAGGAAGGGCGCGGGCCGCTGCTGACGCCGATTTCCGCGGCCGAGATCGCGGCGCTGGGAAGCGAGATGTTTCACGTGAATCTCGGGCCGGTCTACGAGACGGTTCGGAGGCTGCGGGCGAAATTGCCCGACGAGACGACGCTGATCGGCTTCTGCGGCGCGCCATGGACGGTGGCGACCTACATGATCGCCGGTCACGGTACGCCGGACCAGGCGCCGGCGCGGCTGTTCTCCTACCGCGAGCCGGCGGCGTTTCGGCAGCTGCTGAAGGTGCTCGCCGATCATTCGGCTTCCTACCTGATCCGCCAGATCGAGGCCGGTGCGGATGTCGTGCAGATCTTCGATTCCTGGTCGGGCGTGCTCGACGATGCCTCGTTCGAACAGTGCTGCGTCGAACCGGTGGCCGAGATCGTCAGGCAGGTGCGGGCCGTCCATCCCGACGTGCCGATCATCGGTTTTCCCAAGGGTGCGGGAGCCCGCTACCAGAGCTATCGCGCCAAGACCGGCGTGACCGGGCTCGGCATCGACTGGACGGTGCCGCTCGAGGCAGCGAAGGCCTTGCAGCGGCAAGGGGCGGTCCAGGGCAACCTCGATCCGTTGCGGCTGGTCGCCGGCGGCGAGGCGCTGGCCGACGGCGTCGAGGCGATCCTCCAGGCGTTGGGGGACGGGCCGCTGATCTTCAACCTCGGCCACGGCATCACGCCGGAGACGCCGGTGGCGCATGTCGAGGCGATGGTGAAACAGGTTCGGAGCGCGGCACGCTGATGGCTGACAGGGATGACACCAACAGCACCGGCCAGGCGATGAAGCGCATGGCCGTCGGCATCGCAGTCCTGATTGTTCTCACCGCGCTTTTGTTTTTCTTCGCACCGGAAAGCTTCTATCCCTGGGCAAAGGCGATCCATATCCTCGCCGTCATTTCCTGGATGGCCGGCATGCTCTATCTGCCGCGGCTGTTTGTCTATCACGTCGACGCGGAGAGGGGCTCCGTCCAATCCGAAACCTTCAAGGTGATGGAGCGGCGTCTGCTGCGCGGCATCATCAATCCGGCGATGATCCTCACCTGGCTGTTCGGGCTGTGGCTGGCCTGGAAGATCTTCGCGTTCCAGGGCGGCTGGCTGCATGCCAAGATCGGCCTGGTGCTGCTTATGTCGGGCATTCACGGCTATCTGGCCGCCGCGGTGCGCAAATTCGCCGAGGACCGCAACGAAAAAACGGCAAGGCACTGGCGGATCGTCAATGAGATCCCCACATTGCTGATGATCGCAATCGTGATCCTGGTCGTCGTGAAGCCCTTCTGAGGCTTCATCCGGCCCCGTCAAAAGGCGGCTTGCTCTTTCAGCCGACCGACGATACAAGACGGGTCTTCCTTCCCGTCATGCGCCGCCCCTCATTGCTTTCGGCCGCGCCCGGCATTTGTCGCATCCCGCCGATTTTTTTCCCCAAAGCCTACCCAGAGTCCGTCTAATGCAAGAAATGAAACTCACCGAGTTCAAGAACAAGAAGCCGCCAGAGCTGATCGCTTATGCCGAATCGCTCGAGGTCGAGAACGCCAGTGTCATGCGCAAGCAGGAACTGATGTTCGCGATCCTCAAGAAGCTCGCCGCCCAGGACATCGAAATCATCGGCGACGGTGTGGTCGAGGTGCTGCAGGACGGTTTCGGCTTCCTGCGCTCCGCCAATGCCAACTATTTGCCAGGTCCCGACGACATCTATATCTCGCCGTCGCAGATCCGGCGCTTTTCGCTGAAGACCGGCGATACGGTCGAAGGACCGATCCGCAGCCCGAAGGAGGGCGAGCGCTATTTCGCGCTGCTCAAGGTCAACACGATCAATTTCGACGATCCCGAAAAGATCCGTCACAAGATCCACTTCGACAATCTGACGCCGCTCTATCCGACCTCGCGGCTGAAGATGGAGGTCGACAATCCGCCCAGCAAGGACATATCGCCTCGCGTGATCGACCTGGTGGCGCCGATCGGCAAGGGCCAGCGCGCTTTGATCAACGCGCAGCCGCGCACCGGCAAGACGGTGCTGTTGCAGAACATCGCGCACTCGATCACCGCCAATCATCCGGAATGCTATCTGATCGTGCTTCTGATCGACGAGCGACCGGAGGAAGTGACCGACATGCAGCGTTCGGTCAAAGGCGAGGTGATCTCCTCGACCTTCGACGAGCCGGCCGTGCGCCACGTCCAGGTCGCCGAAATGGTCATCGAGAAGGCCAAGCGCCTGGTCGAGCACGGCCGCGACGTGGTGATCCTGCTGGATTCGATCACTCGCCTCGGCCGCGCCTACAACACCGTCGTGCCGTCATCCGGCAAGGTGCTGACCGGTGGTGTCGACGCCAACGCGCTGCAGCGGCCGAAGCGCTTCTTCGGTGCCGCCCGCAACATCGAGGAAGGCGGCTCGCTGACCATCATCGCCACGGCGCTGATCGACACCGGCAGCCGCATGGACGAAGTCATCTTCGAAGAGTTCAAGGGCACCGGCAACTGCGAAATCCAGCTCGACCGCAAGGTGGCCGACAAGCGCATCTATCCGGCCATCGACATCCTGAAGTCCGGTACCCGCAAGGAAGATTTGCTGGTGTCGCGCCAGGACCTGCAGAAGATCTTCGTGCTGCGCCGTATCCTGGCGCCGATGGGAACCACCGACGCGATCGAGTTCCTGATCGACAAGCTGAAGCAGACCAAGACCAATGGCGATTTCTTCGATTCGATGAACACTTGAGTTCGGAGGGGGTTCGCCCCCTCCTCTTCGTTCTCGGATCTGCGCCGTGTCCGCTTCCTGCCCTATCATCTCGCGGCGAGTTAGGGTCGCCGCACCAATCCTTCCAGCTCATCCGGATCCGTAACCACCGGCAGGCAGACCTGGCCGGTGCAGAACCAGGCGCCGCGCCGGTTGGTCGGCGGCAGGATTCCGCCGGGCAGCAGGGGTCGATTCGCCGCCGTACCGATCGGCACGACGATATCGACGCGACGCGGATCGGGATTTCGATTCGCGACCGGAATGAGCTTCGGATCGTCCGGCCCATCGACGATGACCAGTTTCAGCGGCTCGATGGCAAGCGCGCAGGCATTGACGATGCCCGTCTGGCCATAGGCCTGATGCGCGGCGCGGCCGGCGGCGTGCTCGGCGGTTTTCCACGCCTTCTCCTGCAAGTCGAGATTGCCGGTGAGGGAGGCGAGCCGGAGCTGCGCCTCGATGATCTGGCTGGTGGCCGACGGAATGGCCTCGTCGACATCCCCCCTGATGCGGATCGGCACGTCGGTGCTGTCCGAGGCCGTCAGATAGTAGCCCGCCCCTTCGGCGTCGGCGTGCCAACGGTCCAGTTGTTCGAGGAACTGGCTGGCCTTTTCGACATAATTCCAATCGCCCGTGGCTTCGAACAGCGAGATCGCGGCGTTGGTCATAGCGGCATAGTCGCTCGACAGAGCGGGAAACAATTTCCGGGCGCCGAGCATGGAATGCGGCAAGCGATTGTCGCGGCTGGCGGCGCTGACATGGGCAAAGGCCTTTGCCGCCGCCTCGACCCAATCCGGGCGGGCCAGCGAGCGGCCAGCTTCGGTGAGGGCGGCGATCATCAGGCCGTTCCAGTCGGTAAGGGTCTTTGCATCCAGGCCCGGCCTGACGCGTTCTTCCCGCACAGCGAGAAGCCTTGCCTTGAGCGGCACCAACTGGTCCCGGTCCCCCACACCAAGCGCTTGCTGGGAGAGGGTCTGGTGGACCACTGGCTTGCCTTCCCAACCGGGCGGGCTGGAAAGCGTGAAGTATTTGAAAAACAAATCTGAATCGCCGCCAAGGACGGATTCGATCTCTTCCCTGCTCCAGGTGTAGAACAGCCCTTCCTCGCCATCGCTGTCGGCGTCGAGACTGGCGGCAAAGGCGCCGCCGTCGACCCGCATTTCGCGCAGCAGCCAGTCGACCGTGTCTTCGATTCGTATCCGGAACAGATCGTTGCCGGTTGCCGCGTGAGCCCAGTTGCAGAAACGGATGAGTTGGGCGTTGTCGTAGAGCATCTTCTCGAAATGCGGCACCAGCCATTCGGCGTCCGTCGAATAGCGGCTGAGCCCGCCGCCGATGTGATCGTAGATGCCGCCGCTCAGCATATGTTCGAGGCTGGTGAAAACGTCGTCACGATGCGCGGCATTGCCGTCGCGCAGCCAGGACAGCCACAACGTTTGCATGAATGGCGCGTTCGGGAATTTCGGCGCGCCGGCGAGGCCGCCGCGGTCGCGGTCGACCATGCCGCCGATGCGGCCGGCAAGGTCGGACAGCGTATCGCGATCGAGAAGTGCCTTGGCATGCGCGGCCGAGAGCCGCGCCTCGACATGGGAGGTCAGGCCATCGGCGCTCTGGTGCAGGCTCGCCCGCTTGTCGCGCCAGGCCTTGTCGACCGCTTCCATCACTTGGATGAATCCCGGACGGCCATAACGCGGCTCGCGCGGGAAATAGGTGCCGCCCCAGAACGGCTTGCCGTCCGGCGTCAGGAACATGGTCAGCGGCCAGCCGCCCTGCTCGCCCATTGAGGACAGGGCCGCCATGTAGATCTGGTCGATGTCGGGGCGCTCCTCGCGGTCGACCTTGATATTGACGAACAGACGGTTCATGACGGCGGCGACGTCGTCATTCTCGAAGCTTTCATGGGCCATGACATGGCACCAGTGACAGGCGGCATAGCCGATGGAGAGCAGGATAGGCCTGTCCAGCGCCTTTGCTTCTTCCAGCGATGCCGGCGACCATCCCCGCCAGTGCACGGGATTGCCGCTGTGCTGCTGCAGATAGGGGCTGGCCTCGTCGGCAAGCAGGTTTCGCGCGGGCAAAGTCACAAGGGCCAAACTTTCGGGGCAATCCGGGGGCGGTGATGAGGCGGAAGCTAGGGCGGTTCGGTAGAGCGGGCAAATGATTTCAGGCGAATCGATCGTGGCGCTGTCGAGCGGCCGGCTCCCCGCCGGTGTCGCGGTGCTGCGCATATCCGGCCCACGGACTCGATTCGTTGTCGAAACGATTGCCGGCGGCGTGGTTAAAGAGCGGAGCGCGGTTCTGCGCAAGTTCAGGGCTGCGGATGAGACGGTGCTCGACACTGGGCTGGTCGTCTTCTTCCCCGGTCCGGCCAGTTTCACGGGTGAGGATGTCGCCGAGTTTCATGTTCATGGCGGCCGCGCCGTGGTGGCCAGGATGCTGGAGACGATCGCTGGCTTTGACGGCGTCAGGCATGCCGAACCTGGAGAATTCACGCGCCGCGCGTTCCTCAATGGCAAGGTCGACCTGGTCGAGACCGAGGCGCTGGCCGACCTCGTCAACGCCGAGACGGAAGCGCAGCGGCGTTTTGCTATCCAAAATGCCGAAGGCGCGCAGAGCGAGCTCTACCTCAATTGGCGTCGGCGCCTGATCCATGCGCGGGCGATGATCGAGGCGGAGATCGACTTCGCCGATGAGGATGACGTGCCGGGTTCCGTTTCGGATACGGTTTGGTCAGACGTGCGGTCGATGATGTCGGAAATTGACCGCCATATAGCGGGATTCCACGCCGCCGAAATCATCCGCGACGGCTTCGAAGTCGTCATCCTCGGCGCGCCCAATGCCGGCAAGTCCAGCCTGTTCAATGCCTTGGCGCGGCGCGATGCGGCTATTGTAACGGATGAACCCGGCACTACCCGCGACCTGCTGGAGGTGGTGCTGGATCTCGAAGGCCTGTGTGTCAGGCTGACCGATACGGCCGGGTTGCGGGATGCGCCGGGGAAGGTCGAGGCGATTGGCATAGAGAAGGCGAAAGCCAAGGCGGATCGCGCCGATCTCGTGCTGTTGCTCGAGGACGCCGCCAACCCAAGGGATGCGGGTCCGCTGACAGTGACGGCGCCGGCATTGCGCGTTGGCACCAAGCTTGATCTGCTTGACAGCGAAGCGGCTCACAATGGGGTTCGGCGCTATGAGTTTGGCATATCGGTGATCGACGGGACGGGCGTGGATGGATTGCTGGCGGAGATCGGGCGCCGCGCCAGTCAGGCAGCGGGCGCTGCCGGCGATGTGCTGCCGTCGCGGCTACGCCATGTCGAGCTGCTCAATGCCGCGAACCGGCATCTGCACCGCGCCGCCGATGAACGGACCGCGCAGGAACTGCGCGCCGAAGAACTGCGACTGGCAGCCGACCGGCTGGGGCGAATCGTGGGCGCCGTAGACGTCGAGGACTTGCTGGACGTGATCTTTTCCCAGTTCTGCATCGGAAAGTGACTCACGTGAAACACTGCGGTCGCTGGCAGGCCTCCTCCGACTGACTCACGTGAAACAGTCTTGGGGCCGTGATTCACGTGAAACGCGGACAGAAGCAGCCTTTCCCTGTTTCACGTGAAACGTCGCGCGGAAGTTTTCTTGACAGCATGGCCTCGCAGGGACATGTGTCGCTCATCTCATTGAGTCCGGGACCTATGTAAAATGACCGATCACTATGATGTGGTTGTGGTGGGCGGCGGCCATGCCGGTTGCGAGGCTGCCAGCGCGGCCGCGCGCGCCGGCGCCAGCACCGCTCTGGTATCGCTGCGTTTCGATACGATCGGCGTCATGTCGTGCAACCCGGCGATCGGCGGTCTCGGCAAGGGGCATCTGGTGCGCGAGATCGACGCCATGGACGGGCTGATGGGCCGCGTGGCGGACGCCGCCGGGATCCAGTTTCGTCTGCTCAACCGCCGCAAGGGGCCAGCGGTGCGGGGTCCGCGGACGCAGGCCGACAGGAAGCTCTATCGCCTTGCCATGCAGGAAGCGATTCGGCAGCAGAATGATCTCGACGTCGTCGAGGGCGAAGTTCTCGATTTCGAAATGCCAGATGGAAAGATCGCCGCGGTTCTGCTGGCGGACGGCCGCCGGCTTGCCTGCGGCGCCGTGGTGCTGACGACGGGAACCTTCCTGCGCGGTCTCATCCACATCGGCGATAAGAAGATCGTCGCCGGCCGCATAAACGAGAAGGCCAGCATCGGATTGTCGGCGACGATGGACCGCGCCGGATTCAAGCTCGGGCGGCTCAAGACCGGCACGCCACCGCGGCTCGATGGGCGGACCATCGACTGGGCATCGCTCGACAGCCAGGCGGCGGACGAGCATCCCGTGCCGTTCTCCCTGATGACCGACCGCATCGTCACACCGCAGATCGATTGCGGCATTACCCGCACGACGACGGCGACGCATGAGCTGATCCGCGCCAATCTTGGCCGTTCGGCCATGTATTCCGGCTCGATCGAAGGCGTCGGGCCGCGCTATTGCCCGTCGATCGAGGACAAGATAGTCAAGTTCGGCGATCGGGACGGGCACCAGATCTTTCTCGAGCCGGAAGGGCTCGACGACCACACTGTCTATCCCAACGGGATTTCGACCTCGCTACCGGAAGACGTTCAGCTCGATATCCTCAAGACCATTCCGGGGCTGGAGCGTGCGGTCATGCTGCAGCCCGGCTATGCCATAGAATATGACCACGTCGATCCGCGCGAACTGCATCAGACACTGGAGACCAAGCGCGTCGCCGGGCTCTTTCTCGCCGGGCAGATCAACGGCACGACCGGCTATGAAGAGGCGGCTGGACAGGGCCTGCTCGCCGGCCTCAATGCCTCGCGGCGCGCCGGAGGGGGCAAGCAGGTCGTCCTCAGCCGCACCCAGGCCTATATCGGCGTGATGGTCGACGATTTGACCAGCCGCGGCATCAGCGAACCCTATCGGATGTTCACCTCGCGGGCCGAGTTCCGGCTGTCGCTGCGCGCCGACAACGCCGATGAGCGGCTGACCCCGCTGGCCGACAAGCTTGGGATCGCCCCGGCGCGACGGATGCAGCGTTATGCCGATGTCATGCGGCGGCTCGACGAAGCGCGCCAGCTGGCGCTTTCGCTGACCATGACGCCGAACGAGGCGGCACGGCACGGTCTGGAGATCAACCGCGACGGCGTGCGCCGGTCCGGCTTTGAACTCCTGGCCTATCCCGGTGTCGACGTGGCCTGGCTGGCCAGGGTCGAGCCGAAGTTTCACGACATCGACGCCAAGACCGCCGAGCGTCTCGAAACGGAAGCGAAATATTCGGTTTATCTCGATCGCCAGAGCACGGATGTCGCGCAGATCCGGCATGAAGAGAGCCGGCTGATCCCGGAGACGGTCGATTTCGCCGGCGTGCCCGGACTGTCCAATGAGCTGAAACAGAAGATGCAGGCGAGGCGGCCGCGCTCCATCGCGGATGCACAGCGCATGGAAGGCATGACGCCGGCAGCGCTGGCGATCATCGTCGCGCATGTCCGCCATTGGGAATCCGCACAAAAGGCCGAGCAGAGGGACGTTGCGTGAGCTCGTTTTCCCTGAAGAGCCTGCAGGACGCTGCCGGTCCGGTTTCACGTGAAACATTCGAGCGCCTGGTGGCGTTCGAAGACATGTTCCAGAAATGGAATCGCAGCATCAATCTCGTGGCACAGTCGACCTCGGCCGATGTCTGGCAGCGCCACATACTGGACAGCGCCCAGCTCGCTCGGATAGAGCTTGAAGCCAGGCATTGGGTCGACATCGGCTCCGGCGGCGGCTTTCCTGGGCTTATCATGGCCTTTCTGCTCGCCGAGCGCCCGGGGGCCAGCATCGATCTGGTCGAAAGCAACCGCAAGAAGGCCTCTTTCCTGCAGACCGTCATCGGTCAATTCGGCTTGCCGGCGCGGGTCGTGGCGCGCCGTATCGAGGGCAGCCATGTGCTTGTTTCGAAGCCGCAAATCGTCACGGCGCGGGCGCTGGCTTCGCTTCCGGTCCTGCTCGACCTGTCCGCGCCATGGCTGACCTCGGGCGCGCGCGGATTGTTCCACAAAGGCCGGGATTACCGCGCCGAAGTGCAAGAAAGCGTTAACCGGTGGACCTTCGATCTGGTAGAACATCCGAGCGTGACCGACGCCAGCGGCGTCATCCTCGAATTGTCCAATGTGCGGCCTGTCTGAACCGAGACCGGCCTGATTATTCGGCGACCCAAAGATGAATTTCTGGCATAAGCCCATGATGAAGAACGGCCCTCGAATCATCACCGTAGCCAACCAGAAGGGCGGTGTCGGCAAGACGACCACCGCCATCAACCTGGCCACCGCGCTGGCGGCGATCGGTGAGAAAGTGCTGATCGTCGACCTCGACCCGCAAGGCAATGCAAGCACCGGCCTCGGTATCGACCGCAAGGACCGGACGGTCTCGTCCTACGATGTGCTGACGGGCGAACTGGACCTGGAAGCCGCGGCCATTCCGACCGCGGTGCCCGGCCTGTCGATCGTGCCCTCGACGCTCGACCTGCTCGGCATCGAGATGGAGATCGCATCGGCGCCCGACCGGGTCCTGAAGCTGCGCAATGCGCTGCGTGCCGCGACCGAGCGCGGGGCGCCCTTCGGCTATGTGCTGATCGACTGCCCACCCTCGCTCAATCTTTTGACCTTGAATTCCATGGCGGCGGCCGACTCCGTTCTCGTGCCGCTGCAATGCGAGTTCTTCGCGCTGGAAGGCCTCAGCCAGTTGCTCGAAACCGTCGAGCAGGTGCGCCGCTCGATCAATCCGGATCTCACCATCCAGGGCATCGTGCTGACCATGTATGACGGCCGCAACAACCTCGCCAACCAGGTGGTGCAGGACGTGCGCGAGCATATGGGCGATAAGGTCTATGAGACCATCATACCGCGCAATGTGCGCGTGTCCGAAGCGCCGTCCTATGGCAAGCCGGCGATCCTGTACGACCTGAAATGCTCTGGCAGCCAGGCCTATCTGCAGCTGGCCTCCGAAGTGATCCGCCGCGAGCGTAAATTGCGCGCCGCTTGATTAGGCAGATGCATAATCAACAGCCGATTCGATACCGAAACGATTCGAAATAGACGTGGAATAAAGATGAACGAAGATCTCTCGAGGAAAAGACTGGGTCGCGGGCTGGCAGCTTTGATCGGTGAGATCGACCGCCCGGCCGCACCGGAAAAACCGGGCATGAGCGCCGATGGCAAGGTGCCGATCGAGTTCATCAGCGCCAATCCGAAGAATCCGCGCCGGCATTTCGGCGATGCCGAACTGACCGATCTCGCCCAGTCGATCCGCGAGCATGGCGTCGTGCAGCCGGTGGTGGCGCGGCCGTCGCCCACCCAGGCGGGCCGTTACGAGATCATCGCCGGCGAGCGTCGCTGGCGCGCGGCGCAGCGCGCCGGGCTGACCGAGATCCCGGTCATCATCCGCGATGTCAACGACCGCACGGCGCTGGAGCTGGCGATCATCGAGAACGTCCAGCGCGCCGACCTCAATCCGGTCGAAGAGGCGCAGGGCTACCAGCAGCTCATCGACGACCATGGCTACACCCAGGCCGATCTCGGCCAGGTGATCGGCAAGAGCCGCAGCCATGTCGCCAACACGCTGCGATTGTTGAAGCTGCCCGACGTGATCCGCGACATGCTGGTCGACGGCGCGCTGTCGGCCGGCCACGCCCGCACGCTGGTGACGGCGGAGGATCCCGCCGGCCTCGCCAAGCGCATCGTCGAGGAAGGCCTTTCCGTGCGCCAGGCCGAAGCGCTGGCGCAGATGCCGGCCGGCACACCTTCCAACGCCGCCAAGCCCGCCGCGCCGGCCGCGGAAAAGGACGCCGACACATTGGCGCTGGAAAAGCTGCTCACCGACACGACCGGCATGATCGTAACGGTCGACCACAAGGGCAAGGGCGGGGTGCTGCGGGTTGCGTATCGGAGCCTGGAGCAGCTGGATGAGCTGTGCCGGAGGTTGAAGCAGGATTAGAGGTGGCCCCGGTGATTCACTGGACTACCAATCCGTTCTGACTGTTGTTTCCACGCAGTTAGAGTAATTCCAGGAAAAGTGCGTAGCGGTTTTTCCGGGAGAAGCGCGTAGCGCTTCCCCTTGGGAATCGCGTAAAAACAATAAGTTAGAGCGAGAGGCCGCGACAAACTTTTCCCGGGATGCTTGGTATTTAGCCGGCGAATGTTTCGCGCGGTTCTCCCTTCTCCCCTTGTGGGAGAAGGTGTCGCCGAAGGCGACGGATGAGGGGTGCTCCAGGGAACGCCAACGTATCACTCCGCTGGAACACCCCTCATCCGTCTCGGCGCTACGCGCCGATCCACCTTCTCCCACAGGGGGGAGAAGGAATAGGGCGCCTACCACTGCCCCAGCCTCGCGCTCTCCACGGCGATCCCCTGCAACGCCTCTCGCCAGCCCTGGCGCTCGCGGCTTGACAGTGCCGGGCAACGGTATAACCTCAATTAGAGATGGCTTGAATTATCTGCCCTAGCGTGCCGGTCAGCCGCGGCGAGGGCTGTCTGCCATTCCTACATGCCCATGAATGGCATCGCCTCGCCAAAACGATATGCCGACGCGCCTGACGCAAACGGGAGGTGCAAATGGCGGTCCGTTGGCAATTGTCCGGAAGTTACTTCGAAAATTGTAGCTGCGATGTCGTGTGTCCTTGCCTGCTGTCCACCAACGCGCAGCTGACATCGAAGCCGACGAGAGGCGTTTGCGACGTTGGTTTGGTCTTTCACATCGATACCGGCAATTACGGCGACGTTCGATTGGATGGGCTGAGCGTCGCGATGGTTGCTCACACGCCGGGTCCGATGGCAAACGGCGACTGGACGGCCGCCGCCTATATCGACGAACGGGCCGATGACGGGCAAACAGAGGCGCTAGGTGCCATCTTCACTGGCGCGGCCGGCGGCCCCATGGCGGTATTGGCACCCATGATCGGCACGAACCTCGGCGCCAAGAAGGTGCCGATAAGCTACCGGATAGACGGCAACAAGCGGTCGGCGGAGATTGCGGGCATCATGCGGATGGCTGTCGAGCCACTGCCGACAATGCGCGAGGATGGGCAGATGTGGGCGGCCACCGGCCATCCTGTCAATCCCGACTGGCTCGCCATGGCGATGGGGGCGGAAGGCAGCACATTCAGCGACCATGGCATGAGCTGGGACAATTCCCGCCGAAACGGACATTACGCCCCGATCAATTGGTCTGGCCAGCAGTAGAAGCTGGCCGCATGGTACGGAACGTACTTGTCCATGGCGCCGACGTTCCAGCGATACATCATTCTCGCGCTGCTGATCTCCATCGCCGCGGCGGCGTGGGCCCTGCTTGTCTGGCAACAGATGGGCATGGACGCGGACATGCGCATGGAAATGTACTCACTCACCATGGGCATGAGGGCGCCGCTGTTCCTTGCCGTCTGGATGATCATGATGATCGCCATGATGTTTCCGACGGCCGCGCCCATGATCTTGACCTTTCACAAGGTCCAGGCCGGCAAACAGGGCCGCGGCGAGACCTTTGTCTCGAGCTGGGTGTTCGTGGCAGGGTACATGCTGGTTTGGGGCGTGATGGGCGTTATCGCCTTTGCCGGCGCGGCGGGTGCGGAGATGCTTGCCGGACGTGTGGGATTGTCCACGGCGACGGCCGCGCGCATCGGCGGCGCGCTGCTGATGGTTGCCGGCGTCTATCAACTCTCCCCGCTGAAGGATCTGTGTCTGGCCAAATGCCGCACGCCGATCGGCTTCATCCTGACCTCATGGCGCGACGGTTACTGGGGCGCGGTTCGCATGGGCCTGGAGCACGGACTTTTCTGCCTGGGCTGCTGCTGGCTCTTGTTTCTCGCCCTCTTTCCTCTCGGGATCATGAACGTCGCCGCAATGGCCGTGGTCACCTTGCTGGTCCTTGCGGAAAAGACCCTTCCGGCAGGAGATCGGATCGCAAAGATGTCGGGTGTCGCTCTGCTCCTTTATGGCGCGGCGGTGCTGGTCTTTCCACAGGCGCTGCCAACCTTTCAGCCGGTGGGCGCCATGAGCATGAATTAACCAGCGCTCGGCACCGAAAAGGGGAGATCGCTCTGCTACCTTTGCGCCAGCCGCGCGCTTTCCACCGCGATCCCCAGCAGCGCCTGCCGAGCCAGCGCCACCGACAGGTCCGGCCGGCGCCGCGTCTGCAGCACGGCTGACTGCAGGCGGTTCAGCGCGCGGCCGAGCGCTTCGCTGTTCCAGCGCTCCAGCGTCTTTTCCACCAGCTTGCGCCTGGAGAAAAAGACCGGCGGGCGGGCGGCGGCGACGACGGAAGCGGCGTTGCGGCCGCCGGTCTCCATCTGGCCGCGCATGACCTGGATCTGCTGTAACTGCCGCATCGCCGAGGACAGCACCAGGAAAGGCGGGCCGCCACCCTGGCAATGGCGGGTGAAGGCGGTGTCGAAGTCGCCGACCTTGCCTTCGAGCAGCGCGTCGACGGCGTCGTCGAACGAGGCGCCGGACACGTCGCCGGACATGGCTCGCACCTCTTCCAGCCCGATTTCCCTCTGGCCGTGGGCGTAGAGGGCGAGTTTTTCGATCTCGCCGCGCGAGGCCAGCCGGTCGCCGCCGAGATTGCGGCGCAGCGCTTGCCTCGCCTCAAGCGTCATCGACATGCCGGCCTTGCGCAGCTCGTCGTCGATGACGGTGTCGATGTCGCGGGCCTCATCGGCGTAGCAGGGCAAGGCCATGGCATTGTCGGCGCCCTCGACCACCGCGCGCAGCCCGACGCCTTTCTTCAAATCGCCGGCCTCGATCAGGATGATGGCGTCCCTCGCCGGCTCCGCCGTCAGCGCCTTGACGTCGTCGGCCAGCGCCTTTTGTCCGGTGGCGTTGCGCACCCAGAGCAGCCGCCGGTCGGAAAACATCGGTACGGTGCGGGCCTCGTCGAGCAGGCGGCCCTCGTCGCGGTCGACCTCCGAACCCTCGAGCCTGACCACCGAGAACGGATCGTCGAGCGGCAAGCCGGTCTTCCCGGCAAAGGCCTTCGCCCGCTCCGAGACAAGGCCGCGATCGGGGCCATAGAGCAGGACGATCGAGATGCGCGGATCAGGCCGCGCGAGCCAACCGTCGACCTCGAATGCTTTCTTCTGTGCCATGCAGGGTGGTTAGCATGATGCGGTGAGGGCTTCCAGCTTGGGTTTCTCTCCCTCGGAGGGGAAAGGAAAGGCGCGAGCTCGCCACTCCTGGCTCCCTTCCTCTCCCTCCGGAGGGGGGAGAGGTGGCCCGGCGAAGCCGGGACGGAGTGGGGGAATCCGGTCGTCAGACGCGCTGCCGCTGACAACTCAGCATAGGGCCTCGATCAGGGCGAGACATGCCCCGACTTGAAATAGCAGCGGCAGAGCCAGGTCGACCCCCACTCCGTCGAGCTTCGCTCGACACCTCTCCCCCGATCGACGGGGGAGAGGAAAGGCGCGAGGTTTGCCGTCAATCACCTTATCTGGCGGCAACCTGCCCGCAACCATTCGCCAAATTGCGTGCCGCCGCTCAACATCGACAAGAAATTTCGCGGACATATCTTCATCTTGAGCGCGGGAGGCCGGATCGGCCGGCGTGGCCGGAACCGATGCCGAAGGGCTTGCCAGGCGAATTCGCACTGGCCTGGATGCACGGATGTGCAAATATCCGCACCCAGGCAACATTGGAGGATCTGAGGTCATGGCCGATGCTGGGATGTTGCGGTTTCACGTTCCGGAGCCGGAAGTGCGGCCGGGCGGCACGCCTGATTTCTCCAACGTGACCATCGCCGGGGCCGGCTCGGTTCCGCGCCCCGAGATCGATGTCGATCCACGCACCATCCGCGACATGGCCTTCTCGATCATCCGCGTGCTCAACCGCGATGGCGAGGCGGTCGGGCCGTGGGCCGGGCTGCTTTCCAGCGAGGAATTGCTGCAAGGCCTGCGCAACATGATGACGCTGCGGACCTTCGATGCGCGCATGCAGATGGCGCAGAGGCAAGGCAAGACGTCCTTCTACATGCAGCATCTCGGTGAAGAAGCGGTGAGCTGCGCCTTCCGCAAGGCGCTGGCGCCCGGCGACATGAATTTTCCGACCTATCGGCAGGCCGGGCTGCTGATCGCCGACGGCTATCCGATGGTCACGATGATGAACCAGATCTATTCCAACGAGGCCGACCCGCTGAAGGGCCGGCAGCTGCCGATCATGTATTCGTCGAAGGAGCACGGCTTCTTCTCCATCTCCGGCAATCTGGCGACGCAGTATATCCAGGCGGTCGGCTGGGCGATGGCCTCGGCGATCTCCAACGATTCGCGCATCGCCGCGGCCTGGATCGGTGACGGCTCGACGGCGGAGTCCGATTTTCATTCGGCGCTGGTGTTCGCCTCCACCTACAAGGCGCCGGTGGTGCTCAACGTCGTCAACAACCAGTGGGCGATCTCGACCTTCCAGGGCATCGCGCGCGGTGGCTCGGGCACTTTCGCGGCCCGAGGCCTCGGCTTCGGCATCCCCTCGCTGCGCGTCGACGGCAATGACTATCTCGCCGTCCACGCGGTGGCCAAATGGGCGGCCGAGCGGGCTCGCAACAATCTCGGGCCGACTCTGGTCGAATACGTCACCTACCGCGCCGGCGCTCATTCCAGTTCGGACGACCCCTCCGCCTACCGGCCGAAGACCGAGTCCGACGCCTGGCCGCTCGGCGACCCAGTCATGCGGCTGAAGAACCATCTCATCAAGCTCGGCGTCTGGTCGGACGAGCGGCACGCGCAGGCCGAGGCCGAAATCCTCGACACGGTCATCGCGGCGCAGAAGGAGGCGGAAAGCCACGGCACGCTGCATGCCGGCGGCAAGCCGTCGACGCGCGAGATGTTCGAAGGTGTGTTTGCCGAGATGCCGCCGCATCTCAGACGCCAACGCCAGCAGGCGGGAGTCTGAGCCATGCCAAGGCGGACCATGATCGAGGCCATTCGCGACGCCATGGACGTGTCGATGGAGCGCGACGGCAAAGTCGTCGTGTTCGGCGAGGATGTCGGCTTCTTCGGCGGCGTCTTCCGCTGCACCCAAGGCCTGCAGGCAAAGTACGGCAAGACCCGGTGCTTCGACGCGCCGATCAACGAATCCGGCATTGTCGGCTCGGCCATCGGCATGGCCGCCTATGGCCTGAAGCCGTGCGTCGAAATTCAGTTTGCCGACTACATGTATCCGGCCTACGACCAGCTGACGCAGGAAGCGGCGCGGCTGCGTTATCGCTCCAATGGCGACTTCACTTGCCCGATCGTGGTGCGCATGCCGACGGGCGGCGGCATCTTCGGAGGCCAGACGCACAGCCAGAGCCCGGAAGCGCTGTTCACCCATGTGTCGGGCCTGAAGACGGTGGTGCCGTCCAACCCGCATGACGCCAAGGGCCTGCTGATCGCGGCGATCGAGGACCCGGACCCGGTGATCTTCCTCGAACCGAAGCGGCTCTACAACGGTCCGTTCGACGGCCATCACGACCGGCCGGTGACGCCATGGTCGAAGCACGAGCTCGGCGAGGTCGCCGACGGCCATTACACCGTGCCGCTCGGCAAGGCGGCGATCCGCAGGGCGGGCTCGGCGGTCACGGTGCTCGCCTACGGCACCATGGTCTATGTCGCCCAGGCCGCGGCCGCGGAAACCGGCATCGACGCCGAGATCATCGATCTCAGGACGCTGCTGCCGCTCGACCTCGACACGATCGTGGCCTCGGTGAAGAAAACCGGACGTTGCGTCGTCGTTCACGAGGCCACGCTGACCTCCGGTTTCGGCGCCGAACTCTCGGCGCTGGTGCAGGAAAACTGCTTCTACCATCTGGAGGCGCCGGTGGCCCGCGTCGCCGGCTGGGACACGCCCTATCCGCACGCGCAGGAGTGGGAGTATTTTCCGGGGCCCGCCCGCGTCGGCCGTGCCCTCATCGAAACATTGCAAGCTTAGGGAGGCCTGAGATGGGCGAACACATCATCAAGCTGCCCGATGTCGGCGAGGGCGTCGCCGAGGCGGAACTCGTCGAATGGCATGTGAAAATCGGCGACATCGTGCGCGAGGACACGGTGCTTGCCGCCGTCATGACCGACAAGGCGACGGTCGAAATCCCGTCGCCGGTCGATGGCGAGATCCTGTGGCTGGGCGCGGAGATCGGCGACACAGTGGCGATCGGTTCGCCAATCGTGCGGCTGAAGGTGGCCGGCGAGGGCAATGTGAAGGGCGCCGGCAAAGAAGCGGAACCAACCGCAGAGGCCGAAGCGCCCGCCAAGCTGCCGAGCCCGAAACCCGAAACCGCACCGTCGCCCAAGGTGGCAAAGCCCGCCGAGGCACCGGTAAAACCCGCACCGCCGCAGGCTGCCGCGAAGACCACCGCACGGGCCTCGGCCGGCGCGCCGCGCCCGGAAGGCGAAAAGCCGCTGGCGTCGCCAGCCGTCCGCTTGCGGGCGAAAGAGGCCGGCATCGATCTCAGGCAAATCGCGGGCAGCGGCCCGGCCGGCCGCATCGGCCACGAAGACATCGAGGCGTTCCTGGCGCGCGGGCCGCAACTGGCCAAGACATCGGGTCTCGCCCGCAACGATGCGATCGAGGACATCAAACTGGTCGGCCTGCGGCGAAAGATCGCCGAGAAGATGACGCTGTCCAAGTCGCGCATCCCGCACATCACCTATGTCGAGGAGATCGACGTCACCCCGTTGGAGGAATTGCGCGCCGCGCTCAACAAGGAAAAGCGCCCGGCCAAGGGAGGCGCGGAGAGGCCCAAGCTGACGCTGCTGCCGTTCCTGATGCGGGCGATGGTCAAGGCCATCGCGGACCAGCCTCAACTCAATTCGCTGTTCGACGACGAGGCCGGCATCATCCACCAGCATGGCGGCATCCATATCGGCATCGCCGCGCAGACGCCGTCGGGGCTGGTGGTGCCTGTCGTCAAGCATGCCGAGGCGCGCGACATTTGGGATTGCGGCGCTGAGGTCGCCAGGCTGGCCGAGGCGGCCAAGTCGGGCACTGCGACCCGTGACGAGCTGTCCGGGTCGACCATCACCATCACCTCGCTCGGCGCCATGGGCGGCGTGGCGACCACGCCGGTCATCAATCATCCGGAGGTCGCGATCATCGGCGTCAACAAGATGATGGTGCGGCCCGTGTGGGACGGCACACAGTTCATCCCGCGCAAGATGATGAACCTGTCGTCGAGCTTCGACCACCGCGTCATCGACGGCTGGGACGCGGCGGTGTTCGTGCAACGGATCAAGGCGCTGCTGGAAACGCCGGCGCTGATTTTCGTGGATTAGAGGGGCGGCGGAATGACCGAGATGACTGCGGGACAGCGCCCCCCTCTGCCTTGCCAGGCATCTCCCCCACAAGGGGGGAGATTGGACGCCACGCCGGCTTTCGCCAATCTCCATCGTCGCAAGAATGAGCGAAGCGACGAAGCTGCCAATCTCCCCCCTTGTGGGGGAGATGCCTGGCAAGGCAGAGGGGGGCGTGAAGGATCTCGACGGAGCATTCCCTCGGATCGAAGGGTCACATCATGAAAGAAATCTCCTGCAAGCTGCTCGTCATCGGCGCCGGTCCCGGCGGCTACATCTGCGCCATTCGTGCCGGGCAGCTCGGTGTCGATACGGTGATCGTCGAGGCCGGCAAGCCCGGCGGCACCTGCCTCAATGTCGGCTGCATCCCCTCAAAGGCCCTGATCCACGCGGCGGAGGAGTTCGAGAAGGTCGCGCACATGGCCGGCGGCAAGAGCCCGCTCGGCATTTCGGTCACGGCACCGGTGCTCGATCTCGCCAGGACCGTCGCCTGGAAGGACGGGATCGTCAGCCGGCTCAACAGTGGCGTTGCCGGCCTGCTCAAGAAGGCCGGGGTGAAGACCGTGCAGGGCTGGGCGACCTTCCGCGACGGCAAGACCGTCGAGGTCGAAACCGAGACGGGAAGCCAGGCGATCCGGGCCGAGACGATCGTCATCGCGACGGGCTCGGCGCCGGTCGAACTGTCTTTTCTTCCGTTTGGCGGGCCTGTCATTTCCTCCACGGAAGTCCTGGCGCTGAGCGAAGTGCCGAAGAAACTCGCGGTCGTCGGTGGCGGCTATATCGGGCTGGAGCTCGGCATGGCCTTTGCCAAGATGGGCGCCGAGGTGACCGTGGTCGAAGCCCTGCCGCGCGTGCTGGCGCAGTATGATGCGGAACTGACCCGGCCCGTGGTCAAACGGCTCGCCGCGCTCGGCATTGAGGTGATGACAGGCGCCAAGGCCAAGGGCCTGTCGACGAAAGGCGACGCGCTGCTGGTCGAGACCTCCGACGGCAAGAGCGGCAAGGTCGCCGCGGACAAGATCCTGGTGACGGTCGGCCGCAAGCCGGTGACCGAGGGCTGGGGGCTCGAGCAGATCGATCTCGACAGGGCCGGAAAATTCATCAGGATCGACGACCAGTGCCGCACCTCGATGCGCGGCGTCTTCGCCATCGGCGACGTCACCGGCGAGCCGATGCTGGCGCACCGGGCAATGGCGCAGGGCGAGATGGTCGCCGAGATCGTCGCCGGCCACAAGCGCAGCTGGGACAAGCGCTCGATCCCCGCCGTCTGCTTCACCGATCCCGAACTGGTGACGGCGGGGCTGTCGCCCGAAGAGGCCAAAGCACTCGGCGGCGAGATCAAGATCGGCCTGTTCCCCTTCGCCGCCAATGGCCGCGCGATGACCAAGCTCGGCGAGGAGGGCTTCGTCCGCGTCGTGGCACGCGCCGACAATCACCTAGTGCTCGGCATCCAGGCGGTAGGCCAGGGCGTTTCGGAACTGTCGGCGGCCTTTGGGCTGGCGCTGGAAATGGGCGCAAGGCTGGAGGACATCGCCGGAACGATCCATGCCCACCCGACGCAAGGCGAGGGGTTTCAGGAAGCGGCGCTCAAGGCGCTGGGGCACGCGCTGCATATTTGAGCGCGGCGTTGGTCTTTCCTTCTCCCCTTGTGGGAGAAGGGAGAAAGGCTGGCGCTCTTCACCCCGCCAGCCGGCTTACCATATCGTGCTGGGCATAGGCGCGGCCGAAGCGGTTGGCGAGGAAGGCGTCGAGCGCGATCTCCTCCTGCTTGACGAAGCCTGTCGCCGGCAGCGAGCCGTCAGCCAGCATGTCGAGCACGGCGCAGATTCCGGAAGCCGTGGTGATCTGGATGGCGCTGCGCACCGTCTGGCCGACGCGCCTGGAATAGATCTTGTTGGCGTAGGTCTCCTGCAGCAGACGGCCTTGTCTGCGGCCACTGACGGTGACGAAGACGATGACCACGTCCTGCAGCGTCGCCGGCAAAGCACTTTCGAAAATGTCCTTCAGCACGTCGCGGCGGTGGCGGAGCCCGAGATCGTTGAGCAAAGCCTTCATGATCGCGGCATGGCCGGGATAGCGGATGGTGCGGTAGTTCAGCGTGCGCACCTTGCCCTTCAGCGTTTCGGCCAAGGTGCCGAGCCCACCCGAGGTGTTGAAGGCCTCGTAGGTGACGCCGTCGAGCGAGAACTCCTCGCGCTCTTCCAGCGGCGGCACTTCGACCAGCTCGCCTTCGACGATCGCCTCGCAAGGCTCGCAATATTCGTTGATGACGCCGTCGGTGCTCCAGGTCAGATTGTAGTTCAGCGCGTTGGACGGGTATTGCGGCAGCGCGCCAACGCGCATGCGCACGCTTTCCAGCGTGTCGAAGCGGCTGGCGAGGTCGTTGGCGACGATCGAGATGAAGCCCGGCGCCAGCCCGCATTGCGGGATGAAGGCGCTCTTGGCGGAACGGGCCAGCTCCTTGACGCGCCTGGTCGAGACGACATCCTCGGTGAGGTCGAGATAATGCACGCCGGCGCTGGCCGCCGCCTCGGCGATGCGCGTGGTGAGATGGAAGGGGGCGGCGCTCAGCACCGCGAACTTGCCGGTGAGCGCCGCCTCGAGCGCACCGACCGCCGCGATGTCGAGTTCGAGCGTCTCGACGCCATCGGGCACCTCGGCAGCAGTGAGCTGTGCCGCCGAGCGGTCGACGAGGGTGACCTGGTAGTCGCCCGTTTCAGCAAGCATTTCGGCGATGGTCGAGCCGATCTTGCCGGCCCCGACGATAACGACTTTGTTCATGGTCTAAATTCCCCTGCGATGCGCGTTTGCCGGGATCATCGCTGCTTGCCTGTCGAAAGGAAGCGTGGAATCCTGCAATGTGAACCCTATCTCTAGTCGATTTGCCGAGAGGATTCGTCGAAATGCTCAGTGATGCCGAACAGGCCCTGCTTTCGCTGCTGCGCGCCAACGCGCGCGCCTCGACGGCCGAACTGGCGCGCCAGCTCGGCGTGTCGCGCACGACGGTGCAAAGCCGGATCGAGCGGCTGGAGCACCGCGGCATCATCACGGGCTATGGCGTCAGGCTGTCGCCGGACTATGAGCAGGGGCTGGTCAGGGCGCATGTGCTGCTCACCGTCACGCCCAAGCTCGCCGACAAAGTGGTGCGCGCCCTGCAGGCGCTGCCTCCCGTCAGGACGCTGCACTCGGTCAGTGGCAATTTCGACATGATCGTCATCGTCGACGCGCCGTCGATCCGCGACCTCGACACACTGCTCGACCAGATCGGCGCCATGGACGGGGTCGAGCGGACCGCGTCTTCGATCATCCTGTCGACGCGGATCGACAGGTGAGTACTCAGGACTCGGGCTCCTCGCTCCCGCCAGAGGCGCTAAGCATGCGCACATTTCCAGCGGCTGGTCTTTGGCGATAGCGTGCATGGCAGCTTGGCGCATGCATTGTCCTATGCTGCGCTGGTCGACCCCCACTCCGTCTCGGCTTCGCCGAGCCACTTGCCGGGGCGAGCCACCGGTCTCGCCCGTCCTTCGGACCCCCCGATCGACGGGGGAGAGGAAAGGCGCCAAGCTCCTTGCCGTCAACGCTGTCCAGCAAGGCTCCCCTTCCTTTCCCTCCGGAGGGGGGAAAGGTGGCGCGGCGAAGCCGCGACGGATTGGGGGAACCACGCGGCAATCGAGCTCACGTCGGTCAGTCACGCCAGTCACAGAAGATGTGTTCATAGCGTAGCCAAAGCGGGGGCGAGGAACCCAAGCTGGATTGGCCAGAACCGGCAATTTCATCGGCTAATCCGTCGGCACGGGGAACCCCACCACCAAGGCAAGGCCGGGGTGGCAATCCTCCAGCGTGATGGTCGCGCCATGCAGGTCGGCGATGGCCCTGACCAGGCTGAGGCCGAGGCCGCTGCCCGGCGTCGAGCGGCTGTGGTCCAGCCGGTAGAGCCGCTGAAAGACCTTTTCACGTTCGTCGGCGGGAATGCCCGGGCCGTTGTCGCAGACGCCAGCAAGCACGCGGTCGCCCTGACGCGTCACCGACAGTTTGATGGAGGTGCCGGGCGGGCAATGGCGCAGCGCGTTCTCGACCAGATTGGCGAACATCTGCGTCAACAGTTCCCGGTCGCCATGGACCCGGTCCACCATTTCGTTCAGCTGCGTGGGCGACAGCACCTTCCCGTCATCCTCGGCCACGTCGGTGTAGATCTCGGCAATGGTCTGCAGGATCTCGCCGAGATCGACATCGGTGAAGCGCGCCTTGCGCGCGCCGGCTTCGATCTGCGCGATCCGCAGCAGCGCATCGAAGGTCTCGTTGATCTGATGGCCCTCGGTGCGCGCATCGGCCAGATCGTCGGAAACGTCCTGGCGCCGCGCGGCCTTGTCGGCGGCGCTCTCCAGGATCATCTGCAGCCGGTTGAGCGGCGTCTTCAAATCGTGCGCGATGTCGGCGCTGACCTGCTTCATGCCTTCGACCAGCGCCGACAGGCGATCGAGCGCGGCGTTGACCTGGCTGGAGACGATGTCGATGTCGTCCCCCTTGCCGGTCAGCGGGATGCGGGTATCCAGCCGGCCATGCGAGACGTCGACCATCGTGGCGGCAATGCCGTCGAGACGGCGCTGGACGCGCGAGGCGAGCAGGGCGCCGCCGGTGACGGCCAGGCCGGTGATGATCAGGGTCGCCCAGCCGAAGCTCATCAGCATGATCGTTTCCAGCTCCTCCGTCTCGGAGAGGCTGAAGGCGACGGTCAAGGTGTTGGCGCCGACCGAACCGGAGTAGGCGCGGTATTCGGTCCCAGCGGGCAGGCCAGGCATCTCGGCGCCGAACATCGAGAAGCCGTCGGGAAGCCCGGCCGCGGTGAAGTTGCCGGCCAGGCGGTTACCGGCCGAGTCGGTCAGCGAAAACAGCTGCTCCTTCTTCGGGCTGAGCGTGGCGTGGCTCTCCACGATCTCGACCAGCTCCTTGGGATCGTTGTCGGCATAGGCTGAGGCGATGACGGCATAGGTTTCCTTGATGGTGTCGTCAAGCTGCTCGGCGAGATCGGCGCTCATCATCTGGTAGACGATCGCGCCCGCCAGCACGAAGGCCAGCATGAACAGGAAGGCGAACGTCAGGGCGAGCCGGAACGGCGTGCTGCGCAGCAGGCGGGTCCATGCCTCCGTCATGCGGAAAGCGGCGCGTGCAGACTGTAGCCGGTGTTGCGGATGGTATGGATGAGCTGGGTTTCGAACGGCTTGTCGACCTTGGCCCGCAACCGGCTGATATGGGTTTCGACGACACTGGTCTTGGGATCGAAATGAAAGTCCCAGACGCGCTCCAGAAGCATGGTGCGGGTGATGACGCGGCCCTCGCCGCGCATCAGCACCTCCAGCAGGCTGAACTCCCTCGGCTGCAGGTCGATCGGCTGGCCCTGCCTGACGACGCGCCGCATGATGAGGTCCATCTCCAGGTCGGCAACCTTCAACACCGTCTTCTGCTCCTGCGCCGCCGGCCGCCGGCCGAGCGCATTGATGCGGGCGAGCAGCTCGGAAAAGGCGAAGGGCTTGACCAGATAGTCGTCGCCGCCGGCCTCGAGGCCCTCGACGCGGTCGTCGATGCCGCCGACGGAGGTGAGGAAAATCGCCGGCGTGCGCACGCCCGCGGCGCGGACCGCCTTGACCATCGACAGGCCGTCGAGGCCGGGGATCATGCGGTCGGCGATGATCACGTCGTAGGCGCCGCTGGTCGCCGCGAAAAGCGCGTCATGACCGTCGCGCAGGAGGTCGCAGACATGGCCGGCCTCGGTCAGGCCCCTGACGACGTAATCGGCCGTCCTTTGGTCGTCCTCGACAAGAAGAAGTCGCATCGCTGTTCCGGTTGATTGCCGATGTCGGAGGCAGGCTATCACCGGCACGGGTCGGTTCCTAGGACCGCGGTGAAGCTGGCCGATCCCGCGGCGCTCGCCGCCTGGGTTCAATCCGAGTCCAGCAACATCTCGTCGAGCTCGTCGGCATTCTTCCTGAGCGTCATGTAGAGGACAAGGGCGACGATGCAGCCGAGGAAGGCCAGGCTGGTGAAGATGGTGCCGAAGCCGAGGCCGCCATATTCGACGGGCTGCGACAGCCAATCGCCGAAGGACGCGCCAAGCGGCCGCGTCAGGATGTAGGCGAGCCAGAAGGCCAGGATGCCGTCCAGACGGAGCAGATAGTAGGCGAGAGCGATGAGCGCGATGACGCCGCCGAACAGCAGGCCCGTGGTCAGATAGCCCATGTCGAAGCTCTCGGCGACCAGATCGCCGGCGGCGGTGCCGAGCGAGAAGGTGAAGAGGATCGCCAGCCAGTAGAAGATCTCGCGCCGGGTCGTGAAGATGGTGTGGATCGACAGCGTCCGTTCGGCTGCGTACCAGACCGCGAACGTCGCCGCGAGCACGACGCTGAAAGCAATCGTGGTCGTTTCGAGACGCACGCCGAAAGTGTCGACGAGATTGTCGGTGATCAGCGTGCCGACGACGCTGATCAGCACCACCGCCAGCCAGTAGGCCCAGGGCACGTAGCGCTTCTGCGCGAACTGGACGGCAAGGGCGACGATCAGGACGCCGGTCATGATCAGCGAGGTGACGGTCAGCCCAAGACCGAGGTTGACGGCGAGATAGTCGGCCGCCGTCTCGCCCATGGTGACGGCCATCAGCTTGATCAGCCAGAAATCGAGAGTGACGTCGGGAACCCTGTTTTGGTTTGGTGCGGTGGGAAGCGCGAGCATGGCAGATATCCCGATGTCGATGGTTGCGGTGGCGATCCGGCATCCGGACAATAGGCAAGCGGCTTCACCCCAGCCTGTCCGCTGGCATACAAATTCGTAAGGATCGCTGTCGTTGACGCAAAAGGCCTTTACGAAAGCCTCGCGGTGCGCTGATAGAGGGCGAGCGCCTTGTATCCGCCATCAATGGCGTGCCCCAGTGGCCGGGCTCGCACGGAGCGCCCCAGGAAAACCCGAATGACCTACGCCTCCCTCAAGCCGGTTTCGAAGGCTTTCGATCAGCGCAAGCGGCTGATTTTCATCCGCATCGCGGCGGCGCTGGCGGTGCTGCTCCTGTTCCTGACCAAACCGGCGCTCAGCGAAGGCTCGGATGGGCACGAAACGCTCGAACTGGTCGGCTTCTGCCTGGTGCTGATCTGCGTCGCCGGCCGGCTGTGGAGCATCCTCTATGTCGGCGGCAAGAAGAATGAGGAGCTGGTTTCGACGGGACCGTTCTCGATGAGCCAGAACCCGCTCTACTTCTTCTCGACGGTCGGCGCGGTCGGCATCGGCCTGCTCTACGGCTCGCTGGTGGCCGCCGCCGCCCTTGGCGTTGCCAGCTTCCTCATCTTCCGCGTCACGGCGCGCAAGGAAGCCGAATATCTCCTGGGCAAGTTCGGCGCGGCCTATACAGCCTATATCAAGGCGACGCCCCGGTTCTGGCCGAACCCGCTGCTCTACCGCGACAATGACGAGCTGCAGTTCTCGACGCGCGCGCTGCGGCGCACCTTCTTTGACGGACTCTATTTCCTCGCCATCTTCCCGGCCATCGAGCTTATCGAGTATTTGCGGGAGACCGGCGTGATGTTCCCGGCCTTCGTCACGCTTTACTGAGCGCCTAGCCGCCCAGCGGATAGGGCATGTAGCCGACGAAGCCTGATATCTTCCAGTTCGCCCCGACCTTCCGGCAAAAATACAGCGTCTGCCATTTCAGCCGGTCGACGCTGCCATCCGCCTTGGCGACGCTGCCGTCGAACTTCTTGTGCAGCACGGCGCGGTCGCCGTCGACATCGATGTCGCGCAGATTGGTGACGCGAAACAGCGCCTCGCGCAGCGGCTCGGCGAATTTGGTCGCCGCCGTCTCCTTGGCCTGGCGCAGCCACTCGTCGCGATAGATTTCCAGCCTGGGGAATTGCAGCCGCCAGGCATCGGCGTTGGCCAGGAAATGCGCGTGCATGCCAAAGAAGCTCTCGGCGACGAAGTCCTTCTCGACCATGGACCAGTCCTGGCCGATGAAGGCGTCGATGTCGCGCCGCACCAGCATCTCCCACAGCGCGTGGCGGTCGGCGTCGCCTGAAGGAAACGGGTTCTTGTCGAAGGTCATTGTCGGGGTCTCCGTCTCGCAAGGGCGTCTGTCCGTCGTGGCGTCGAGCCCGTCCGGCAAGCGCGTACGATGCAAGCGCTTCTGTAATAAAGCAACACGGATTTCGAAGAATGTTGCTTTCCAACAAGGCCCCTATCGGGATCGCCCCGATCGCGGTAAATCTCCCCCCAAAGCGGGCGCCGCCTCGGTGCCTCGCCGCGTCATCGGAGGAGCCATCCCGTGCCCAAGCAGACTTTTGGAACGTCCCACGTGCCGCTGTCGCCCGCCGTGCGGGCCGGCGATTTCGTCTTTATCTCGGGCCAGGTTCCGGTCGGCGGCGACGGCATCGTGGTCAAGGGTGGCATCACGGAACAGACCGAGCAGGTGCTCGCCAACGTCAAGGCCGCGCTGGCGCTGGCCGGCTGCACGATGGACGACGTGGTCAAGACCACTGTCTGGCTGGAAGACGCGCGCGACTTCGGCTCCTTCAACGCGGTCTATGCCAGGCATTTTCCCAAAAATCCGCCGGCGCGCACGACGGTCGAATCGCGGCTGATGATCGACATCAAGATCGAGGTCGAGGCCGTCGCGTACAGGCCGGCCTGAAAGACGAAGTAACAAGGCGGAGGCATCTCCATGCAATTCGACCTCCTGCTGAAGGGCGGACGGCTGATCGATCCGGCGTCCGGCATCGACGCGCCGCGCGATGTCGCTATCGCCAATGGCCTTGTCGCCGCGGTCGACGCCGACATCCCCGTGACCAGCGCCGCGCAGGTGGTCGATGCGACCGGTTGCATCGTCGCGCCCGGCCTCGTCGACCTGCACAGCCACGTCTATTGGGGCGGCACCTCGCTCGGCGTCGATGCCGATCGGCTCGCAGCGAAAAGCGGAACCACCACCTTCATCGATGCCGGCAGCGCCGGTGCGGGCAATTTTCTCGGCTTCCGCCGCCATGTCATGGAGCGCTCGAAGGTGCGCATCCTGGCCTATGTCAACGTTTCCTTTGCCGGCATTTTCGGCTTCTCGCAGACGGTGTCGGTCGGCGAATGCAGCGATCTCCGGCTTTGCGAGCCGCGCGAGGTGGTGGCCGCGGCGCGCGAGCACGCCGACGTCGTGGTCGGCGTCAAGGTCCGCTCCGGCAAGCATGCAGGCGGCACCAGCGGCATCGCGCCGGTGGATCTGGCGCTGGACGCCGCCGACAAAGCCGGACTGCCGCTGATGGCGCATATAGACGAGCCGCCGCCCGGCCGCTCCGAAGTGCTGCCGCGCCTGCGCCGGGGCGACATCCTCACCCATTGCTTCCGGCCGTTTCCCAACGCGCCGGTCTTCGCTTCCGGCATGGTGCGGCCCGACATGCGGCTGGCGCGCGAGCGCGGCGTCATCTTCGATCTCGGCCACGGCATGGGCTCGTTCGACTTCGACGTCGCGCGCGCGATGCTGGCCGAAGGGCTGGCGCCCGACGTCATTTCGAGCGACGTGCATCTCTACTGCGTCGACGGGCCGGCCTTCGACATTCTGGTCTGCATGTCGAAGCTGATGGCGCTCGGCATGCCGGTGGCCGAGGTCTTGCGCGCGGCGACGCAAGCGCCGGCGCGGGCGATCGCCCGGCCGGACCTCGGCACGCTGGCGGTCGGTACCGTCGGCGACGTCGCCGTGCTGCGGCAGCGCCCAGGCCGCTTCACCTTCGTCGATGCGGTTGGCGCCTCGCTCACCGCCGATCAGCGGCTGGTCTGCGAAGGCATCGTCATCGGCGGCACCTGGTGGCCGAACGAAGCGGCGAACGACCTTGGGGAGACCGAGCGTTTCGAAGCGCATGAGCGACATACGCATGTCGAGGTGGCGGCGCGGCACTTTGGGCACCGGCATGAGTGAGGCCTGCCTGCGGGGTTAGGGCTCAGTCAGCGGTCCTCTGACTGCCGAGGCAGTCATGCCGGGCCCAGCGCGTTCAGGAAGCTCAAGGCACCCATCGTCGTCAAAAGCTCGATCCGCGTGCGGATCAGATCATCGCTCCAGTCCCACCATTTCAACGACTGCAGGCGATCGATGACATCGGGCGCGAACCGATACCGCAGGATACGAGCTGGATTGCCGACCGCGATGGCGTAGGGCGGAATCCCTCCCGTGACGATGGCGCCGGCACCTATGACAGCACCATTGCCGATGGTGACGCCGCTGAGGATGATGGCGCGAGCACCGATCCAGACATCATGGCCGACTGTGATCGGCCCTTTGCCGACGGTTCCGTGTCCGTTGTGGATCTTTCCGCCCGCAAATTCGATCGGATAGGTGGTTGCGGTGTCGGTGCGGTGTTCCGCCGCGCAGATAAACAGAACATCCGGACCAACCGAGCAGAACGACCCTATCCGCACCGGCACGTCTTTATGCGGAACGAAGAACGATTTCTTGCTGAGACCGTAGGTGTGACGCCCGATCTCGACACCTGGCAGCGGCGGCAACGGATCCTTCTTCAGCCCCAGCTTTATGCGAAGTCCTCTCAGCAGTCCCATCGGCCTTCCTCCGCGTGTCGCCGGACATTATAGCGGGAATCCTGTCTGCAGCTAAAAACTTCGCAGGTGGCTTCGATCCTTGGCTGGTCGGTGGCGCTCGCGGCAATCTGCGGGCGCGATCAAAACCGTCAAACCTGATGTGAGGAATTGCTCGGCGGCCCATAAACCGGCGTATCGATCCCCTCCATCCTCGCTTTGATCTGCAGCGCGACATATTTCGAATAAAACCGTGACAGGGCCAGATTGCCGCCGTGGAACCATAGGGCTTCCTGTGCGGTCGGTTTCCACATGTTGCGCAATTCGCCTTGCCAGGGGCCGGGGTCGCCCTTGACGCCGGAGCCGAGCCCCCAGCACGGGCCGACCTTGTCGGCGACTTCGCGCGAGACAAGCGCCGCCACATTCTCGTTCATCGACTGGTAGCCGGTGCAGGCGACGATGGCGTCGGCCTCGAGCTCGCTGCCGTCCTCGAACAGGATGCCTTTCGGCGTCAGTGATTTGATGGCGACGCCGCTGCGGATGCCGACCTTGCCGTCGATGATCAGGTCCGAGGCGCCGACATCGATGTAATAGCCCGAGCCGGTGCGGTAGGCCTTCATCAGCAGGCCGGTTTCGTCGTCGCCGAAATCCAGCGCGAAGCCGGAGGCGGCGAGACGCTCATAGAAGGCCGCGTCGCGCGCGCGGATGACGTCGTAGAGCGCGCGCTGGCCCTTGGGCACCAGCGCGAATGGCGTCGAGGCGACGATCATGTCGGCCTTTTCGGTGGTGATGCCGCGCGCCAGCGCATCCTCGGAGAAGATTTCGAAGCCGACCTGCATCAGCGTGTCCGACTTGACCACGGTGGTCGGCGAGCGCTGGATCATGGTGACGTCGGCGCCGCTCTCCCAGAGATCGACGCAGACGTCGTGCCCGGAGCTGGCCGCGCCGATGACGGCGACCTTTTTGCCGCGGAATTTCTCGCCGCTGGCATACTGGCTGGAATGCAGCAACTCGCCCTTGAATTGGTCCGCGCCGGGCAGCTCGATCTTGCGCGGCGGACCGTAGGCGCCGGTGGCAAAGACGATGTGCTTCGGCTTCAGCGTGATCTGACGACCGACACGATCGACCACCACGGTCCATTCTTTCTCCGCCTCGTCGTAACTGGCGCTGAGGCACCTGGTGGCGACCCAGTAATTCAGCTCCATGACGCGCGTGTACATCTCCAGCCAGTCGCCCATCTTGTCCTTGGGCGTGAAGACGGGCCAGTTGTCGGGGAACGGGATGTAGGGCAGATGGTCGTACCAGACCGGGTCGTGCAGCACGAGGGTGCGATAGCGGTTGCGCCAGGAATCGCCCGGCCTTGCGTTCTTCTCGATGACGATGGTGGGCACGCCGAGCTGACGCAGCCGTGCGCCGAGCATGATACCGCCTTGGCCGCCGCCGATGACCAGGCAATAGGGCTGCTCCGAGACGCCGAGCTCGCGCGTCTCGCGTGCCCGCGCCTCCGACCAGGTCTCGCGTTCGGGATCGGCCTTGTGGCGCACGCCGAGCGGCCGCGTCGGTCCCTTGCGCTCCTCGAACCCCGTGAGGTCGGTCATCGCCGTGAACAGGGTGCGGCAGCGCCCATCGCGCAGACGCATGATGCCTTGTCCCGTGGCCACCGCCGTTTCGAAGGTGAACCAGGCCTCGATGGTGCCTTCATCCGAGGTCGCTTCGCCGGTGATCCGCCAGCCGGTTGGCCTGGTCGTCGCCAAAGTCGACTTCAGCATGCCGGCGATGGCCGCGCGGCCTTCCATGGTGGTGACGTTCCACGTGAAGGTCAGCAGGTCGCGCCAGTAGCAATCGTCGACGAACAGGTTGCTTGCGGCGGTCACATCGCCGGCTGCGAGCGCCTGCGCCAGGGATGCGAGCCATGCGGCTGCCTGTTTCGTCGGTGCCATTTCGAGCATGTCTTCCCTCTTTCTTCTTCCTTCTCCCCTTGTGGGAGAAGGTGGATCGGCGCGCAGCGCCGAGACGGATGAGGGGTGCGCCACGGGGTGCCGTCGGTGCCAAGCTGGAACACCCCTCATCCGTCGCCTTCGGCGACACCTTCTCCCACAAGGGGAGAAGGAAGAACGCCTCATCAATCTCCGAGCGGCTCCATTTCCTTGCCCGTGCGGTGGATCTGGGCGTTGTATTTGATGCGGCGGACCGTCTCGCGGGCCGAGCCGTCGAGTTTGTAGGCCGATGCGACCGCCAAAAGGTCGATCATTGCCAGGAAGGCATAGCGCGAGGCGGTCGGCTTCAGCGTGTCGGGATATTCGGGCACGGCGACCGTCAGCCTGACGTCGCAGGCACGGGCGAGCTCGGTGTCGGGCGCAGTCACGGCGATCGCGTTGGCACGGTAGTGTTTGGCCAGTTCGACGGCCTCGATCACTTCGCGGGTTCGCCCGGTCGCGGAGATGGCGATCACCAGGTCGCTGGGCTTCAGCGTCGAGGCGGTCATGCGCATCAGGTAGGGGTCGCATTGGGCGCTGATCGAGATGCCATAGCGAAACAGCCGGTACTGCGTCTCCTGCGCCAGCGCCGAAGAGCTGCCGCCGAGCCCGAACACGGTGACCTGGCGGGCCCGGGCGATCAGCTCGGCCGCCTTTTCCAGCTCACCCGGATCGAGCTGCCGCTCGGCCTCCTGCAGTGCCCGCCGCGCTTCGCCGAACACGGCGTTCCAGAACGACATGCCGGTGTCGCCCTCCCTGGCCGGCGAGGTGTCCAGATAGAGCGCGCCGACGACGAGGCTCTGTGCCAGCTTCAGCTTGAAGTCGCGCACGCCCTCGCAGCCGATGGCGCGGCAGAAACGTGTCACCGTCGGCTCGCTGACGCCGGCGCGCTGGGCCAGCGCCGCGTTGGAGGCGTCGACCGCGTATTTGACATTTTCGAGCACGACATCGGCGACGCGGCGTTCGGCCGGGCGCAATTCCGCGTAGGAATCCTTGACGAGCGAGATGATGTCGGGAATGCGCCGGACGGGCTCGCCCCCGGCTCCTTCTTCGTCCACGATCGGATGGCTGGCAGCTTCGGTCATGAAGGCGGTGTTCCCTAGCCCGTTTTCGACCTGACCTCTTAACATGTTTGCACGCCGTCGTTCCATGCGCCCGGCACTGTTGCAGCCGATCCGTGCCGCAAGGACGGCGCCGTGTGCGCCTATCTAACTATGTAGGAAAGCAACAAGGATTTCAAGGCAAAGAAAACGTGGCAAAAACAATCGGATAACTTGCATCTACGATTTTGATGATACGCTTACCACCACCGGCGCTTGACAGCAAAGTAGGATAGTTACACACTGATTTCTGGCAGTCTGATGACCTATTGGATCATCACGCAATCTCCGAGGGGCGGATGAACGCGGGCGAAGCAACAACGCCGAAGCTTGGCGTGCAGGCAGCGACCAAGATCTATCACACGGCGTCCGGCGACCTCCTGGCGCTGGACCGCTGCAGCCTCGACGTCAGGGCCAATGAAATCGTCTCGATCGTCGGCCCGTCGGGTTGCGGCAAGACCACCCTTCTGTGGTCGATGTCGGGCCTGCACAGCCTGACCAGCGGCGAGATCCGGCTCGATGGCAAGGCGATCACCGGGCCACATCCCGATATCGGCATCGTCTTCCAGGAAGCCAACCTTCTGCCGTGGCGCAATCTCGACGCCAACATCCGCTTTCCCTTCGAGATCAAGGGCGAAAAACCCGACCGCGCCTGGATCGCGCACCTCCTGAACCGCGTCGGCCTCGATGGTTTCGGCGGCAAGTTCCCGCGCGAGCTTTCGGGCGGCATGCAGCAGCGCGCGGCGATCGTGCGGGCGCTGGCACTGAAGCCTTCGGTGCTGCTGATGGACGAGCCGTTCGGCGCGCTCGACAGTTTTACCCGCGAGGAGATGAACCGGCTGGTCGAGGAGATCTGGCTCGACACCAAGACCACCATCGTCTTCATCACCCACTCGATCGAGGAAGCGATTTTTCTCTCCGACCGCGTGGTCGTGCTGAGCGCGCGGCCGGGCAAAGTCGCCAAGGAATATCGCGTGCCGTTCGCGCGGCCGCGTTCGCTGGAGATCATGGCGACGAAGGAGGTTTTCGACCTCACCAACCGGATCAAGATGGACATTGTCGGTGAGCGCACCAGGCCGAAGGCGCCGGAACGCCCGAGCGCCGAGATCGTGAGGATCAGGCCGTGATCGCCGCCATCCCGGAATTCTCCAAGGCCAAGTCGGGTGATGGACAGGACGTCAGCCTGACCAACCTCTCGGCCTTCGCCAGCGGCCCCGGCATCAAGTCCGGGAAAGAGGTGGCGGCTATCGTCGCCGTCGCCGTCTTCATCATCGGCGGCATCGAACTGGCGCTGCGGCTGTTTCATGTGCCGCTCTACATCATGCCGCCGCCGAGTTCGATCGCCTATGCGCTGTTCGACGAGTTTCCGCTGATCGCGCCGCATCTCGGCTACACGCTGGTCGAGCTGGTGTCCGGCTTTGCCATCGGCGCGGTGATCGGGCTGGTGCTGGCCGCCGTCATCACCCAGTTCCCCTTCGCGGAAAAGATCGTCGCGCCCTACATATTGCTGCTGGTCACCACGCCGATGCTGGCGCTGGTGCCGCTTTTGATCCTGCGCTTCGGCTTTGGCTACACGCCGCGCATCATCGCGGTGGCGCTGGCCGCCGGGCCGATGGTGATGATCAACGCCGCCACCGGCTTTCGCCGCGTCGACAGCGCCAAGATCGCGCTGGCACGGTCCTACGGCGCCAGCACCTTGCAGATCTTCTGGAAGATCCGCGCGCCGATGGCGCTGCCGATGATCCTGGTCGGGCTGATGATCGGCGCCATCTTCGGCCTGCTCACCGCGGTCGGCGCCGAGATGGTGGGCGGCGGCTTCGGCCTCGGCAACCGGCTCACCACCTATTCGTCGATGATCCAGATGCCACAATTCTTCGCCGTGGTGCTGATCCTGTCGATGCTCGGCATTCTGATCTACGTGCTGTTCTTCCTCATCGGCAAGAAATGGGCGAGCTGGGAGGCTTGAGCAGAGGGCAATGACCGCGCCCCGGAGGAGGGCGCCTGACCAACATCAAACAAAAAGGGGAATGCCATGACCAACGACAATTTCATCCACCAGGCGGGAATGAGCCGCCGTACCTTCCTGCAGGTCACCGGCGCCGGGTTGGTGACGGCAACCGCGCTCGGCGCGTCGGGCCTCGAGGCCAAGGCCGAGGCCTATGGAAAATTCACCTGGATCTCGCCGCGCGGCACGCTCGAAGTGCTCGACGACTATCCCTACTGGGCGGCCAAGAAGGCCGGCTATTTCGATGGGCTCGACACCGACATGCAGCCGGGACCGTCCGACGGCACGGCAACGGTGAAGTTCGTCGATGTCGGCCAGGCCGACATGGGCTTTCCCTCGCCCGGCGTGTTCTCCTTCGCCATCCAGAACGGCATGAAGCTGAAGTCGGTGTTCCACATGGGCGCGCGCGACACGTTCTCCATCGCCTTCCGCAAGGGCGAGGGCTCGAACGACCTGAAGAAGCTCGAAGGCAAGACCATCCTGCTCGGTTCCGCCGCCTGGCAGTCGATCACCGATCCGCTGCTGGCCGCGCAAGGCGTCGACATCAAGAAGGTCAAATATGTCGAGGCCGGTTGGCCGACCTGGGGCACCGCGCTTGCCGGCGGCCAGGGCGACGCGGCGCTGTCATGGGAAGGCTTGCGCGCAGAATGGATCGCCAAGGGTCTCGACTTCGAATACTGGCTCGGCGTGAAGAACTCCAAGCTGCCCGCCAACACCTTCGTCGTGCGCGCCGCCGACCTCGCCGATCCCGACAAGAAGGCGTTCCTGGAAAAGTACCTGCGCGGCTGGGCGATGGGCCTGGAGTTCGGGTATCAAAATCCGCGCGCGGCGGTCGAGGCGGTGTTCGAGCAGTTCCCGACGCTGGCCAAGAATCTCGGGCCGGAACTCGGCACCACCTCGATCCTGCAGCAGATCAACGTCTTCCGTGGCGACATGGACAAGCGCGGCGGCTGGGGCTCGCACGACATGGCGAGCTGGCAGGGCTTCTTCGACGAGATCCACAAGATCGGCCAGATCACCAATCCGGTGAAGGCCGAGGATGTCTGCACCAACGACCTGATCCCGGCCGCTAACGACTTCGACAAGGCCAAGGTCAAGGCTGATGCCGACGGCGTCAAACTGTCGGAAGGCTTCGCCGCGCTCGATGTCGAGAAGATCAAGGCGCATCTGTTCGATTCGGCGGTGAAGTAGGGTGCCAATTTTCGAGGCCAGCGCCGCCCCTCATCCGCCTACCGGCACCTTCTCCCCGTATAGTGACGGGGAGAAGGGAAGCGCTCCAACGCTGGCGATTGGCGAAAATCGGTGATGACAGCGTCTTTCTCCCCGTCACTATACGGGGAGAAATGCCCGGCAGGGCAATGAGGGGCTGCGCAAACCTAAGATGATTGCCCGGGCAAGCGATCAACACGTGCGGCAACTGAGCCCCTCGCACATGGTTTTAATGATTAAGGAACGGGAGGCAGTAGTGGCCGACAAGGTAAAAGTGCTGGTGGTGGGTCTCGGCAATATGGGTGCGTCGCACGCCAGCGCCTATCACCGCTCCGAGGGTTTTCAGATCGTCGGCATCATGAGCCGCTCGATCAAGAGCAACACCAAGATCCCGTCCGAACTTGCCGGCTATCCGCTCTACGAAGATTTCGACGTGGCGCTGAAGGAGACCAAGCCGGACGCCGTCTCGATCAACAGCTGGCCCAACACGCATGCCGAATACGCGCTGAAGGCGATCGCGGCCAACTGCCATGTGTTCATGGAAAAGCCGCTCGCGACCAACATCCAGGATGCCGAGAAGGTGGTGGCCGCCGCGCGGGCGAAAAACCGCAAGCTGGTGCTCGGCTATATCCTGCGCGTCCATCCCTCATGGATCAAATTCATCGAGGTCGGCAAAACGTTGGGAAAGCCGCTGGTGATGCGCCTCAACCTCAACCAGCAGAGCAGCGGCAGCGCGTGGCACTGGCACAAGAACCTGATCGATTCGCTGATCCCGATCGTCGATTGCGGCGTGCATTATGTCGACGTCATGTGCCAGCTGACCGGCGCGAAGCCGGTCCGCGTGCACGGCATCGGCGCCAAATTGTGGGCAGAGGCCGACAAGCAGAATTACGGCCACCTGCACGTCACCTTCGACGACGGCTCGGTCGGCTGGTACGAGGCCGGCTGGGGGCCGATGATGAGCGAGACGGCCTATTTCGTGAAGGACGTCGTCGGGCCGAAGGGTGCGGTGTCGATCGTCGCCGGACAAGCCGCCAGCACCGCTTCCGACGCTGAAGTGTCGAACTCCGCTGACATCGATCGCCACACCAAGACCGATGCGCTCAAGATCCACTATGCCGCGGTCGACGGCGACAAGAACTTCAAGAAACCGGACGAGATCGTCAGCATGGAGGACGAGCCCGGCCATCAGGAATTGTGCGACCGCGAGCAGGCCTTCTTCCTGCGCGCCATCCGCGAGGACCTCGATCTGACCGAGCAGATGGACGCGGCGGTCAACAGCCTGCGCATCGTGCTCGCGGCCGAACAGAGCATCGAGCTGGGGCGGACGGTGGAACTGGGCTGATGCGGTGCTGCGACACCACAGCGTCCGTGAGAGCACCGGCAAAGAGAGGATAATCGCTTCAAGTATGCGCCGCCCCTCATCCGCCTGCCGGCACCTTCTCCCCGTATAGTGACGGGGAGAAGGGAGATGTGTCCGAACCGGATAGATAGGTAACAGAATGGACCGATAGCATGGGTGACAGTTTTCTTGTCCGCCGGGAGGACCGGCGATGGTTTGGCGAGAAACTGGGATCATGGACGAGCGGCTACGGTTTGTTGTGGATTGCCTTTCGGGTGAAGAGA